>NZ_JBHWHY010000009.1:0-194617 GCF_042732265.1 Streptomyces sp. NPDC059788 | reverse complement strand
TCCTGCCAAGGGCATGGCTGGTTGGCTACGTTCGGAAAGGATAACCGCTGAAAGCATCTAAGCGGGAAGCCTGCTTCGAGATGAGGACTCCCACCTCCTTTGAGGGGTTAAGGCTCCCAGTAGACGACTGGGTTGATAGGCCAGATATGGAAGCCTGGTAACAGGTGGAGTTGACTGGTACTAATAGGCCGAGGGCTTGTCCTCAGTTGCTCGCGTCCACTGTGTTTGTTCTGAAGTAACGAACTCGCCTTGCCGGCTGGAGTTCATCTTCATAGTGTTTCGGTGGTCATAGCGTTAGGGAAACGCCCGGTTACATTTCGAACCCGGAAGCTAAGCCTTTCAGCGCCGATGGTACTGCAGGGGGGACCCTGTGGGAGAGTAGGACGCCGCCGAACAATTTTTCAGCTCCGGTTCCCGAACCTTCTGGTTCGGGAACCGGAGCTTTTTTGCGTTCCCGGGGGGCTTTTCGGGCGGCTTACGGGGACTCTTCGCCGGCCTTCTTCCAGAGCACCACGGTGGTGAGGGAGAACAGGAGCAGGTTGGCCACGCTCAGGGCAGCCCCCTGGAGAGCGGTGCCTATGGCACCGGGCCAGAGCTTGGTGACGAGGGCCCCGATGAGCGTGCAGAACAGGGGGTTCGCCATGCCCGTCCAGCGGGGAAGAGCGGTGCCGCCACGGAAAACGAGGACGGCCATCCACACGGAGCCGACAACCCAGAGCGCCAGGAGTACCGCGTACGGGATGAAGAGCACGGTGGCGAGGTCACCCGGAAGAGTGGTCAGCGCGTCGGAGCCGGCGCCGGACTCATGGACCGCCTTCGCGGCCTGCCCCCAGTAGAAGAACGATCCGTGGGCGAAAGGCGCGAGCGCGTACCCGGCCGTCAGCATGAGGTAGGGCGGCAGGGAGACGCGGCGGGGGTGCGGGAAGAGGGCCTGGCGGAAGTGGCGGCAGGCGACGAGGTAGAGCGGCCCGGTCAGGACGCCCAGCAGTGCTCCCCAGGCCAGCCGGGTGGTGGAGGCGGGCAGCATTGCGGCCAGGGAGTCGCGGGCCATGCCGTCGTACGCGTTGAGGATCGGGTACTGGTCCGCCGACCCCATGGGCTTCCCCAGCAGCAGGATGTCGCCGATGAGCCAGGCCACGGATGCCGCGATCCCGGCGATGCCGGCCAGGCGGAGGGCGAGAGTCCCGGCGCCGCGTGGCGGGGGTGGCGGTGCGTGTGGGGCTGAGGCCGTCGGGTCGGGGGAGCTGTCTGGGATGGTCGACCTGGGTGAGTTTTCGGGGCCGGTGGAGTCGGTTGGGCTGGTGGGGCTGGAGGAGTTGGGAGCGTCGGGCAAGGGGAGATCTCCGTGAGCAGCAGGGAGTGGTTAGGTGAGGCTAGCCTAACTAGCAAGTGGTGGGAGTGAAGGGAGAACGACGTGTGGCCAGGGGGATCGGCTGCTGGGATGCTGGGCCGATGGGGTATCTGATCAGGCCCGTGAAGGCGGACGAGTGGAAGCGGCTCAGGGAACTCCGGCTGGCGGCGCTCGCCGATCCCGTATCGCGTATCGCCTTCAACGAGTCCTTGGAGAAGGTCGCCGCGTACCCGGACGAGGTGTGGCAGCGGCGCGCGGGGCGCAGTGACGAGGACCGGGACCCGCTGACGTTCATCGGCGAGGGGGCCGACGGCAGTTGGGGCGGCATGGTCGTCGTACTCGTCGAGAAGGAGGGCGCGGACGAGCGGGGCGGCGAGGAGCCGTGGGCACACATCGTCGGTGTGTACGTCCGCCCGGAGCACCGCGGCACGGGGCTGGCGCGCGAGCTGTTCGCGGCGGCCGTCGGCTGGGCGTGGAGCCGTTCCGAACCGGCGGTGGACCGCGTACGGCTCTGGGTGCACGAGGAGAACGGGCGCGCGGTGGCGCTCTACCGGTCGCTCGGTTTCGTCGAGACCGGCCGGACGATGGCCGATCCCAAGGACGGGACGGCCATCGAACGCGAGATGGCGCTGGAGCGGGCGTAACGGACGCCGGGTCAGTCCGGTAGTGGGCTGTGCGGCCAGCGGGCGCGGGCCTGCTCCCGGGAGCGCAGGGTGGCCAGGGTCAACAGGCCTTGCGCGCGGCCGGTTTCCAGGAGGCCGGGCAGCGCGGGGAACGGCGCCAGCGCCGCGATGTCGTCCAGGACGAGGGTCAGTGGTGGGTCGAGCCGGCCGGCGGATGACCGTTCGGCCATGCGGCGGCCGCGCTCGACCACGTTGGAGAGGAGCGCGACGAGCAGGGGCATCGCGCCCGGAGTGGTTCGCGGATCCTCGATGGATTCCCCTACCACGTAGAGCGTTCCCCCTTCGTCGATGAAAGATTCGAGAAGCAGGGCATCGGATCGCGCCGAGTTGCAGGCGTCCCGGATGTGGATCGAGGAGAGCGACGCCAGGGTGCGGGAGACCAATTCCTGCGCCATCTCACGGCGTTCCGCGTGCGCGGTCAGTACGGACTCCAGCTCGCCCGCCTGGCCCGCCGATGCCTTCTGGTTCGTCCGCAGGATGCGTACGGGCTCCTGGGCGGCACCCTTGGCGTGCGCCCAGCGGTGCAGCTGCCGGAAGGGCCTGCCGTCCACGGCGGCGGCGTGCAGCCAGCAGCGCAGGAGGGTCGTCGCGGCGTCGGCCACCGCCGAGTCGAGGGCGCTGGAGGGGCGTACGGGCGTGAGGAGAGCTGCCGCGCGGGCGGCGGCGGTGCCGATGTCCTCGCAGCCGGATGTCGGCGACCAGCGCATCCGGGCCGGAGTGTCCAGGAGGTGCTGAGGGTCGTACGTGAGCAGCGGGCCCAGTTTGGCGCGGGCGTCCTTCGTGTCGGACCAGAGGGCCGGGTCGGTGGTGGCGACCACGAGCGGGCCCTCGGCCGCGGTGATGGCGGCCGCGGCGAGCGCGCCCGCCTGGCGGCGGTCGCTGCCGTAGTGCACGCCGGGGGTGAGTCCGGGAGCGGGTGGTGTGGTGGCGGCTGGGGTGGTTGGTGCGGTGGTGCTGGGTGTGGTGATCGGAGCGATGGTGATTGGTGTGGTGGGTGTGGTGGTGTCGGGCGTTCCGGGGGCTGCTGCCGCGGGGGCGGGGCCCGGGGACGACGGGGCCGCGGGGGCCTCGTACGTCACTGCCGTGGCGGGCGTGTTCTGAACCGGAGCCTCCGAGGTCACCCGAGCCTCCGGGGCCACCGGAGCTGCTGGGGCTACTGGGGCCACTGGGGTCACCGGAACAGTCGGTGCCCCCGCACCCGCTGCCGACACCAAGGGCCCGCCCGCAGCTGCTGCCGCACCCGGAGCCCCCGCGGCCGTCGCCCGCGTCTCCCCGCCCGGCCCGGCGTCCTTGCCCCCGGCCCGCCGATTGGCCCGTACCACCCGATAGCGGGCGATCGTCCCCATGGCGAAGACCGCCAGGACGACCAGCACCAGCAGTTCGCTGATGAGGATGCCCCAGAACAGGCCGTACCCGGAGAGCTGTGCGGCGGGGGTGTCGGGCCAGGCGGCCCCGAGGTCGTGCGGGGCGGCTATGAGGCTGCGCAGCGCCATGGGCGTACGAGTGAAGGTCACGCCGTCCGGCCAGGCGCCGTGCGTAAGGAGGCCGGCCAGGCCCGTCGCCGTCCAGGCCAGGACGGTCAGGCCCAGGAGGAAGGCGAGGACGCCGACCAGGAGGGAGTCGGGGACACCGCGGCCCCGCCCGCCACCCGGGCCGCCCTGGCCCCCTGCGCCTCCCGAGCCGCCCTGCGGGCCCGTACCGCTGTGCCTGTGCCCGGCCCCGTATCCCCGCGTCACGCCACCGTCTCGCTCGACTCGTCCCGGAACTGCCGCCGCATCGCCATCGCCTCGGCCCGCTCCCGGGCCTCCGCGTCCGCCGCCCGCCCGATGGCCAGGGCTTCGTCCGTCAGCATCGCGGAGCTCTCGGTCATCGCCCGGTCGGTGTAGACCAGCGGCCGTTCCGCCTCGGTGATCAGGTGTTTGACGACCTGGACGTTGCCGTTGACGTCCCATACCGCGATGCCGGGGGTGAGCGTCGGGATGATCTCGACGGCCCAGCGCGGCAGGCCGAGGACGGCGCCGGTGGCGCGTGCCTCGTCGGTCTTCTGGGCGTAGATGGTGCGGGTGGAGGCCATTTTCAGGATCGCGGCGGCTTCCTTGGCCGCCGCGCCGTCCACCACGTCGCTGAGGTGGTGGACGACGGCGACGAAGGACAGGCCGAGGCGCCGGCCGAACTTCAGCAGCCGCTGGAACAGCTGCGCGACGAACGGCGAGTTGATGATGTGCCAGGCCTCCTCGACGAGGAAGATCCGTTTCTTCCTGTCGGGGCGGATCCACGTGTGCTCCAGCCACACGCCGACGATGGCCATCAGGATCGGCATCGCGATCGAGTTGCGGTCGATGTGCGAGAGGTCGAAGACGATCAGCGGCGCGTCCAGGTCGATGCCGACCGTGGTCGGGCCGTCGAACATGCCGCGCAGGTCGCCGTCGACGAGCCGGTCGAGGACCAGCGCCACGTCCAGGCCCCAGGCCCGTACGTCGTCTATGTCGACGTTCATGGCCTCCGCCGACTCCTCCTCCGGGTGGCGCAGCTGCTCGACGATGTCGGTCAGTACGGGCTGCCGGTTGGTGATCGTCTCGTTGACGTACGCGTGCGCCACCTTCAGCGCGAAGCCGGAGCGCTCGTCGAGGCCGCGGCCCATGGCGACCTCGATGATCGTACGGAGCAGGGCCAGCTGGCCGGTGGTGGTGATCGACGGGTCGAGGGGGTTGAGGCGGATGCCGCCGTTCAGGGCGGCGGTGGGGTCCAGGCGGATGGGGGTGATGCCCAGCTGCTGGGCGATCAGGTTCCACTCGCCGACGCCGTCCTCGCCCTGTGCGTCCAGGACGACCACCTGCCGGTCGCGGAACCGCAGCTGTCGCAGTACGTACGTCTTCTCCAGGGCCGACTTGCCGTTGCCGGACTCGCCGAGGACGAGCCAGTGCGGGGCCGGCAGCTGTTGCCCGTACAGCTGGAACGGGTCGTAGATGTAGCCCTTGCCGCTGTAGACCTCGCGGCCGATGATCACGCCGGAGTCGCCCAGGCCCGGTGCGGCGGTCGGCAGGTAGACGGCCTGGGCCTGGCCGGTGGAGGTCCGTACCGGAAGCCGCGTCGTCTCCACCTTCCCGAACAGGAAGCTGGTGAACGCCTCGGTGAGCGCTGCGAGCGGATCGAGCATGGCCATGACGTACGCGCCTCCCAGCGGCTTAGCGGCGGATTCCGGTCGCGAACGGCAGCGTGTTGACGAAGGCGCGGTGGTGTTCCCGGTCGCACCACTCCAGTTTGAGGTAACTCTTGCCCGCCGACGCGCGGATGGTGCGCTTGTCGCGGGCCAGCGCCTCGGGGGAGCGGGAGGAGACGGTGATGTAGCCGACGAGGTTGACGCCCGCGGCGCCCGAGGCCAGGTCCTCGCCGCGCTGGTCGACGCGGCCGTGGTGGGCCACGTCGCGCGGGTCGACCACCCGGTTCATCTTGGCGGCCCGGCTGGCCTCCGCGTCGTCGTTGGTCTTCTCCGTCAGCATCCGCTCGATCGCGATCTCGGTGGGCTCCAGGTCCATGCAGACCGCCACCGTACGGATGACATCGGGAGTGTGCACGAGCAACGGTGCCAGGAAGTTGACGCCGACGGGGGTCAGCGGCCACTCCTTGACCCAGGCCGTGGCGTGGCACCAGGGCGCGCGGGTGGCGGATTCGCGCGTCTTGGCCTGGAGGTACGTCGGCTCCATCGCGTCCAGCTCGGCCGGCCAGGCGTTGCGCTGGCTCATCGCCTGGATGTGGTCGATGGGGTGGTCCGGGTCGTACATGGAGTGCACGAGGGAGGACAGCCGGCTCTGCCCGAGGGGCTGGCGTACGCGGATGTCGGCCTCGGCCAGCCGGGCGCAGATGTCGGTCAGTTCGCGTGCCATGACGACGGCGAGGCCCGCGTCCCGGTCCAGCTTCTTGCGGATCAGGCCGCCGCGGTGCAGCTGCGCGGCGCGGGCCATCGTGTGTGCCTCGGCGGCCAGTTCGCGGGTGTAGTGCATACAGGCGACGAGGTAGGCGCGGTGCTGTTCGGAGGAGGTGGAGACCATGGACTGGAGCTGGTCGTAGGACTCCTGGAGCCAGGCGGGGGAGTCGGTGTTGCCGCGCTGGGCGACGTCCTTGGCGTGCGCGTCCGGGTCGGCGGGCAGCGTACGGGCCAGCATCTGCAGGCGGGTGACGAAGCCGTCCCCGTTGGCGACGTGCTTGAGCAGCGTGCCGAACCGCTCGACCAGGGCCTCCTGGTCCTCGCTGTCGCGCAGGCCGACACCCGGGCCCTCGATCTCGATGGCGGCGGTGACCGTACGGCGGTCCGCGTGCAGCAGGACGGCGATCTCGTCCGGGCCGAACGGCGCGGACAGCCAGTTGATGCGGCCGATGCCGGGCGGCGGGCCGATCTCCACCTCCCGGCCGTCCAGGCGGACACCGGCCTCGGCGGTGCCGGAGCGGTACGTGGTGCCCTGGCGGACCGTACGCCGGTAGCTGCGGTTGATCTCGAACCACTTGTAGAACGTCCGGCCGCGGTACGGGAAGTAGACCGCGGCGATCGCCAGCAGCGGGAAACCGGTCAGGGTCGCGATGCGCAGCGACAGCACCGGCACCAGCAGACCGCACACCATGCCGATGAACGCGCCCGCGATGATCAGCGCGATCTCGCCGGTCTCGCGGTTCTTGCCGACGATCGCGTTCGGACGGGCGCGGCCGATCAGATACGTGCGGCGGGGCGTGATCGGGTGGGACTGGGTCGTCAACGCCCGTCACCTCCTGGAGTCTTGCCAGTGCGGGCGTTGCCGGAAGAGCCGGTGCTCGGACCGGGGGACGGACGCGAACGGGATGCGGGGGAGGCGGGGGCCGGGGCGCGGCCGCCGCCGGAGGTGCCGGCGCGGCTGCTGTGGGCGGCGACGCCGCCGGCCACCGCGTCGGCGGGACGGGCCTGTCCGCCACCCTGGTCCTGCCCGCCGCCCCCGCCGGACCTGCGGGAACTGTGCGTCTTGATGCCCTGGGACACCAGCGCGGCGGGCGAGGAGATCACGGCGGCGGCCTGCGAGCCCTCGGTGGCCTGCTTCTTGTTCGTACGGGCCGAGAGCATCTCGTCGCCGAAACCGGGGACGAAACGGTAGATCATGGCGCTGGCGAAGATGGCGAGCAGGATGATGGCGAGGCCGGAGACGACGGCCGAGATGGCGTTCGGGCCGCCGCCGGTGGTGAGCGCGCCGGCGATGCCCAGGACGACCACGATGACCGGTTTCACCATGATCACGGCGATCATGATGCCCGCCCAGCGGCGGACGTGCCCCCACATGTTCTTGTCGACCAGGCCCGCGTAGACGACCGTACCGAGCAGCGCGCCCACGTACAGCAGGGCCGCCCGGATCACCAGCTCCAGCCACAGCACACCGGCCGCCAGCACGGATACCAGCGAGACCACGATCAGCATGATCGGGCCGCCGCCGATGTCGGTGTCCTTCTTCAGGGCCGCCGAGAACGCGCCGAAGAAGGTGTCGGTCTGTGCGCCGGTCCCCTTCGCGATGATCTCGGTGACGCCATCGGTCGCGGAGACGACGGTGTACAGGATCAGCGGCGTGAACGCGGAGGCCAGCACCGTCAGCCACAGGAAACCGACCGCCTCGCTGATCGCCTCCGTCAGCCGCACACCGCGCACGGCCCGCTTGGCGACGGCCAGCAGCCACAGCACGAGCGTCAGCACGGTGGAGGCGGCGAAGACGACGGCGTACTGCTTCAGGAACGCGCTGTTCGTGAAGTCGACCTGCGAGGTCGCCTGCACGGCGTCGGACAGCTTGTTGACGATCCAGGCGGCGGCGTCGGCACAGCCCTTGGCGAGGGAGGTGAGGGGGTCGAGGGGGTTGTTGTCGGTGAGGCCGCCGGGGGATTTGGGGGCGGTGGCGCCGGATTTGTCGCCGTTTTGGCAGTAGTCCTTGGCCATGCCGACGATCAGGTCGCAGTCGTCCTTGGCGGAGGCGCTGGGGGACGGGCTCACGGTGGCGCCGGGAGAGGACGCACCCGGCGTCGGCGTCGGCGTCGGTGAGGGGGCGGCCAGTGCGCGAGTGGCCAGCATGAATACTGCCGTCTGTACGGTCGCCAGTGCGGCGGTGATCGACAGGGCGCGGCTCCGCCGGCTACCGGGCATAGGTGAAGCCTCCGTACTGGTTGACCGCCTTGGCGATCTGGTCCGCTCCGGATGTCTTGTTGTCGCCGTTCACAGGGGCCGGGCCGTCCTTCTGGACGTAGCTCTGCACCTTCCAGTCGCCATCCGCCCAGCGAAGCTCCAGATGCATGGTGAACCAGTCACTCGTCACCGGTGTGGTCGAGCTGGCTCCCGCCGTACCGAACAGCCCGGTGCACCAGACCTCCAGCCGAGCGGTGTCCCCCTCGAACGCGGCGACCTTGGTGCCGACGGGGACCGTACGGGAGATGTACGTCAGGCCCTTGGCGGCGTTGCCGTTGGCGTCCAGCCCCAGCTTGCCGAGGAATCCGGCCGAGTACGCCTGGTCCAGCTTGCTCTGCATCTCGCCGACTTTGGCCGGGGCGAACACCTTCTGGACGATCGCGTGCCGCTCGGTGGGTTTGAGTATGTCGGCGGATACCAGCGCCACCGCATAATTCGCCGCCGCCGACTGCGCCCCCTGCTCCGTCTTCGCGTAGCCCGTCGCGATGCCGCCGGTCTTGCCGGTGACCGGCTTGGTGCCGGTGGGCGCGGTCGAGCCGGCGTCCGCGTCCTTCGCGGCGCCGTCGGAGGCCCCCTGCTCGCCCCCGCCACGGTTCGCGAAGGCGATGGCCGCGATCAGGAGGACCACCACGCCGACGATCGTGATCAGGTTCCGGCTGGAGGAGCCGGTACGGGGACGGCGGGCGGCTCCGTACGTGTCGCCGTCGCCGTCCGGAAGTCTGGTGCGGGTCTGGCCGCCCGTATCCGGGCCGCCGGGCTCGCCACCGCCGTATCCACCGCCATCGCTGAGACTCATCGCGCCTGTGCCCCCTCAACCGCCATCGCCGTCACTGCTGTCGTTTTGCCGCCCGTATATGACCGTAGCCGCGCGGACGGCGGCTCGGGCGCAGTGGTACGAGTACATCTCACCGTGACGAGACCTCAGATGTCGGGCGGAAGAGGCGAATGGGGGACTCTGCGGCATTTGCGACCGCCTCGTGCGCCGCGCCCGCCGCTTCGTCCCCGCCACGCCCTTGTGTCCCCGCCCCGCGCGCGACCCAATCGGCCCGTTGCGTACCGGCATGGCGCAAAGCGGAACGGCGTGGGGTGGCATGAGCGGGCATCGGCGGGTGCTCTCGGCGACGGGGGTGTCCGGTGGTGGCGGAGGTGAGGAAAGGGGGAGGTGCGGGGGTCGGGAGGGGCGTACGGGAGGGGGTGGCTCGCGGTGCGCCGTTCCGGGGTCGCGCGGGGGCGTGTGTGGGGCCGGTGCGCGACGGGAGGGGGTGGTGGGGTGCGGGGCGGCGGTGTGGGGTCTGCTGCGGCCGGTGGGGCGTGGGGTGGCCGGGTGTGGATCGGCTGGGTGGGCCGGTGTGGCCGGTGGGCCGGGACCGGGTGAGGGGCCGTCAGGGGCGGTGCGTGTACCGGTGGCTCCGGCCGCCCCGGTCCTCCGGTACGGGCGGGGCTGCGCCCGCCGCGCCGGTTACACCGCCATCCCGTACACGATCGTGAACAGCGTGCCCAGCGATCCGATGATGAAGACGCCGGTCAGACCGGCCACGATGAGGCCCTTGCCCTGTTCGGCACTGAACGTGTCGCGCAGCGCGGTGGCGCCGATGCGCTGTTTGGCCGCGCCCCAGATCGCGATGCCGAGGCAGAGCAGAATCGCTACTGCCATGACCACCTCGATCATCACGCGGGCTTCGTTGCCCAGCGTCCCGAACGGGCCCCAGTTCGGGGCGATTCCGCCAATGATGGTGGTGATGTCGCCCTTTTCGGCCGCCAAGTGCATGAATGAACTCACCGCCCCTTATGGGTTGTTGTGTACCCGCGCCACGCGGTACGGGCCAGCCTCTATCTTCGCCGACAAAACCGCCATCAGAAGTCGACTCGGCGGCTTTCTTTGACGGATCTCGTGGGGATTGCGTGTATACGGGTGCGCGGCACGCCTGGGGACCTGCCGGTCTCACCGTGTGTATCACGGCCGATCACGCCGGGCAATGTTCGAACGGCGGGGAGGCGGGCGGCGCTAAAGCCCCACGAAGTGGTCGAACTCCCCGGCCTTCACCCCGAGGACGAACGCGTCCCACTTGGTGCGCGTGGTGACCACGACGTTGTCCGGCTCGGTGTTCGTCCGCAGGTGGACGCGGCCGTCTTCGCCGAAGGCGACCTCGATGTACTCGGGCGCGTCCTCGTCGTCCGTGGCCTTCTGCCAGTTGAGGTTCTCGGGAGGGGTGGGGGTGGGAGCGGTCGGCATGGTGACCTCCGTCGGGCCCGGCTGGGGCGATGGCCTCGTGCTGTCGTACGCGGAGGACTTTACGGCCCGTCAGGGCCGTGCAGGAGCCGGCCGTACCCCGCTCCGGGGGCCGCTCCCGGCCTCGACGTCCCGAAGAAGGACGACCCGGGTGCGGGGAGTGGAACGGGGCGGGGCCGTGCGCCCCGGGCGGGCTTCGGGGGCGCGGGTGCGGGGCCGTGCGGCCGGTGTGTGGTGAGGTACATGCCGAAAACGGCGGTGAAACGCGCCCGTATGGGGGAGGGTTGAGGGGTGCGCAAATTCTGGGTGGCCGGTGGGGTCGGGGTGGGGCTGGTGCTCTGCTTCCTCGCGCTGCTCGTGGTGGGCACGTACACCGCCGCCGCGGGCCTGGCGGGAGGCGCGGGCCGGGCGGTGGGGCTGGCGAAGGGGGCCGTGCCGGCCTCGTACCAGCCGCTGGTGCAGAAGTGGGGCAATCTGTGCTCCGCCATCAACCCGGCGCTGCTCGCCGCGCAGCTGTACCAGGAGAGCGGCTGGAACCCGCGGGCGCAGAGCCCGGCGGCGGCGCAGGGGATCGCCCAGTTCATCCCGGGTACGTGGGCTTCGCACGGTATCGACGGCAACGGGGACGGCCGGCGGGACGTATGGGACCCGGCGGACGCGATTCCGTCGGCGGCGTCGTACGACTGCGAGCTGGCGAAGTACGTGAAGGACGTGCCCGGCGATCCGGCGCACAACATGCTGGCGGCGTACAACGCGGGCGCGTACCGGGTCATCAAGGCCGGCGGGGTGCCGGCGATCAGCGAGACGCAGAACTACGTGAAGATCATTACGACCCTCGCGAAGAGCTTCGAGGCGCCGGTGGGGCGGGTGCCGGCGTCCCGGCAGGCGGCCGCCGCGATCACCTACGCGCAGGAGCAGCTGGGCAAGCCGTATCTGTGGGGCGGCAACGGCACGCCGGACCAGGACGGGCGGTTCGACTGCTCGGGGCTGACGAAGGCGGCGTACCACTCGGTGGGGATCGAGCTGCCGCGGGTGGCCAACGACCAGTGGAACGCCGGGCCGCATCCGAAGCGGGACGAGCTGCTCCCCGGGGACCTGGTGTTCTTCGCGCACAACCTCAACGATCCGCGCTCCATCCACCACGTGGGGATCTACGTGGGCGGCGGCTACATGATCAACGCTCCGTACACCGGTGCGGTGATCCGGTTCGACAAGATCGACACGCCGGACTACATCGGCGCGACCCGGGTCACCGAGGATGGCGCGAAAGCGCTGCCCCGCGCGAACGCTGCGTGAACATGGGGCCCTGAACTGCGGACATCAGTCTCTCTTCGATAACGTCCTGGTGATCATCCGGTGGAAGCTGGAACGGCGCGGCAGTACATCGCGTTTCCTGGGCATGGAGACATGGCGAGGCCGTGGGAATCCGGCCACGCCCGACAACCACGGGGGTTGGCAGCACTCACACGGCGCTCGCGCGCGCGAAAGGTAAGGGGCCGCGGCAGATGGCTGGACTCGCAATGGACGGGTCGAACCCCGATGTGGACGTGCTCGACGGCATCAACGGCCTCGCGAAGGGCGCACCGCAGTGGCTCAACCGCGCCATGGAGTACATGGGCGAGTACGGCATCATCGCCGCGCTCGCCGTGCTGTGCCTGGTCGCCTGGTGGGGTGCGCGCAAGCGGCCGGACGCGCCGGCCGCGCTGGCGGGCCTGGTCTGGGCGCCGCTGGCCGCGGGTGTCGCGCTGCTGGCCAACATCCCGATCCGGGCGGTGGTGGAGCGGCCCCGGCCGTTCCGGACGCACGCGGGGCTGGAAGTGCTCATTCCGGGCAAGACCGACTTCTCATTCGTGAGCGATCACGCGACGCTGACCATGGCGGTCGGCGTGGGACTGTTCATCGCGCACCGCAAGTACGGGCTGATCGGCATCGGCCTGGCGCTGCTGGAAGGGTTCTGCCGGGTCTACATGGGCGTCCACTACCCGACGGACGTCGTCGGGGGCTTCGCGCTCGGCACGGCGGTGGCGCTGCTGCTGGCGCCGGTGGCGCAGGCGATGCTGATCCCGGTCGCGACGGCGGTCGGCCGCTCGCCCGCCTGGTGGCTCGTACGGGCCGGCGGGCCGGTGCCCCGAGCGGTCTCCGAGCCGGTGACGGCCGTACCGCCGGTGTCGCGTGACGAGCGGGACGAGGACCTGGCGGCGTAGCCGGGGCACGGAGCGAAGCGATGAGGGAGGACCGGGGCCGACAGCCCGGTCCTCCCTCGTCGTATGAGGGGACGGACGGTCACAGGGCCTGCGGGAACGTCCTGAACAGCCCGTTCGGGTCGTACTGCTGCTTGAGCTCGGTGAGCCGGTCGGCGGCCGGGCCGTAGTAGGACTTCTTCCAGTCGGTCAGGGCCGGGTCCGCGTAGTTCTGGTAGGCGGCGCCCGAGGCGTAGCGCCGCATCGCGCCGTGGATGCTCGTCAGCCACGCGCTCTGCGCGGAGCCCGTGCCGCCCGCCTTCCAGGACGCCAGGTACTGCGCGAGGAAGCGCGAGCGGCGGTGCACGAAGGCGGTGTCGGTGGGGCGGACCCGGTTGATGGCGCCGCCCAGCGCGGTCAGCGACGCGTTGCCGGCGACGCCCTTGCGGCTCGCGGCCTCGATCTGGCCCAGCAGGGCGCGGACGCCGGCCGCGTCCAGGGAGCGGTCGTAGAAGTCGGAGCGGGCCGCGTACGTCTCGCGGGCGAGCTTGCCGGAGGCGCTGCGGCCGGGGAGGGCGCCCGGCAGGTGGCACTGCTCGGTGGTCTTCGTGGAGCAGCCGGCGTACGACTCCATCGCGTCGAGGTACGAGGACGGCGTCAGGCGTACCGACTTGGCGGGCCCGGGGCCGCCGGTGCGGTCGGCGAGCTTGTCGACGGCGTTCTGGAGGTCGCCGTAGGAGCCCAGGGAGAAGGCCGCGACGGAGACGGTGGGGGTGCCGCCGGGGTGGGCGTCCAGGTGGAGGGACGACCATATTTCGTCGGGCTGGGTGGGGCCCCACTCCTGCCAGGAGCGCAGCAGGGCGGTGGCCTTGGACCAGGGCCAGGTCAGGTAGGCCATGACCGAGCGGGGCGCGGCGTGGGTGCGGAAGCGGAGTTCGGTGACCACGCCGAAGTTGCCGTTGCCGGCGCCGCGCAGCGCCCAGAAGAGGTCGCTGTTGCGCTTGGCGTCGCACTCGACGGTCTTGCCGTCGGCCGTGACGACGGTGGCGCCGACGAGGCTGTCGCAGGTCAGGCCGTACGCGCGGGACGCGACGCCGTGGCCGCCGCCGAGGGTGAGACCGGATATGCCGACGGACGGGCAGGAGCCGCCGGGGATCGTGACGTTGTGTTTGCCCAGGCCCTCGTAGACCTCGATGAGCTTGGCGCCGGCGCCGATGCGGGTGATGCCGCCGGAGGGCGCGGAGACCGAGTTCAGGGCGGAGACGTCGATGATGAGCTTGCCGTTGCCGCTGGACCAACCGGCATATGAATGACCCCCGTTGCGTATCGCGACGGGGGCGTTGTAGCGGCGGGCGAAGGACAGGCACTCGGCTATGTCGGCCGGGTGGCGGACATAGGCGACGGCTGCGGGCTTCAGGTTGTCGTAACGGGTGTTGTACAGGCGCCGGGCGGTGTCGTACGAGGCTTCGCCCGCGCGTATCAGCTTGCCGTCCAGGCTTTTGCGCAGGGCGTCCCACGATGCCGTGCCGGCCGGGGCCTTTCCGGCCTGCGAGCCGCTGTTCGGGCCGACGCCGCCGGACGCCGGGCCGGTCCCCCGGGGGCTCGCGTGGCCGGTGTCGGTGCCGCAGGCGGTGGTCCAGGCGGCGGTTGCCGCCGCGAGTCCGCCGCCGGCCGCCAGTATCGTGCGCCGCTTCATTGTGAACTGCCCCTTTTGGGACCCCTTTGGGGCCCGCGCGCCGTGGATGACTTCCCCCTACCCAGATGAGGCGAGGGCCCGGGAAGGTTCCAGGGGCGTGGCCGGCGGGGCGTCCGGGCGGGTGCGGCGTGCCGCCCGGGGCCGGTGGTGCGGGGCTCTCGTTCACCCCGTCCGGTGGTGCTGCTCCGCGTCCGTACGTGCCTGGGAGCGGGCCCGGCGGGCCGGGCCGTGCCAGCCGCAACTGCAGCGGGCCAGGCAGAAGGCGCCTCGTTCGGTGGTGGTGGTCCGGTGGTCGGGTGGCCCCGGGGGCCCCGGTGTCGGCTCGTGCGCTGCTCGGTCGTGCACGGCGCCACGCTACGCGCCCGGGGTGTACGGGCGTGACGAAGCGACCTGAACGGTCGTTGAACGGAACGGGTCGTGGTGGTCCGGGACAACCGGAACATCCCGGTCCGCAACTTCACGAGCAGAGCGGCCGAGGGGGCTCGTACGCGATGGTGGTGCAGGACAGGCGAGGCGGCGCCGTCGCGGCCGCCGTGTGCGGGGTGGGCCTGGCGTTCGGGCTCTTCACCACGGGCTGTTCCTCGAACGGGGCGGCGGCCGACGACCACACCTCGGCCGGCCGCTCCACGGACGGCCCGGTGGGCGGGTCCGCGGCCGGGCTGCCCTTCACCGACCGTGCCCGCCCGCCGGGCGACCGGCCGCCCACCGGGCCGGGAGCCCCGACGGGCCCGCCGGGCGCCGGGTCGCCGTCCGGCCGTACGGACTACGCGGCCGCGCTGCGCGCCTGTGTCGACGCGCTGGTGCGGTCCGGCTCCTCCCGGGTGCGTACGGAGCTGGAGACCGCCAGCGGCGGCACCCGCGTCGCCATCCGGGGAGCGGGCGGTCACGATTTCCGCAAGCGGACCGGCCGGCTGAACGTACGGCTTCCGGACACCGGCGACGGCCGCGGCGCGGACCGCACGATCACGGAGATCCTCACGCCGACCGCGCTGTACATGAAGAACCGAGGGGCGGGCGTGCCGGCCGACAAGTGGGTGCGGGTGGACACCGCCTCGCTGGCCGACGGCAACCTGGTCACCGGCGGCGCGACGGACCCGATGGCCGCCGCCGAACTGCTGCGCGGGGTGCGCGAGGTGACGTATGAGGGGCGGGAGCGGCTGGACGGCATCGCGGTGCGGCACTTCAGCGGCACGACGGACATCGGGTCGGCGGCGCGGGCGGCGTCCGCCGTGGTCCGGCCCGCGCTGACGGCGGCGGAGAAAGGCTTCACCACCGACGAGGTCGCCTTCGACGCGTATCTGGACGACGCCGGGCGGCTGCGCAAGGTCCGCCAGCGCTTCCGCTTCGCCAACGGCTCGACGGGCGGGACGTCGGTGACATCCACCACCACGTTCCACGGCTTCGGGGCGCCGGTCGTGGTCCGGCTGCCCGACGGGGACGACATCTACACGGGCAAGGTCGCCGCCGCGGGCGGCTGAGCGCGGTCGCCGGGGGCGGCCGGGCGGTACGGCCGGCGGGAGCGGCGCGGACCGGGCGACCGTGTCCGGGGCACGTGACCACGGCGTGTGCGAACTGGCGGAAATGGTCCATCCGTGCCATGCGCGGAGCGTGCGCCCGTACCTACTCTGGGCGGTAACCACCAGAAGAGTGGGGAGGCGCTCGAAGGAGGAGGTGTTGTACGTGGCCGGACACCGCAACTCGACGGTTCAGGACCACGTAGCCCTCGTCGAGATCGACCTGACTGGTGAGTTGATGATCGCGGCGGCCGCCGCGAGCGAGGATCGGCTCAGCTCGGACCGTATCGACGAGGTGCTGGACGTGGACGCGGACCGTGCGCAACCGGGTCCCGGACCCGGGAACCGCAGGTGACAGGGCGGCGGCGCCGGGCGTGACGGCCGTGGTCGCCGTGCGCCCGGCATCCCGGGGTCAGGTGCGCAGCATCCGCTCGATCGCCCGGGTGGCTTCCTTGACCTTCTCGTCGATGGCCTCGGGGCCCTTGACGGCGGCGTCGGCGACGCAGTGCCGCAGGTGCTCCTCCAGGAGCTGGAGGCCGAAGGACTGCAGGCCCTTGGTGCTCGCGGACACCTGGGTGAGTATGTCGATGCAATACACATCTTCTTCGAGCATCCGCTGGAGCCCGCGGATCTGGCCCTCGATCCGGCGCAGCCTCTTGAGGTGTGCGTCCTTCTGCTTCGCGTAACCGTGGATGCCCAGGTCGTGGTCGGTGACGGTGGTGGGGTCGGTCCCGAGGGCGGTTTTCGGCCGCTCGGAGTGGCAGGCCGCGGCGGCTGCGGGGGTGCCGCTGGTGTCGGCGTCCGTGGTCGTCATGGCCATCTCCCGTGATACGTAGGCGTTCCATATACCCCTAGTGGGTATATGGTACAGAAATTCGCAAGCGCGGGCGGTACCCCGTGCAGAGCATGGTGCCCGATGGGCGACACTGAAGGAATGCCGGTTAGCTGTGGCTGGATGATGCGCCTAGCATCAACTCGACCGAATCCGATGCACCCCGAGGATTTCACGTGCGCTTTCGTCTGACCCCCAGGGAGACGAGCTTCTACGACATGTTCGCCGCGTCAGCGGACAACATCGTCACAGGCTCCAAGCTCCTGATGGAACTGCTCGGGGCGGACGCCTCCGCGCGGACAGAGATCGCCGAGAGGATGCGGGCGGCGGAGCACGCGGGGGACGACGCGACCCACGCGATCTTCCACCAGCTGAACTCCTCGTTCATCACACCGTTCGACCGCGAGGACATCTACAACCTCGCCTCGAAGCTCGACGACATCATGGACTTCATGGAGGAGGCCGTCGACCTGGTCGTCCTCTACAGCATCGAGGAACTGCCCAAGGGCGTCGAGCAGCAGATCGAGGTCCTGGCGCGGGCGGCGGAGCTGACCGCCGAGGCGATGCCGAACCTGCGGACGATGTCCAACCTCACCGAGTACTGGATCGAGGTCAACCGCCTGGAGAACCAGGCCGACCAGATCCACCGCAAGCTGCTCGCGCACCTGTTCAACGGCAAGTACGACGCCATCGAGGTGCTCAAGCTCAAGCAGATCGTGGACATCCTGGAAGAGGCGGCCGACGCCTTCGAGCATGTCGCCAATACGGTCGAGACGATCGCGGTCAAGGAGTCCTGACCTCCGGTGGACACCTTCGCGCTCATCGTGACCATCGGGGTCGCGCTCGGATTCACGTACACGAACGGCTTTCACGACTCCGCGAACGCCATCGCGACCTCGGTCTCGACGCGGGCCCTGACCCCGCGGGCGGCGCTCGCGATGGCCGCGGTGATGAACCTCGCCGGCGCCTTCCTGGGCAGCGGGGTCGCCAAGACGGTCAGTGAAGGGCTGATCTCCACGCCCGAGGGCTCCAAGGGGATGGGCATCCTCTTCGCGGCCCTGGTCGGCGCGGTCGTCTGGAACCTGGTCACCTGGTACTTCGGACTGCCGTCGTCGTCCTCGCACGCGCTCTTCGGCGGCATGGTGGGCGCGGCGCTGGCGGGCGGCACGACCGTCTACTGGTCGGGCGTCATAGAGAAGATCGTCGTTCCGATGTTCCTCTCGCCCGTGATCGGCCTGGTCCTCGGCTATCTCGTGATGGTCCTGATCATGTGGCTGTTCCGGAAGTCCAACCCGCACAAGGCGAAGCGGGGCTTCCGTATCGCGCAGACGGTCTCGGCGGCCGGCATGGCGCTCGGGCACGGCCTCCAGGACGCCCAGAAGACGATGGGCATCGTGGTGATGGCACTGGTCATCGCGGACGTCCAGAGTGCGGGCGACGCCATCCCGGTCTGGGTGAAGATCGCCTGTGCGCTGACCCTGTCGCTGGGCACCTACGCGGGCGGCTGGCGCATCATGCGCACGCTCGGCCGGCGGATCATCGAACTGGACCCGCCGCAGGGCTTCGCGGCCGAGACGACCGCGGCGTCCGTCATGTACACCGCCTCGTTCATGTTCCACGCGCCGATCTCCACCACCCACGTGATCACCTCGGCGATCATGGGTGTGGGCTCGACGAAGGGCACCCGGGCGGTGCGCTGGGGCGTCGCCAAGAACATCGTCATGGGCTGGTTCATCACCATGCCCGCCGGCGCCGCGGTGGCCGCCCTGAGCTACTGGTGCGTCCATCTGGTCTTCGCGTGACGACGGTGCGCGGCCGCTGAGCCGCACGTTCTCGTGGGCCCGCCCTCCGGCACCGGAGGGCGGGCCCTCGTCCTTGCGGTGGCACCGCCATGCAGCACCGCAGGACGCGGGGGGCCGGTCTGCGCACGACGCGCGGGGCCGGTCAGCCGAAGCGGCCGGAGATGTAGTCCTCCGTGGCCTGGACCGACGGATTGGAGAAGATCCGCTCGGTCTCGTCGATCTCGACCAGCTTGCCCGGCTGGCCGACCGCGGCCAGGTTGAAGAAGGCCGTACGGTCCGAGACGCGCGCCGCCTGCTGCATGTTGTGCGTCACGATGACGATCGTGAAGCGTTCCTTCAGCTCGCCGATCAGGTCCTCGATGGCGAGGGTGGAGATCGGGTCGAGGGCGGAGCACGGCTCGTCCATCAGCAGGACCTGCGGCTCGACCGCGATGGCGCGGGCGATGCACAGCCGCTGCTGCTGGCCGCCGGACAGGCCGGAGCCGGGCTTGTTCAGCCGGTCCTTGACCTCGTTCCAGAGGTTGGCGCCCTTGAGGGACTTCTCCACGACCGCGGACAGCTCGGACTTCTTGTACGAGCCGTTCAGGCGCAGGCCCGCCGCGACGTTGTCGAAGATCGACATGGTGGGGAACGGGTTCGGGCGCTGGAAGACCATGCCGACGGTACGGCGTACGGCCACCGGGTCCACACCGCTGCCGTACAGGTTCTCGTCGTCCAGCAGCACCTTGCCCTCGACGCGGCCGCCGGGGGTGACCTCGTGCATCCGGTTCAGGGTGCGCAGGAACGTCGACTTGCCGCAGCCCGAGGGGCCGATGAAGGCGGTCACCGAGCGGGGCTCGACGGTCATGGAGATGTCGTCGATGGCCCGGTGGCTGCCGTAGTAGGCGGAGAGGCCGCTGACGTCGATTCGCTTGGCCATGGGAATCACTGCTTCTTTCGTGTCGCCGGGGGAGGGTCAGCGGCCGGTCTTGGGGGCCTTCCAGCGGGCGATGCCGCGGGCCACCAGGTTGAGGATCATGACGAAGGCGATCAGGACGAGCGCCGCGGCCCACGCACGGTCGTACGAGGCGTCGGAGCCCTGCTGCCACTGCTGGAACACATACAGCGGCAGCGACTGCTGGGCGCCTTCGAAGGGGTTGTTGTTGATCGTCTTCGCGCCCCAGACCAGCAGCAGCACGGGGGCGGTCTCCCCGGTGATCCGGGCGACGGCCAGCATCAGACCGGTGGTGATGCCGCCGATCGAGGTCGGCAGGACCACCTTGAGGATGGTGCGCCACTTCGGCACGCCGAGGGCCAGGGACGCCTCGCGCAGCTCGTTGGGGACCAGCTTGAGCATCTCCTCGGTCGAGCGCACGACCACCGGCATCATCAGGATCGCCAGGGCCATCGCGCCGGCGAAGCCGGACGGGCCGAAGCCGAGGATCAAAATCCACACCGAAAGGATGAACAGACCGGCGACGATCGAGGGGATGCCGGTCATCACGTCGACGAAGAAGGTGACGGCCTTGGCCAGCTTCCCGCGCCCGTACTCGACCAGGTAGATGGCGGTGAGCAGGCCGATCGGCGCGGCGATCAGGGCGGCCAGGCCCACCTGCTGCAGGGTGCCGATGATTGCGTGGTAGATGCCGCCGCCGGGCAGCGCGTCGGGCAGGGTGCCCATCGAGTGGCTGAGGAAGTAGCCGTCGAGGACCTTGATGCCGCGCGCCACGGTCTCCCAGATGAGCGAGGCCAGCGGCACCACGGCCAGCAGGAAGCAGATCCAGACCAGGCTGGTGGCCAGCCGGTCCTTGGCCTGCCGCGCGCCTTCGACGGCGGTGGCGATCACGAACGTACCGAGGATGAACAGCAGCGCCGCGATCAGGCCCCACTGGATACGGCTCTCCAGGCCGGCGGCCAGGCCGATGCCGCAGCCCACGGCGGCCGCGGCCACGGCGAGGCCGGCGGGGGCCCAGCGGGGCAGCCGGGGTTGCTTGAGCGAGACCGGGAGCGGGGCGCTGTCGGCGACGGGCCGCGGCGGGGTGACCGTGTTACTCATGCGTTGGCCCCCGAGTACTCCTTGCGGCGCGCGATGATCATGCGGGCCGCGCCGTTGACGAGCAGTGTGATGACGAAGAGGACGAGGCCGGAGGCGATCAGGGCGTCCTGCCCGAACTCGTCGGCCTCGCTGAACTTGCTGGCGATGTTCTGCGCGAAGGTGCCGCCGCCCGGGTTCAGCAGGCTGAGGTTGATCAGGAAGCCGGGGGACAGCACGGTGGCCACGGCCATCGTCTCGCCGAGCGCGCGGCCCAGGCCCAGCATCGAGGCGCTGATGATGCCGGAGCGGCCGAACGGCAGCACCGACATGCGGATGACCTCCCAGCGGGTCGCGCCGAGCGCGAGGGCGGCCTCCTCGTGCATCTTCGGCGCCTGGAGGAAGACCTCGCGGCTGACGCTGGTGACGATCGGCAGGATCATGATCGCGAGCAGGATGCCGACGGTGAACAGCGCGCGCGGGGCCTCGTCGGCGTAGGAGAAGATCCCGGTCCAGCCGAAGTAGTCGTCCAGCCAGCTGTAGAGGCCGGTCAGGTGCGGGACGAGGAAGAGGGCGCCCCACAGGCCGTAGATGATGCTCGGTACGGCGGCGAGCAGGTCGATGACGTACCCGAGCGGGGAGGCCAGCTTGCGGGGCGCGTAGTGCGAGATGAACAGCGCGATGCCGACCGCGACCGGGACCGCGATGACCATCGCGATGACCGAGCTGACGACGGTGCCGAAGGCGAGGACGGCGATGCCGAACTTCGGTTCGGGGCCGGAGGTGTTCCACTCGAAGTAGGTCAGGAAGTTCGCGTGGTCACCGGAGATGGCGATCACCGAGCGGACGGTGAGGAAGACCGCGATGGCGGCCATGATCACCAGGAGGGCGATGCCGGAGCCGCGGGAGAGGCCGAGGAATATCCGGTCTCCGGGGCGTACCGCCTTGCCGGACACCGAGGAGGCGGCGGGGCGCGCGGGTGGTGGTGGGGCGCTGGGTATCGAGGGTGCTGAATTCATGGTTTCTCCGGTCTGCGGAGCCCGGCGGGGACTCCTGGCGCGGCGGTGCACCGGACGGGCGGCGGCCTGCGGGGCGCGGGCCGCCGCCCGGTGGGTCAGGAGAGCGAGGAGACGGTCGAGCGGACCTTGTCGGCGATCTCGGTCGGCAGCGGCGCGTAGCCCAGCTCCTTGAGGGCGTTCTGGCCGTCCTTGCTGGAGATGTAGGTCAGGAAGGACTTGGTGGCGGGCAGGGTCTCCGCCTTGTTGCCCTTGTCGCAGGCGATCTCGTACGTGACGAGGGTGATCGGGTAGGCGTCCTCGGCCTTGGTGGTGTAGTTCAGCTTCAGGGCCAGGTCGTTGCCCTGGCCGACCTGCTTGGCCTCGGAGATGGCCTTGGAGGCGTTGTCGACGGTGGCCTCGACCGGGGCCTTGGCGCCGGTGTTCAGCTTCACCGTGTCGATCTTGCCGGCCGTGGCGTAGGACAGCTCGAAGTAGGAGATCGCGCCGCTGGTCTGCTTGACCTGCGAGGACACGCCGGCCGAACCGGACGCGGCCTGGCCGCCCTTGCCCTCCCAGGTCTTGCCCGGCTCGTGCTTCCAGGCGCCGGGGGCGGCGCCCTTGAGGTACTTGGTGAAGTTGTCGGTGGTGCCGGAGTCGTCGGAGCGGTGGAACGCCTGGATCTTGAGGTCCGGCAGCTTGGCCTCGGGGTTGAGCTTCTTGATCGCCTCGTCGTTCCACTTGGTGATCTCCGAGTCGAAGATCTTGGCGAGGGTCGGGGCGTCCAGCACGAGGCTGTCCACGCCGGGCACGTTGTAGCCGACCGCGATCGGGCCGCCGACCATCGGCAGGTTGATCGCCTGGCCGCCCTTGCAGATCTTCTTGGACTTCTCGACCTCCTCGGGCTTGAGCGCCGAGTCGGAGCCCGCGAAGGCGGTCTGGCCCTGGAGGAAGGTGGTGATGCCCGCGCCGGAACCGGTGGGCTGGTAGTTGATCTCGGTGTCCTTGCAGGCGCCCGAGTACGCCTGCACCCAGGCGTCCATGGCGTTCTTCTGCGCGGACGAGCCGGAGGCGAGCAGCTTGCCCTTGCCTTCGCACTTGATGTTGCCGGTCTTCGCCGCGGAGGCCGCACCGCCGCCGCCACTGGTGTCGTCGGAGCCGCACGCCGTCAGGGCCAGGGCACCGGTGACGGCGAGAGCGCCAACGGCGAGGGCGCGAACCCGGTTCTTGCGCTGCTGCTGCTTCACTGTCGAGAGTTCCTTCCTGGGGCGCGCCGCTTCTTCGGCGTGCGGGGTGGAGATTCGGTTGGTCACCGGTACGGCGACCGGGCGGTGACTGTGGGGTCACTGTGCGGCGGCCGCAGGGGCCGGGCAAGGCCCGCCGGGGCGGGTCGCCCGATGGTTCGGCAATGCCGTGCGGTGCTTGCTCCAAAGGAGTGGTGCGCCGCTCGGTACGGCCGAAATTAGGCAGATCAGGTGAAGCCGCCGATGGAGGAGAGTGAACGCAGGGTGAACCTCGGCCGTCGGATGGGGGCGGCGCGCGAACGGCCCGGAATCCTCGGCGTTGCTCTGTCGGATTACCCGCCGGTATGGCAGCATCCGCGCCAATAGGGATGCACGAATCGGTGCGGACCGACCGGAGGTGGCTGGTGGGGCGGCAGGGGGCAGGGCGGGGCATTCGCGGTGCATACGGCATGCGCGACGTAAGGGACCGAGAGGGTGCGGCGGACACGCCGCGAGGGACGGGCGCGGGGCGCCGGGCGGGGGTACGGGGGCTGCGCGGCGCCGTGGTGGCCGCGACGGCGGTGGTCCTGGGGGTGACGGGCATCCTCGGCGGGACGGCTCCGGCCGCGTACGCCGACCCCGCGCCGACGGTGTCCGACAAGCGCCTCGAAGAGGTGCGCCAGCAGATCGAGGACCTCTACCGCGCGGCGGAACAGGCCACCGAGGCGTACAACGCGGCGAAGGAACAGGTCGACCTCCAGCAGAAGGAGATCGTCAAGCTCGCGCAGACCATCGACCGGACCCAGCGGCGGATGGACGAACTCAAGCGCCAGGCGGGCGCGCTGGCCAGCGCGCAGTACCGGGGCGGCGGCATTCCCCCCGAGGCCCGGCTGATGCTCAACAAGGACCCCGAGCGCTTTCTCGACGACGCCACGCTGGTGCGCAAAAGCCAGCAGGCCGCAAAGACCCTGACCGCCCAACTCGCGCGGACGAAGTCCGCCTTGGAGGGCTATTCGCAGGACGCCACCGACCGCTGGGAGCGGCTGGAGGAGAACCGCAGGAAGAAGGAGACCGCGCAGCTCGACATCCGTAAGAAGATCGAGGCGGCGCAGCAGCTGGAATCCCGGCTGGCCGCCGAGGAAAAGGAGCGGCTGAAGAAGCTGGAGGACGCGCGGGCTCTGGCGGAACAGCAGAAATGGCTGGATTCCGGTGTGCTGAAGGACATCGGCGCACATGCTTCCGCGGCCGGAAAGAAAGCGCTCGCGTACGCGACTTCGCAGATCGGGAAGGACTACGTGTGGGGCGCGGAGGGCCCGGACACCTTCGACTGCTCGGGGCTGACGATGCGCGCCTGGGAGGCCGCCGGGCAGGCCATTCCGCGGACGTCGCAGGAGCAGTGGCGGCTGCTGCCGCGGATCGGCCTCAAGGACATGCGTCCGGGGGACCTGATCATCTACTTCCCCGACGCGAGCCACGTCGGAATGTACGTCGGCGACGGCGCGATCGTGCACGCGCCGCGGCCGGGCCGGCAGGTCACCATCACCGGGGCCGGGTCGATGCCGATTCTCGGGGTCGTGCGGCCCGACAAGTGAGGGCGGGCCGCGGCGGTGTGAGCGGGGGCACGTAAAAGGGCGGTTCCGCGTGGGGGCGTACGCAAAGGCGCGGTCCTGCGTGCGGCGTGGTTCAGCGCGCCGTGCACAGGACTGTTCGCGAAGCCGTATGCGGGGCTGTTCGTGCTGCCGTACACAGCGTGAGATGTACGTGCGTTTCGTCACGGAGCGCCGGGGGCCAACCTGACGTTCCCGGGGTGATGTTCGTCATTCCGCGTTCCTCCTTTCCCAGGTCATATGGCTTGTGGGCAACGGCATATGACAAGAGCGGAGTGCCTACGGCCATTCCGCAGGACTCGGCGCTACCGCTAGGGTCGCTCCTCGGTGCCCGGTGGCGCACCGCCCGGGCCGACCGCCGGGCGGCGGCGGAACCGGGCATACAGGCGCGCCGTTCGGCGGGTCTGTGCACCCTCGGGGGGAGGGAAGGAAGCAGAGCATGTCCGTACCCATTCCGCGCCAGCGGACGGCCGCGCCGCACGAGGCGGCGGCGGGCGACGCGCGTGACGACGCGGGGCACCCGGCCGGGCCCGTGGCGTCCGCGGACGGTGCGGGCGCTCCGGACACCGGGCTGACCCTGCTGCTGATAGGCGAGGACCCCACCAGCGCCGTGCCCGAGATGCGGGACTGGGAAGGCCGCCGGGTCCGCGTCCGTACGGCCCGCAACCTCACCGAGGCCGAGCGGCTGCTCACCGACGACGTGCACTGCATCCTGCTCGACCTGGCACCCGCGGACGCGGCTCCCGCCGGCGCGGCCCCCGTGGGCGCGGCCTCCGCGGGAGCGCAGGAGCGCGACGGGGCCGGGCCGCAGGAGGACGGCGGCCGCGACGAGCTGGGCGCCCTGCGCTCGGTGCTGCGCATGGCCCCCGCCCACGCCGTCCTCGCGCTGACCTCCGAGGCCGACGCCGAGCGGGCCGCCGAAGCCGTACGCGTCGGCGCGCAGGACTACCTCTTCCGCGACGAACTCGACGGCGCGGTCCTCAGCCGGGCGGTGCGCTACGCGGTCGAGCGCAAGCGCGCCGACCTCGCGCAGCGCCAGCTCACCGAGTCGCGCATGCTGGCCCAGGAGAACCGCCGGCTGGAGCGCGGCCTGCTGCCCACGCCCCTCCTGGACGGCTCCGACCTGCGCTTCGCGGCCCGCTACCGCCCCGGACGCAGCCGCGCGCTGCTCGGCGGCGACTTCTACGACACCGTACGGACGGCCGACGGCACCGTGCACGCGATGATCGGCGACGTCTGCGGCCACGGCCCCGACGAGGCCGCGCTCGGCGTGGAACTGCGCATCGCCTGGCGCGCGTTGACCTTCGCCGGACTGTGCGGCGACGCGCTGCTGTCCACCCTCCAGAAGGTCCTGGAGAACGAGCGCGCCGACGACGAGATCTTCGCGACGCTGTGCCTGGTCGACATCGCGCCGGACGGGCGGCACGCCGGAGTGTGCCTGGCCGGCCACCCCGCGCCGCTGCTCGCCCGCTCCGGCGGGGCGCCGCGGCTGCTCCCGTACGAGGAGGGCGGCCCGGCGCTGGGCCTGCTGCCGCGCGCCCGCTGGCCGCGCCGCCAGGTCGCGCTGGGCGGCTCGTGGAGCCTGATGATGTATACGGACGGCCTGATCGAAGGCCGCGTCGGCAACGGCAACCAGCGCCTCGGCCAGGAAGGCATGACCGAACTGGTGGGGCGTCAGATGGCCGCCGGGCTACGGGGCGAGGAGCTGCTCGACGCCGCCGTCACGGAGGTGCGGGACCTCAACGGCGGGGAGCTGACGGACGACGTGGCCGTTCTGCTGCTCGACCGGGGACGCGTACGCAACTGACGTCCGCGCCTTGCGCCTGCTCGGCAGGGGGCGTACGCAACCGGCCCCAAGCCGCGCCGCGTCCGGCCTCGGCCCCGTGTCTACCGACCGCCGTTGAACGGCCCGTACGGCCCGTCCGAGCTCGACCCGCCGCCGCGGCGCGGGCCCCGGCCGCCGGAGACCTCCTTGATCGCGGGCCGCACGTCGACCGTGTAGACGATCACGGCGATCAGCCCGATGATCGGCAGGAACGACATCAGCGGCAGCAGGAACAGCAGCGCGGTGGCGAGGACCAGGAAGATCAGCCACATGCCCTTGGTCTGCTTGCCGGCCGCCCGGTAGGCGTCCTCCCGCCGTACGGCCGCGTCGACGAGCATCACGGCGGCGTACACGGCCAGCACCAGCTGCACCCAGCTCAGCACGTTCTGGAACCCGTAGATCAGCACTGCCATCACCCGTTCGACTCGGTCCGTCGTCGGCCCACCGTACCCGGAGAACGGGCCGGACACGCGCTGCGCGCCCGGCCCGCCGCTACCTGCCGGCCGACGGCCTGCTCACGTACCGCTTGCCCGCCGCCGGTCGCCTGCCGCCTGCTTGCTGCCTACTTGCCGTTCTCGCCGGACGCGGCGGTCTTCTTCGCCGTCGTCTTCTTGGCGGGCGCGGTCTTCTTGACCGCGGCGGACTTCGCCTCGGTGTCGCCCTCGGCCGTGTCCTCCGCCGCCGGCTCCTGCTTCGGCTCCTGCTTGACGTCCGGCTCGATCGCGACCGCGAGCTCCTCGGTCGCCTCGGCGGCCTCGCCGCGCCACTCCTGCACCGCGCCGCGGCCGCGCTCGGCCAGGTCGTCGTAGCCCTCGCGCAGCTTGACGGCGGCCTCGGCCGCGCGGCCCACGCCCTGCAGCGCCAGGTCCTGCGCCTGCTGGCTGAGCTTCTTGAGGTCGGCGTCGAGCGAGCCCACCAGCCGGGTCAGCCGCTCCTGCGCGTCCTTGGCCTCCTTGGTGACGCGGTCCTGCACGACCTTCGGGTCGGTGTTGCGGACGGCGTCGAACCGCTTGGGGGCCTCCTGGCGGATCTTGTCGACCAGCCCCGGGATCTCCCTGGCCTTCTCGGCGGCGAGATCCACGCCGCCGGCGAAGGCGTACAGCGGGGTCGGGTCGGTGAAAGCCTTGCGGAGGTCGTCGGTGATGGCCATGGCGTGATTCCTCCTGGAACTGGAATGCGGTGGTCGGTCGCTCAGGTGGCGTGCGGGTCGCCGTCGGCCTCTCGGGCGTCCGGAGCGGGCTCGTCCTCGGGGGAGCCGTCGCTCTCGCCGCGCCCGCTCCCGTGTCCGTTCTCCTTGCGGAAGGACTCGTAGATCTGCAGCAGCACCTGCTTCTGCTTCTCGGTCAGCGCGGGATCGGTGAGGATCGCGGTGTGCACCTCGACCCCGTCCACCTTCCGCTCGTCGAGAATCCCGGCCTGCACGTACAGCGTCTCGGCGGAGATCCGCAGCGCCTTGGCCAGCTGCTGCAGGATGTCCGCGCTCGGCTTGCGCAGCCCGCGCTCGATCTGACTGAGATACGGATTGGACACCCCGGCGGCATCCGCGAGCTGCCGCAGGCTCAGCTGCGCGTTGCGCCGCTGCTCCCGCAGGAACTCGCCGAGGTTGCCGACGTTGAGTGATGCCATGCCTCGATGGTGCGGCATCGTGCTAACTATTGCAAGCGGGCGCTAGCAAAAGTGGTGCGGTGGTCATGGTCACGGCTCCCCCGGGGGATACGGACGGCCGCATTCCGGCCTCAACGGGATGCTAGGGAAAATCGGGTACCACCAGTCATACGGTTCTCCGTGATTTCCGAGAGAGCCGAGGTGGCCTGCCGGAGGCGCCGATCCTGCACCTGGTCGCCGGTGAGGCCGTCGCGGGTATGCCCACCAGCTTGCAGGAACATCCGTTACCGGCCGAACTGGCACACCGCGTACGCAGGCTGCCCGCCGATCACTTCACCATCCTGTCCCGGCACGCCGACCTGATCTCAGCGAACCTGCACGACTGGCTGACGGAGGTGCAGCCCATATGACGACCGTTCCCGATCTTCCCGACGCCGCAGAGGCGCTGGAGCACTTTCCCTTCGACGACGGCCGCGGCATCGAGGTCAACGAGCGGTTCCGGGAGCTGCGGCAGCGTGCGGGGCTGCTCCGGGTGCGGCTCGCCTACGGGGAACCCACCTGGCTGGTCACCCGCTACGCGGATGCCCGGCTGGTGCTGGGCGACGCGCGGTTCAGCCGCGCGATGTCGGTCGGCCGGGACTTCCCTCGCCAGGAGGAAGCGACGGACCTGGCCGGGCTGATCACGCTGGATGCCCCCGAACACACCCGGCTGCGCACGCTGTTGGTCAAAGCCCTCAGCAAATCCCGTATCGAAGCGCAGCGCCCGACGGTGCGCGCGACGGCGGACGAGCTGTTGTCGTCGGCGATGAACGCCGGGCCGGGCATGGACATCGTGGTGGACTACGCGCAGCAGCTGAGCGTGCTGTCCATCTGCGACCTGCTCGGCGTGCCGGCCTCGGACCGGGAGGCGTTCGAGTCGACCAGCGCGGCGCTGATGCCCGGCAGCGCCGTCGGCGCCGAGGGCATGATGCGGCGGTTCGGTGCGCTGCGCGCCTGCACCGAGCGACTCATCGCCGAGCGTCGGGCCCGCCCCCGCGACGACCTGCTGTCGGCGATGGTCCAGGCCCGGGACGAGGCGGACCGGCTCACCGACGCCGAGCTGATCGAGCTGGTCGTCAGCATGCTGCTGGCCAGGTTCGAGGCGATCATCACCCAGATTCCGAACTGCGTCTACGTTCTCACGCGGGGCGACCGTGCGCTGTGGAACCGGCTGCGTGCGAATCCGGACGAGCTGCCGGCGGCGGCCGAGGAACTGCTGCGCAACAACGCCTCTGCCGGTGCCGGGCTGTTCGTCCGCTATGCGCGGGAGGATGTCCACGTCGGCGGCACGCTGGTGCGCGCGGGCGAAGCCCTGACCGTCGCCGTCGAGTCGGCCAACCACGACCCGGCCCGGTTCGAGGACCCCGACGCGATCGACTTCACCCGGCCACCCGGGGGGCACCTCACCTTCGGTTACGGCGCGCACTACTGCGTCGGCGCCCAGCTCGGGCGCATCGACCTCCAGGAGGGACTGCGGGCGCTGCTCACCAGGACCCCGGAGCTGACCGTCCGCGACATCAGGTGGAGAGAACGGCCGCACATCCGGGGGCCGGAGGCGATGCGCGTGACCTGGCAGGGCGGCCCGGAGTGACCGCCGCCGGCACCGGCGTCCGCTGACGCACACAGCCCGCAGAAGCCCGGTGGGACGGGACAGTCCGGGCTTCCTTGTCAGCGCACCTGACCGCTCTCCGGCCCGGTGCTTTTGATGCCGGCCGGTGCCCCGTCCGGGGTGAACGAGTGCTGGAAGGTGAAGGCGTGCGGTGCGGGGCCGTGGCTGTGGAGGTGTTCCAGTCGTGAGACTCCGTCCTGCCAGGTGGGTATCGCGCCGTCGGGGACCCACCAGGACACGTAATTCGGGTGTGCTGTCCTCTCGAACCAGTCGTAACGCCTGTTGAGCGCCGCGCGGTGCAGGCCGGTGTAGATGGCGTCGAAGGCGGGGCGCAGGCCGGTCCAGAGTGAGAGGGTCGCGTCCAGGGCGGCGGTTTCCGCAGTGCGGCCCTTGCCGTACCAGGCCGGTACGGCGAACTCGCCCCATGCGCCCCAGTCCAGGTCGAAGTGTGTGCCCCGGCCGCGGTCCGCCGCTTCGGCACGGGCGAGGTACCCGGGGTGCCCGCTGATCGTCCGGTAGACGGCCTCGCCGCTGTCCCGCAACTCGCGTGTGAGAGGCGCGGGATCGGTGAGAGGTGACTTCAGGACGCCGAATGTGTACAGAGCAAGATGGGGCATGCGTCTCTCTCTGGTTGAGGGTGCCTGGTGTGGAACCGGTTCGGTGGTGGCTTGCGCATGGGGGCGGGGATGGGCAGGGCTCGTCCCGCCGTCGCGGGTGGCTCAGTCTGAAGGAAGCCCCGCGCGACCGTTTGTGATCGCCGAAGACCAGGTGAAGGTAGCTGCCTTCGCGGGCCCTGTCGAAGTTGCGTTTTCCCTGCCCAAGTGGCTTCGCGCACAGGCCTTGCGGGGACTCAGCCGTCAGTGGAGTCCGGCTCGGAAGTGGAGTCCGGCTCGGAAGTGGCGTCCAGCGCATCGAGCACCGCTTCGCCGTGCGCCGTCGCCCACTCGGTCAGCGCGTGGATCGGGTCGGTCAGCGTCGCTCCGAGCGGGGTGGGTTCGTACTCGACGCCGGCCGAGCCGTTCAGCCGGCGAGGAAGGGATCGCCGGGGCCGAAACCGCTCATGGCGCCAGAGGTACCTGCCGGTTCCTGCCGGAAACATAGCCTCGGATCTCTCCCCCCTTTCAAAGCCAGGAGAGTCATGCGAGTCATCACCCAACAGACCTTCGGCGGCCCCGAGGTGCTCACCGTCGTGGACGCGCCCGAGCCCCGTCCCCTGCCGGCCGAAGTCCTCGTCCGTGTCCGGGCGATCGGCCTGAACCCGCTGGAAGCTCGCCTGCGCGCCGGTGAGTTCCCGCTGCTCGGCCGGCCGCCGTTCGTCCTCGGCTGGGACATCAGCGGCGTCGTCGAGGAGGGTTCGCTGACGTACCGGTTCAGGCCCGGGGACGAGGTGTTCGGGATGCCGTTGTTTCCGCGGGCGGCGAGCGCGTACGCCGAGGTCGTGGCGGCGCCCGCGCTGCACCTGGTACCTAAGCCGGCGTCGCTCTCGCACGTGGAGGCGTCGGCGCTGCCGGTGGTCGGGCTGACGGCGTGGCAGGGGCTCGTCGATCTCGCGGGCGTGACCGAGGGCGACCGCGTCCTGGTGCACGGCGGTGGCGGCGGGGTCGGCCACGTCGCGATCCAGATCGCGAAAGCGCTCGGCGCGCACGTGATCACGACCGCCGGTGGCAGCAAGCGGGAGTTCGTCGAAGGGTTCGGCGCCGACGAGGTGATCGACTACATGGCGGTCGACTTCACCGAGGCGGTCCGCGACATCGACGTCGTGCTCGACACGATCGGCGGCGACACCGTCGAGCGGTCGCTCGAAGTGCTCCGCCCGGGAGGCCACCTGGTGACGGCGGTCGCCGATGAGGACGCGCGGCTCATCGCCAAGTACGAGGCGGCCGGCCTGCGCTTCAGCGGCATCGCGGTCGACCCCGATCCGGTCGCCCTGCGGGGTCTCGTCGAACTCGTCGAACAGGGCAGGCTACGGGTCCACGTACAGGAGACGTTCCCGTTCGAGCGCGTCGCCGACGCGCACCGGCTGCTCGACGGCGGCGGCCTCCGGGGCAAGCTGGTCCTGACCGTCTGATCCCCGTCGTGGGGCCTCGCGCGAACGAGGCCCCACTGATGAACGGTCGGCGCCCGGAGCTGCCGCGGCTGCCGGGATACGGCCTGGGAATTCACGCGACTGCGGCCGGAATTGATTCCTCGGCCACCCGCCCTCCGTACGTTCCGTCCCGTGCACGCGTAAACGAGTGCATCTATGCGCACATGTTGTCTATGGTGGAGGGGATCGCGCGTTCGGGTTCGCCGGGAGGGTGCATGCTGTCCGTGCTGCGTCACCGTACGTACCGCCGTCTGTTCACCGCGCAGGTGATCGCGCTGGTGGGGACCGGGCTGGCGACGGTGGCCCTGAGTCTGCTCGCCTACGACATCGCCGGCCCGGACGCCGGATCGGTGCTGGGGACCGCGCTGGCGATCAAGATGCTGGCGTATGTGGGGCTCGCTCCGGTCATCGGCGCGCTCGCGCACCGGCTGCCGCCGCGGCCCCTGCTGGTGGGCGCCGACCTGGTCCGGGCCGCGGTGGCGTGCGGGCTGCCGTTCGTCACCGAGGTCTGGCAGGTCTACGTCCTGATCTTCCTGCTCCAGGCGGCCTCGGCCACCTTCACGCCCGCCTTCCAGGCCCTGATCCCCGAGGTGCTGCCCGAAGAGGAGGACTACACCCGCGCCCTGTCCCTCTCCCGTCTGGCGTACGACCTGGAGATGCTCTTCTCCCCGGCGCTGGCCGCCGCGCTGCTGTCCTGGATCACGTACAACTGGCTGTTCGCGGGCACCGTGGCCGGTTTCCTCGCCTCGGCGGCCCTGGTGCTGTCCGCCGCGCTCCCCGCCGTCAACCGGGAACGTGCGGGTGCGGACCGGGACGGCGCGGGCTTCGCGGCGCGGGCCACCCGGGGCGCACGGCTGTTCTTCGCCACTCCGCGGCTGCGCGCCCTGCTGGCCCTGACCCTGGCCGTGGCCGCGGGCGGCGCGACGGTGATGGTCAACACCATCGTCTACGTACGCGACCATCTCGGCCGCGGCACCTCGGACGTACCGCTGGCCCTGGGCGCCTACGGTGCCGGGTCCATCCTCACCGCGCTGCTGCTGCCCCGCCTCCTCGCCCGCACCGGAGACCGCCGCCTGATGCTGCCCGCCGCCTTCACCTCCGCGGGCCTGCTCCTCGCGCTGGCCGCCGCGTCCCGGGCCGCGCCCGGGGGCTGGACCTGGCCGGCCCTGCTGGCCGCCTGGGCCGTCTTCGGCGCCGCCGAATCGCTCGTCATGACCCCCACCGGCCGCCTGGTACGCCGTTCCGCCGCCCCGGGCGACCTGCCCGCGGCCTTCGCCGCCCAGTTCTCCCTCTCGCACGGCTGCTGGCTGCTGGCCTACCCGCTCGCCGGATGGCTCGGCGCCGGAGCCGGCCTGCCCGCCGCCGCCCTCGCTCTCGGCTCGGTGGCCCTCGGGGCGGCGCTGGCCGCCCGGCGCCTGTGGCCCGCCCCGGACCCCGGCCGGCTCGCCCACGTCCACACCGGCCTGGAGCACGGGCACCCGCACCTGGCCGACGCCCGCCGTACGGGCCACGGGTGGCGGCACGCCCATGACTTCGTCATCGACGACCTGCACCACCGCTGGCCGCCCCGGCCCGCGGCCAACTGACCCTCGCGCCCGGCGGGTTCCGGGCGGCGGGGAGGCACCTACGATGTGCGTATGAGCGCACGCGTGCACGCCGCAGGTGCACACCCCATGCAACAGCGGGACGACGACGAGCGGCTGCGGACCGCCGCGGCCGTCCTGGCGCTGCTCGGCGACCGTACCCGCCTGGCCCTGCTCCGGCAGCTCACCGAGGGCGAGGCGGACGTCGCCACCCTGACCGCCGCCACCGGCGCCGCCCGCCCCTCGGTCAGCCAGCACCTGGCCAAACTCCGTCTGGCCGGTCTGGTCGCCACCCGCAAGGACGGCCGCCACGTCGTCTACCGCCTCCAGCACGGCCACCTCAAGCGCCTGGTCACCGAAGCGCTGAGCGTCGCCGACCACCAGATCGGCCATCTGCCGCCCCACGACTGACGCCGGAGCGAAGGCTGCCACCGCGGGGGCGGTGTCAGGGGGAAGCGGCCGGGGCGGTGCCGATGGCGACGGTGGCGCCGAGGTCGTCGTCCGTGGCCAGACGGGTGGCGAGGCCGTTGCGGCGGAGGGCTTCGAGGGTGCGGGGGGCCTGGCGTTCGCTGGTCTCGATCAGCAAGTGGCCGCCGGGGGCCAGCCATCGGAGCGTCCCGGCCGCCACCCGGCGCTGGACGTCGAGGCCGTCCGTACCGCCGTCGAGCGCCACGCGCGGCTCGTGGTCGCGGGCCTCCGGGGGCAGCAGACCGATCGCTTCGGTCGGTACGTAGGGCGCGTTGACGACGAGGATGTCGACGCGGCCGCGCAGGGAGCGGGGGAGCGGGGCGTAGAGGTCGCCCTCGTACACCCGGCCCGTGGCGGGCGGGATGTTGCGGCGGGCGCACCGTACGGCGGCGGGTTCGATGTCGGCGGCGTGCAGCTCGATGGGGGAGGGCGACGCGGGCGCGCCGAACGCGCCGGACGTACCGGACGCACCGGGCGAACCGTTTGCACCGGGCGCCCCCGACGGGTCGGTGCCCGCGGCCGCCGCCAGTGCCGTGCCGACGGCGCCCGTTCCGCAGCACAGGTCCACGACGACGGGCCGCGGGTGGACGGCGGTGCGGGCACGGACGAGTGCGGCGGCCTGGCCGACGAGGAATTCGGTGCGGCGGCGGGGGACGAAGACGCCGGGGTCCACGGTGATCCGGAGGCCGCAGAACTCCGCCCAGCCGAGTACCTGTTCGAGGGGGTGGCCGGCGACGCGCCGGTCCGTCATCGCGGCGAGGTCGGACGGGGTGCGGGCGGTGGCGAGGAGGAGGCGTGCCTCGTCCTCGGCGAAGACGCAGCCGGCCGCGCGGAGCCTGGTGACCAGGGCGGGGCGGGAAGCGGGCGGAAGGGGGGAGGACAGGGGGAGTGACATGCGCGTTCGGGCCTTTCGGGGTGCCGAAGGGCGCTCTCGCGGTCACCTGCCTCGGAGGGACCGTCCTGCCGTGAGGTGAGAGCACCCAGCCTGGACAGCGGTAATGGGTCTCACCTCCTTGGTCGTCCACTGTGTGGGCTGGTCACCCTACCCGAAGGCGGGAGCGGAGGGCAGGCGCGGCGCGGCGGGCCCGGAGGCCGGAACGGGTGCGGGGAGGGGGAGGCAAGGGGCGCGCGGCGGCCGTCCGCACGCCCGCCGGGCCGCCGATGGTCTCGACGTGGCCGGGTCCTGGCTGGAGATTGGGAGCGGGGTGCTGCCGCGGGAGGCGGTGACCGGGCGGGTCACCGCGGGGCGGAGCCGGGAAGGCGGGCGGCGATGGCGGGTGCCGGGAATCCTTATATGCGGGGTCAGTTCGCTCCGGTGCGGGAGGAGGTCACCGCGTACGACATGGAGGTGACCGGCCGCGTTCCGGAGGAGCTGGACGGGCGTTACGTACGCAACGGGCCGAATCCGCTGGGCGTGGAAGACCCGGCGGCGTACCACTGGTTCAGCGGCGACGGGATGCTGCACGGCGTGCGGCTGCGCGGCGGCCGGGCCGAGTGGTACCGCAACCGCTGGGTGCGCTCCGACGCGATGGCGCTGCGCCTGGGCGAGAAGATCCTGCACGGGCCGCGCCACCTGGACATGGACTTCGCCCCGAACATGCACGTCACCCGCTTCGCCGGGCGCCTGCTCGCGCTGGCCGAGGGCGGCTCGCTGCCGTACGAGCTGAGCGGCGAGCTGGACACGATGGGCCCCTTCGACTTCGCGGGCACCCTGCCGGGCGGGCTCGCCGCGCACACCACCATCGACCCGGACACCGAAGAGCTGCACTGTGTGGCGTACTGCTGGGCCTGGCCGTATGTGCAGTACCTGGTGGTGGGGACGGACGGCCGGGTCCGGCGGCGCGTGGACGTGCCCGTCGACGGGCGGCCGATGATGCACGACTTCTCGCTGACCGAGCGGCATGTGCTGCTGTACGACCTGCCGGTGGTGTTCAACCCGGGCGGCGTCGGGGTCGGGCCGTCCTTCCCGTACGTGTGGGAGCCGGGGCGTCCGGCCCGGCTGGGCGTGCTGCCGCGGGAGGGGGAGGCGGCGGACGTGCGGTGGCTGGAGATCGACCCGTGCTTCGTCTTCCATCCGATGAACGCGTACGAGACGGAGGACGGCAGCGGCCGGATCATCGTGCATCTGGTGCGCTACGAGCGGCTGTTCGCGAAGGGCCGGACGGGCCCGGACGGGGCGCCGCCCGTGCTGGAGCGCTGGACGGTCGACCTCCGGGCGGGCCGGGTCCGGCGCGAGCGGCTGGACGAGCGGCCGGTGGAGCTGCCGCGGGTGGATCCGCGGCGGCTCACGCTGCCGCACCGTTACGGGTACGCGGTGCTGGAGTCCGGTGCGGCGGACGTGCGGGTGGCGCGGTTGCCGGGGACGGAGCGGGTGGGTGCCGGGCTGGTGAAGTACGACCTGGAGCGCGGCACCAGCGAGGTGCGCCGTTTCCCGCGGCGGGGCGGTGTGGGCGAGGCGGTGTTCGTGCCGGCCGGTCCGGACGCCGCCGAGGACGACGGCTGGCTGATGGCGTATGTGTACGACCCGGAGCGGGGCGCAACGGACCTGGTGATCCTCGCGGCCCAGGACTTCACGGGTGAGCCGGTCGCGCGGGTGCACCTGCCGGTGCGGGTGCCGGTCGGGTTCCACGGCGCGTGGATACCGGACCGGGAGTGAGCGGGGGAGCGGGCGGGGCGCGGAATCCGGTTGCCGCGAGCTTTTCCGATGCGATTGCATTGGTACGGTGTTCGTGTTCGGAGAAGCGGCGAAGGGAGACGGCGTGGCCGGCAACGACGAGGAGGTGGCGCGCGCTGGCGCGGCGCTGGAGACCTACACCCTGTCCGAGCAGGGCTGGCGCGCGAGCCCCGGCGAGACGCTCCAGCGGGTGCTGGCCGACCTGATGCACTGGTGCGACGCCACGCAGCGCGGCTTCGACCGGTCGCTCGCCGCGGCCCGGGAGCGGTACGCGCAAGAGCGGGGATAGTGGCGGCGGCCACGCGCACGGCGTGGTCTCCAGGGCCGGCCTGGGCGCGGGGCACGCGCCCGACCCCCGTGCGGGAGCGTGCCCCTCGCGCGGGCCGGTCTCACCCCGCGTACGGATGCGCCTCGCGTGCCTCGCGCAGCGCCTGGGCCCACCAGGCCAGCTGGTCCAGCAGGACCGTCGCGGCCCGGTCGGCGTCCAGGGGTTCGCGCAGCCGCCCCTCGCCGTCGAAGAGGTTGCCGGCCATCGGGAAGCTGACCGTCTCCCGCACGGTCGTCGCGTGCAACTCGGCGAAGACGAGCCGCAGTTGCTCGACGGCGCGCAGTCCGCCGGAGATCCCGCCGTACGACACGAAGCCGACCGGCTTGGCCTGCCACTCCTGGCGCAGCAGATCGACGGCGTGCTTGAGCGGGGCGGGGAAGGAGTGGTTGTACTCGGGGGTGATGACGACGAAGGCGTCCGCGGCGCCGACGCGCTTGGCGTAGGTCGCCATCTCCTCGCTGCCGGGCAGCAGTTCGTACGGCCGGATCTCGTCGAGGTCGATGACGTCCACGACGACGTCCGCGCGCTGTCGGGCGTGCTGGGCGAACCAGTTCGCTACGACGGGCGCGAACCGGCCCTCACGGGTGCTGCCGACGATGACGGCGAGGGTGAAGGGGCGCTCGGGCATGGCGGGCCTCCTGGAAGCGGTGGAACGGAGCCGACGATCGGCTTCCGGACCAGACGCTAAAACCTCAACCAAAGTTCATGTCAATGCCTGGCCCTGGGATCACACCGCACCGCCGCCCCGCGCCCGGCGGGGCCCCGCCGCCCGGGGCCCCCGCCGTCACCTGCCCGTACGGCGGCCCCGCGTCACTGCGCCCCGAAGAGCGTCAGCAGATCCGTCTTCTGGAACATCCGGGCCGTCTCCACCGCCGACGGCGCCCCCGCGGCCGGGTCCGCGCCGTGCGCCACCAGCAGCCGTACGACCGCGTCCTCGCCCTTGAAGACCGCGCCCGCCAGCGGCGTCTGCCCCCGGTCGTTCGGGCGGTTCGGGTCGGCGCCGCGCCGCAGCAGGGCTTCGAGGGTGTCGGCGTGGCCGTGGTAGGCGGCGAGCATCACCAGGGAGTCGCCCTTGTCGTTGGTGAGGGTGGCGGGCACCCCGGCGTCCACGTACGCGGCGAGGGTGCTGGTGTCGCCGTGCCGGGCCAGGTCGAAGACCTTGGCCGCCAGTTGCAGCACTTCGGGGTCGTGGGCGTGCTCGGTCGCGTCGGGACCCTGCGGCTCCGTGTTCGCGTCAGTCATGGTCGCCGGCCTCCTGCCGTGTGGTGAGGCGGTGTCCTGCAACTCCCGCCCGGGCCTCTACTTGTCCCCGCCACCTTATTCAGCACACCTGCCGGGCGGCCCCGGCGCGCGGGGACCCGGCGCCCACGCCGCGTCGCGGGTCCGCCACCGGTCGCGGACCGGTCAGAACTCGTCCGGGCACCACGGCCGGCGCGCCGTGTGCAGCAGGAGGTCGGCGGTCGCCAGGGCGCCCGGCCGTTCCTCGGCGACAGTGCCCAGCGCGGCGAGCCGTGCCGCGGACTCGTCGCCCAGGTAGAGCGCCGCGAAGGCGCCGACGTCCAGGGTGAGTTCCGCACTCCGGCCCGTACGCGTACAGGTGGCGCCCTCCGGCCCGGCCTCCAGCAGGAAGCGGCCGCCGGCCAGTCCCGCCGCGTCCCGGACCTCCAGGACGAGGGAGCCGCTCGCCGGGTACGTACGGACCTCCAGCAGCCGGGGGACGTCCAGCGGCCTGATCCACAGGTAGTCGGCGTGCTGCGTGATCCGTGCCGCGCGCGGGTCGCCGAGGTGGTACGGCAGCAGGTCGTCGGGCCCGCGCCCGCCCGTCTTGATGTGCAGGGCCCAGTCGATCGAGCACAGGAACCGCCACAGGGCCCGCTCGGCGGCCGGGGTGGTCGCGGTCAGGCGGTCGACGGTGACGGTGTTCTGCGGCAGCTTGTGCTCCCACACGTCGTCCGCCCGGTACGCGGCCAGGCCCTCGACCTCGCCGGACGCGGACCGGTACACGGCGTGGAAGCGCTCCTCGGCGGGGTTGTGCGGGAGCCGGACGGCGCCGGTGTGGGTCCGCCACCAGACGGCGGGCAGGCTGACCGCCCCCGGCTGCCCGGCGCGGAACCGTTCGTGCAGCGCGGGGCCGACGGCCCGCACCTCCGCGGCGTCGGCGAAGTCGACCCGGCCGCCGTCGTCCGGGCCCGCGTGGCGCGGGTCCAGCGCGGCGCGGGCCACGTCGACGTGCCACTCGGTGGACCAGGCGGCCGGCCCGAAACCGTACCGCCCGTAGATCGGGAACTCCGCGGCGATCAGCGTGGCGACGGCGTCCCCGCGCTCCCTCGCGTCGCGCAGGTCGTTCGCCATCATCCGGCTGAGCAGGCCGCGCCGCCGGTGGGTGGGGGAGACCGTGACGGACGTGACGGCGTCGGCGCCCACCCGCGCGCCGCCGACGACGGTCAGCTCCTGCGGGAAGCTGCGGAACGTGGCGATCCAGCGGCCGTTGTCGTACGCGCCCTGGGTGCGCTCCGGGTCGTAGTGGCCGCGGCGGTACTCGATCTCCTCCTCGGAGACCTCCGGCGGCCGCAGGAAGCCCACGTTCATGCCCCGCATCCAGTCGGGGATGTCCGCGTCGCCGACCGTACGCACCTCGATGCCCATGTGCGTACGGTAGACACGGCCCGCTCCCGGCGTCGCGGGATTATCGGGCGGGCGGGGCGCCCGGAAGCCCGGGCGCCGCGCGGCCTCAGAACGCCGCCCGGATCTCCCCGACGCGCTCCGCGCCGCCCAGCAGCGGCGCCTCCCCGATACGGTCCAGCACCGGCGACTCCACACCCATCTGCCGCAGCACCCGGCCGAGTATCGGGCCGAGGGTACGGGTGGCGCCGTCCTCCACCTTGAACGCCAGCGCCCGCCCGTCCGGCAGCGCCACCGCCTGCACAGCCTCCGCGCCCATCTTCGACAGCACACCGGGCAGCGCCCGCATCAGCCAGGTGTCGGGGCGGCGGGTGCCGGCCACGTACTCCGGGTGCGCGCGCATCGCGTCGGCCACCCGGCGCTCCGGCGTCCCCGGGTCGGCCAGCACGAAGTGCCGGAAGGACCGGGCCAGGCCGGTCAGGGAGATCGCCATCAGCGGCGCCCCGCAGCCGTCCGTGCCGATGTGCTCGACCCGCTCGCCGCTTGCCGCTCGCACCGCCTCAAGGGCCAGCTGCTGGAGCGGGTGGTCCGGGTGGAGGTAGGAGTCCAGCGGCCAGCCGTTGGCGGCGCAGGCGGCCAGCATGGCGGTGTGCTTGCCGGAGCAGTTCATCGTCAGCGGGTCGCGCACCCGCCCGGACGCCAGGTACGTCTCCGCCTCCGCCGGGTCCAGCGGCAGGTCCGGCGGGGTCCGCAGCAGCCCGGCGGACAGGCCGTGCTCGCTGAGCATCTTCTGGACGAGGTCCAGGTGGAAGTCCTCGCCGGAGTGGCTCGCGGCGGCCAGCGCCAGCCGCTCGCCCGACAGGTCCAGCCCCGCCCGCAGGATGGCGGCGGCCTGCATCGGCTTGTTGGCGGAGCGCGGGAAGACCGGGGAGACCACGTCGCCGAGCGCGGTCTCCACGCTGCCGTCCGCCGCCAGGACCACCAGCGAGCCGCGGTGCCGTCCTTCGACGAAGCCCGAACGCACGACCTCGGCGAGGACGGGGGATATACCGGCCGGGGCGGGCCCGTCGGTCACGGTGGGGGAGCTCATCGGCGGCCTTCCGGGGAGTGACCCGCCGCCCCCCGGAGGCGGGTGGCCGCCGGGTCAGGAGAGCAGGTCGTCTACTTGTGCTTCGCCTTCACGGTACCTGCGGGCGATCTCCGCACTGCAATCGTCGGCGGTCCGCTGCAGGGACTGGCGCCGCCGGGACACCTGCTGCTCGTAGCGGACCAGGCGGCCCATCGCGTCGTGCAGCTCCTGGTCCGTACGGGCCGTGAGGTCCGACAGCTCCACCTCCCCGAGCATCTGCTCCGCCAGCTGGCGGTACTCCTCGCTGTGCGGCATGCCGAGCGTCACGTGGCGGGCCGAGGAGCGGTGCCGCGACGGCCCGTCCGCCAGGATCTCCGGGAGACGGTCCAGCAGCGGCGAGTGCGGGGCCGTACGGCGGGTGCTCTCGGCGCGCAGGATGTCGATCCGGCCCTGCAGCAGCCGCCGCACATAGCTCAGGTCGGCCTCCTCCTGCTGCGCCTCGCGGCGCAGGGCGCGCAGGTCGGGCAGGCTCAGCCCGTGCAGGTCGGGCCGGGGCACCGGGCGGAAGCGGTCGCGTTGCAGCGGGGCCCGGTGCGGCGCCGTGCCTGCCTGGAACATGGGACCGTCCTCCGTGCGGGCCGGCCCGGGGCGCGCCTGGGCCTGCGTGGTCGTACGGGCCGACGACGGCGCCGTACGGGCGATCGGTACGGGACCGGGAGTGTGCCCGGAGCCGGCAGTGCTCATGAGTCGTTCCGTCCCCTCGTCCGGTGCGGTCGCGGGGGCAGGGTGTCCGCGCGACGCACCGCGTGCACGCATCGTGCCACTGCGGGCGGGCCGCCCGCAGGGCCAGCCATGGCCATGGCACCCGAACGGCCCCGGTGGGGTACGGCTGTCGGGGTCCCGGGCGCGCCGTGCATCATGGGCGGTATGCGAGCTGTGGTGCAGAGGGTCGACGGCGCACGCGTCGAGGTGGACGGTGAGACGGTCGGCGAGATCGTCGGTGCGGGGCTGTGCGTGCTGGTCGGGGTGACGTACGACGACACCCCGGCGAAGGCGGCGCAGCTCGCCCGCAAGCTGTGGTCGGTGCGCATCCTGGACGGCGAGAAGTCCTGCTCGGACACGGGTGCGGGCCTGCTGGTGATCAGCCAGTTCACTCTCTACGGTGACGCCCGCAAGGGCCGCCGCCCCACCTGGAACGCGGCGGCACCCGGCCCGGCGGCCGAACCCCTCGTCGACGAGGTCGTCACACAGCTCCGCGCGCTGGGCGCCGAGGTCGCCACCGGCCGCTTCGGCGCGGACATGAAGGTCACGCTGACGAACGACGGCCCCTTCACGGTGCTGCTGGAGGTCTGAGGCCGCGGCTGCCGGGCCGCGGCCACCCGTCCCTACGGCTCGACCACGACCTCCTGGGCCGCCGCGGTGCTCTCCGCGAGGAGTTCCGCGTCGGTGGGGACGTTGCGCTTGACGAGGGCCAGCGCGATGGGGCCGAGCTCGTGGTGGCGGGCCGAGGTCGTGATGAAGCCGAGCTGGCGGCCCTCGGGGCCGTCGGCGGCGAGGCGTACGGGGGCGCCGTGCGGCGGCAGGTGGACCTCGCTGCCGTCCAGGTGGAGGAAGACCAGGCGGCGCGGCGGCTTCCCCAGGTTGTGGACGCGGGCCACGGTCTCCTGGCCGCGGTAGCAGCCCTTCTGGAGGTGTACGGCGGTGCCGAGCCACCCCAGCTCGTGCGGGATGGTGCGGTGGTCGGTCTCCATGCCGAGGCGCGGCCGGTGCGCCTCGACGCGCAGCGCCTCCAGGGCCAGGGTGCCGGCGGCGGGCCCGTTGGCGGTGGCGAAGGCCTCCAGGGCGGCGCGGGGCAGGAAGAGGTCCCGGCCGTGCGGGGTCTCCCGGACGACCGCGTCCTTCGGTGCTTCGGCGATGGAACCGGCCGGCAGGTGGACGACCGCGTAGTCGTCCGTACGGTCGGCGACCTCGACGCGGTAGAAGAACTTCATGCTCTCCAGGTAGGCGATCAGCGCCTCCTCGTTGCCCGGCTCGGTGTGCAGCCAGGTCGTCGCGCCGTCGTCGACGAGGTAGAGGGCGTGCTCGATGTGACCGTTGGCGGAGAGGATCAGCGCCTCGGTGGCGTGGCCGGGCGCGAGGTCGCTGACGTGCTGCGTCAGCAGCAGGTGCAGCCAGCTCAGCCGCTCGGGGCCGCTGACGGTGAGCACGCCGCGGTGCGAGAGGTCGACGAGACCGCGGCCGTCCGCGAGGGCGCGTTGCTCGCGGAACAGGTCGCCGTAGTGTGCGGCGACCCCTTCGTCGGGGGCCTCGGCCGAGACGGCACCGGGCAGCGACAGCAGCGGACTGGCTTCACGTTGGCGCGGCATGCCCCCAGCCTACGACCGGTGTGGTGGTGATCTACGATCCGGCCCCGGGCCCGGACGCCGCTGCGGGGCCCGGGGCCGCCCCGGGCTCATCCGCCGCGCACTTGGCGGTGCACGCCGCACAGCGCCCGAAGATCGCGAAGTGCTTCAGGTCCGTGTCGAAGCCGAACGCTTCCTTCAGTGTCGCCGTGAACGGTTCGGCCACCGTCAGGTCCGCCTCGATCACTTCCGTGCAGTCCCGGCACACCAGGTGGATGTGGTGGTGCCGGTCCGCGAGGTGGTACGTGGGCGCGCCGTGCCCGAGGTGGGCGTGGCTGACCAGGTTCAGCTCCTCCAGCAGCTCCAGCGTCCGGTAGACGGTGGAGATGTTCACGCCGCCCGCCGTCCTGCGCACCTCGGTGAGGATGTCGTCGGGGGTGGCGTGTTCGAGCTTGTCCACAGCCTCCAGCACGAGCTGGCGCTGCGGGGTCAGCCGGTACCCGCGTTTACGGAGGTCGCTCTGCCAGTCGCTGCTCACCACGCTCCCAGTGTAGGAGTGCGCTCAGTGGCCGCGTACGTCCCGCAGGTAGCCGGACAGGGCCGTGACGGCCGCCGGGTTGCGCGGGCTCTCCACCAGATCGGCGTAGTCCATGACGTAGATGCGGTTGTTCTTGATCGCCGAGACGTTCCTCAGTGGCGCGTACGACTTGAGGAACGACTTCTTCTGTTCGGCGGTCGGCGTGCCGTAGTCGTTGATGACGATCACGTCGGGATCGCGCTCGACCACCGTCTCCCACCCCACCGTGGTCCAGGAGTCCTTGAGGTCCTTCATGACGTGGTCGCCGCCGGCCTTGGTGATGATGTCGTGCGGCCCGGCGAACCGGCCGGAGGTCAGCGGCTTGTCCTGGCCGCCGTCGTAGAGGAAGACGGAGGGCCGAGCGCCGTCCTTCGGCGCCCTGGCCTGCGCGTCGGCCACCTGCTTGCGGTACTTGGCGATCAGCGCGTCCGCCCGGTCCTCGACGTCGAAGAGCTTTCCGAGGGTCTTCAGGTCGGTGTAGAGCGCGTCCAGCGGCGGCATCACGCCGCGCGCGCTGCCCTGGCCGCCGTCGGTCCCGTTGCGGCACGACTCGGTCAGGACGTAGCTGCCGATGCCGAGCTTCTTCAGCGAGGCGGGGGTGACGTCGCTGTCCTCGCCGAAGCCGTAGTTCCAGCCCGCGAAGACCAGGTCGGCCTTGGCGTCCAGGGCGATCTCCTTGGTGATCGTCTTCTTGGAGAGCCAGGGCACCTTGGCGTACGCGTCCTTCCAGGCGACGGCCTCGACCCTGCCCCGGTACTCCGGCATGACGTACCCGGCCATGTGGTCCTCCAGGCCGAGCGCGAACATGATGTCGGCGATCCCGACGTCGTTGGTGACCACGCGCCGCGGCGCCTTGTCGTACGTCGTCTTCGTGCCGCAGTTCTCGATCGTGACCGGGTAGTGCCCGGCCCCCGGCCCGGACGCGGCGTCCCCCTTCCCGTCCTCGGCCACCCGCGCGCCGCAGCCGGTGAGCGCGGCGAGCGTGAGGGCGGTGAGCAGGGCGGCGGAGCGGTGGCGTATGCGCATGGGGGTCCTCAAGGGGGTCTTCACGAGGTGGCCGGCGGGTCGGTACGGCCGGGCAGGCGGTCGAACAGCAGCTGGACGGCGCCGGTCTCGGGGTGCGGAACGCGGTGGGCGCGCACCCCGAACACCTCGGCGAGCAGCTCCGGCTCCAGCACGTCGTGCGGCGCGCCGGAGGCGACGATGCGCCCGCCGGAGATGACGTACAGCTCGTCGCAGTGCACGGCGGCCAGGTTCAGGTCGTGCAGCGCGGTCAGCACCGTCAGCCCGCTGTCCCGCACCAGGCACAGCAGCTCCAGCTGCTGCGCGATGTCGAGGTGGTTGGTCGGCTCGTCCAGCACCAGCACCCGCGGTTCCTGGGCCAGCGCGCGGGCGATCAGCACGCGCTGCTTCTCGCCGCCGGACAGGGTCAGGAAGGCGCGTTCGGCCAGGTGGGCGGCGCCGGTACGGGCAAGTGCGGCCTCGCACACCCGCAGGTCCGCCGCGCTCGGCCGCCCCGAGCCGCGCTGGTGCGGCAGCCGGCCCATCGCGACGACCTCGGCGGCCGTGAAGCCGAACTCGGTCGCGGACTCCTGCGGCAGCGCGGCCAGGCGGCGGGCCCCTTCGCGCACGCCCATGGTGTGCAGGTCGGCGCCGTCCAGCCGTACGGTGCCGGTGGCCGGGCGCAGCGCGCGGTAGGCGCAGCGCAGCAGGGTGGACTTGCCGCTGCCGTTGGGCCCGACCAGTCCGACGACCCGGCCGCTGCCGGCGTGCAGGGTGATGTCGTGCACGAGCCGGGCCCCGGCCACGTCCACGGACACCGCGTCGATGTCGATCCGCATCAGACCTCGCCTCCGAACCCGCGATCGCGGCCCCGCATCAGGCACCGCCTCCGAACGTGTAGCCGCGCCGCCGCATCAGCAGGACGAAGGTCGGCACGCCGATGACGGCGGTGATCACCCCGACCGGCAGCTCGACGGGCGCCAGCAGCACCCGGGACAGGACGTCGACCCAGACCATCAGCACGGCGCCCAGCAGCGGCGCCACGGCCAGCACCCGGCGGTGTCCGGCGCCCACCAGCATCCGCGTCACGTGCGGCACCATCAGGCCGACGAACCCGATCGCCCCGCTGACCGCGACCACCGCGCCGGTGACGGCCGCCGTGACCCCGAACAGCTCCCGGCGCAGCCGTCCCGGGTCCACGCCGAGCGCGGCGGCGGACTCGTCGCCCATGGCGAGCGCGTTGAGGCGGCCGGCGGAGAGCGTCAGGTACAGCAGCGCGGCGGCCACCGCCGCCGCGGCGACCGGCACCGAGCCCCAGCCCGCGCCGCTGAGGCTGCCGAGCAGCCACATCATGGCGGACCGGGCCGCCTCGCCCCGGTCGGCGGCGAAGACCATCAGGGTGGAGAGGGCGGAGAAGCCGTAGTACATGGCCGAGCCGGTCAGGACCAGGCGCAGCGGGGTCAGGCCGTGCGCGCTGCGGGCCGCCGCGTACACCAGCGTCATGGCCAGCAGCGCCGAGCAGAACGCGGCGGCGGACAGCGCCCAGACGCCGAGCGCGCCCAGTGCCCCGAAGAGCAGTACGGCGTTGGCGCCGACCGCGGCGCCGGAGGAGATGCCGAGCACGAACGGGTCGGCGAGGGCGTTGCGCACCAGGGCCTGGACGGCGACGCCGATGGCGGAGAGCCCGGCGCCGACGACGGCGGCCAGCACGGCGCGCGGGAAGCGCAGCTCCCACACGATGGTGTACGCGGACACCTCGTCGGGCGCGATGGTGCCGCCGCTCAGGCCCGCGCCCAGGTAGCGCAGGACCTCGCCCCAGCCGACGCCGGAGGCGCCCAGGGCGACGCCGCACAGCAGCGAGGCGAGCAGGGCGAGGACGAGCCCGGCGACCAGCGGCACGGTGGGCATCGGGGCGCCGGTACGGGGCCGGGCGCCGGCGCGGTCCGCGGGGGCGGGGCCGGGGGCTTCGGTTCGGGCGGAGGCGGCCAAGAGGACGTACGCCTTCGGCTCGGGCCGCGTCCGTACGGTCCGGGGTGACGGCGCGTGGCGCGAGGCCGGCGGCGGTGTCCCCTCGCAGTCCACGGCGAGTTGTTCGGGAAGGGGCGCCCCCGCGGGTGATCGGGCTGGCGGAACGTACGGTTCCGCACACCGTTGCGGGTCAGCGCCGGACTCTCACCGGACTTCCCCCGCGGGGCGCTCTGTGACCTGGGAAGGTCTGTTCGGCTACTTGAAGAAGGCGATGCCGTCGTCCGGCAGGTCCTTGATGTCCTTGGCCCACTCGCGCGGGTCGACGACCTTCTTCAGGTGCGCGGACATGTACGGGCGCAGCGGCACCTCGGGAGTGGCCTTCTCGCCCACCCACATCAGGTCGCTGTTCACGTAGCCGTACAGACGCTTGCCGCCGGTGTACGGGCCGGAGGCCGCGGTCCGCGCGACGGCGTCGGTGGCCAGGTCGATCTGCGGCTTCTGGTCGGCCAGCTCGCCGTACCAGACCTCCGCCACACCGCCGTCGCGGATCATCACGATCTCGACCTTGCGGTCCTTGTCGATGCGCCAGAAGCCGGACTCGGTCTCCAGCGGAGCGACCTTCTTGCCCTCGCCGTCGAGCACCCAGCTGTGCGAGGTGTATTCGAGGAAGTCACGGCCGTCGTGCGTGAAGGTGACCTCCTGGCCGAAGTTGCACTTCTCGGAACCGGGGAAGTCGGCGACGCCGGCGCCCTCCCAGTTGCCGAGCAGGAAGGCGAGGGGCACGAGGGCCGGGTTCAGGTCGGACGGGATCTCGATCATCAGCTCAGGCGATCTGTATCGGGGGAAGTGTCAGGTTCTCAGCGCTGGCCCTGGTACAGCTTCTTCCAGGTCAGCCCGGCGAAGGCGACGACGCCGACGGCGACCAGGACGAGCAGGGTGGTGAAGACTGCCTCAAGCACGAGCGCGCTCCTCGGACGGAGTGAGGTATTACGGACCGGAAGCGAGTCTAGTCGGCGTGCTCGGTGGCGGCGCTGTGAGGTCGGTCCCGCCGGTTCAGCTCAGGAGCTGCCGCTGAAGGGCGACGGACTGGTACAGGGCGGTCGGTGCGGTGCCGCCGGGGCGGGAGTGGACGATGAGGGCGGTGGTGTCGCCGGCGAACACGTACGCGTACCGCACCGAGAGATCGCCTTCGGAACCCGTCTCCTTGTAGACCTCCACCCCGGTCCCGGACACGCCGCCGACGGCCGGGCCCGCCTCCTTCGGCACGGCCTTCTTGTACGCGTCGTCCCGTCCGACGGTCTGGGCGTCCCGCAGGAAGACGGCCGGGCCGCGCGCGTCGCTCAGCACGGTCAGCCGGAAGAACTCGGCCACCGCGGCGCTGTCGAACTGGAGCAGGTGCACCCGGGCCCGGGTGCCGTCTGGCATGGTCCAGCCTCGCGAGGCGGTGCGCCGGGGCGCGTAGTCGGCCAGGTGCCGCCGCAGCAGATCGTCGTACGGAGCCGCGTACTCCCCGGTGAAGGGAGCGGTGTCCGGCGTGCCGTCACCGCTCTTCTTGTCGAGATCCACCGTGGCGTCCTCGGGGGCGGACAGGCGCAGCGCGCCGAGGTCGGCGTGGTGGCTGCCGCGCTCGGAACGGGCCTGGTCGGCGAAGGGGGCCGAGGCGCCCCGGGGCAGCGGCGGCCGGTGCTGCTCCGGGTACGTCCAGCGGCCGTCGTCCGGCGTGCCCAGGCCGGGCAGGTCGGTACGGTCGGCCGAGGTGAGCCCGTAGGCGATGCCGGTGCCGAGGACGGCGCAGACCGCGACGGCGGCCATCAGGCGGGGCAGGATTGCGAGGCGGCGTCTGCCCCCGTCCTCGGCCGGTGCGCTGTTCTCGGTCATGCGGTGCCTCCGTGTGCGGCGAGCCGGTCGAGTTGCCGGGAGAGCTGACGGGCCCCCTGCGCGGTGTCCAGTTCTTTCGGTCCGTACGCGGTCAGCAGGACCAGGACGCCTTTCACGTGTCCGGCGCACAGCATCGACGCCGTCGATGCCGCACTCGGCCGTTCGGGCAGGACACAGCGCGCATCGGGGTGGTCCGGGAGCCGGGGCCCCTCGCGGACGCCGTCCCCGACGAGCGTGGCGGCGAGATCCGCCGGACCGCTCCCCGTCCCGCCCGCCTTGAGGCGGATGAGCTGCACTTCGCGGATCTGGTCGGCGCCGGGGTACGTCCGTACGGCCGACTCCTCGGCGGTGTGGCGGCGGAGTGCGGTGGTGAAGGCGTTCTTGGGGCCGTCGGGCAGTGGTCTGAGCAGCTCCGCCGCCAGCATGGCCGACCGCGCGGGGCCGTACAGGGCGTCGTCGCGGGACCAGCCAGCGTCGGGACCCTGGCCGGGGCCGCCCCGGGCGGGCAGCAGCTCGGCACGGAGTGCGGCGGCGCCCGCGCCTTCGGGGGTGAGCTGCGACGCCCGCGCCGGGGCCTTCCGCAACCGGTCGAGCTGCCGCTCGGCCAGCGATGTCGCGGTGTTCCGGTCGACCCGTGCGGTGTCCTGGAAGATCAGTTCCATGACGACGCCGCCGCGTCGTGCCAGGGCGCGGGCCTGGTAAACGGGCTCGCCGCCCAGGCCCTCCACCGTTTCGTCGTTCACGTGCAGTTCCCCGGTCGCGGTCCCGGACAGTTTCACGTCGGCACCGAACCACTTCCGCTGTTCCTGCAACTCCGTGCGGACGTAGCGCGCGGCCATCGCGGTGTTCGTGTCGTGGAACTGGAGCAGGACGGTGCGGACCGTGAGGCTGCCGCGGTGCCACTCGTCCATCACGGCCCGCCGGAACCCGCCTTCGGCGAACCTCTTGAACGGCACGGTGGCGTCCTCGTACATCTCGGCGACTTCGTCCAGGCGCAGCCGGCGACGGCTGTCCCGCTCGGCCGTCGCCCCCTCCGGCCGCGGCGCCAGCAGCGTCTCCAGGTCACCGTCGGACCACGGCGCGGCCGCCGGCCGTGGCGCCGCGTCCCCGGTCGCCTGCGCCGACTGCGCCGCCACGCCCGCGGCCAACGGCGCCGGCGGCGTCGGCGGCCGCCCGTACTGGACGGCGTATCCCGTGGCCACGCCGCCGACGACGCCGAGCGCGGCGCCCAGGGCGATCAGCGGGCGCGTACGGCGCAAACGCCCCGCGAGCCGGGTGCGTAACCCCGCGCGGGGTGGCTGGTCAGGACGGTCCGGCTGCATGCGGCCCCCAAGATGATCGTTTATCGGTCGGACAACTGACCAACTACCGCGCCGAAAGGTTGCGTTGGCAGGAGCTCTAAAGTGGCCGTATGGCGAAGAAGCTGGTGATCAAGGTGACGGCGGGGGCGGACGCGCCCGAGCGGTGCTCGCAGGCGTTCACGGTGGCGGCGGTGGCCGTGGCCAGCGGGGTGCACGTCTCGCTGTGGCTGACCGGGGAGTCGGCGTGGTTCGCGCTGCCGGGGCGCGCTGCCGAGTTCGAGCTGCCGCACGCGGCGCCGCTGCCGGACCTGATCGAGTCGATCACGGCCGGGGGCGGCTCCATCACGGTGTGCACGCAGTGCGCCGCCCGCCGGGACATCGAGGAGAAGGACCTCATCGAGGGGGCCCGGATCGCCGGGGCGCAGGTCTTCGTGAGCGAGGTCATGCCGGACGGGGTGCAGGCGCTCGTCTACTGAGGCGGCCCGCGCCGGTCATCGGCGGCCCGGCGGCGCCGCGGCTCAGCGGCGCCCCGAGTCCGGGCCGGAATCGGAGCCCGAGCCGGAGCCGTGGTCGTCGATCTCGCGCCACCACCGGTCGGACTCCGGATCGCCCGACTCGTCCCACCAGCGCTCACCCGGCTCCCGCCGGTTGCCGACGATCGCCGCGAACGGCGGGATGACCATGGCGACCACGCACATCGCCACGGCCGCCGGGACGGACCACAGCCGTACGAGGCCCCACGCCAGGACGAACAGGGCGATGCACACGCCCATCAGGACGAAGTACCGGCGGTGGCGGCGCTGCGCGGGCGGACGCGGGTGCGCGGACATGGTTCCACCGTAGATCCGGCCGGGGCGGGTGGAAAGCGCGGCGGGCCGCACCCCGGCCAAGGCGTCCAAACCCCTGGGGTGCGGCCCGTCGGCCGTACGTGCGTACGTATGGGTGTCGCCGTCAGACGGCGATGGCGACCTCCGCGAGCCCGCCGTGCTGCGCGACGACGGTACGGTCCGCGGTCGCGCCCGGAACGAGGGCGCGCAGCGTCCAGGTGCCCTCGGCCGCGTAGAAGCGGAACTGTCCGGTCGCCGAGGTGGGGACCTCCGCGGTGAACTCGCCGGTGCTGTCCAGCAGCCGCACGTAACCGGTGACGGGCTGGCCGTCGCGGGTCACGCTGCCCTGGATCGTGGTCTCGCCCGGCTTGATCGTCGAAGCGTCCGGGCCGCCGGCCTGTGCTCCACACATGTCGGTACTTCCTTGGTGAGTTGAGGGGATACGGGGAGGCGGTACTGCGGCGGTAGTGCGGCGGTGCGGGGAGGCGGTGCGCCTACTTCGCGGCGCCGAGCTCGATCGGCACGCCGACCAGCGAGCCGTACTCGGTCCAGGAGCCGTCGTAGTTCTTGACGTTGGACTGGCCGAGCAGCTCGTGCAGCACGAACCAGGTGAGCGCCGAGCGCTCGCCGATGCGGCAGTAGGCGATGGTGTCCTTCGCCAGGTCCACGCTCTCGGCCTCGTAGAGGGCCTTGAGCTCGTCGTCCGACTTGAAGGTGCCGTCGTCGTTGGCGTTCTTCGACCACGGGATGTTGCGGGCGCTGGGCACGTGGCCCGGGCGCTGCGACTGCTCCTGCGGGAGGTGTGCCGGGGCGAGCAGCTTGCCGCTGAACTCGTCGGGGGAGCGCACGTCGACCAGGTTCAGGTTGTCGATCGCGGCGACGACGTCGTCACGGAAGGCGCGGATGGAGGTGTCCTGGGCCTTCGCCTTGTAGTCGGTCTCCGGGCGGTTGGGCACCTGCGAGCCGTCCACCAGGTCGCGGGAGTCCAGCTCCCACTTCTTGCGGCCGCCGTCGAGCAGCTTGACGCTGTCGTGGCCGTACAGCTTGAAGTACCAGTAGGCGTAGGAGGCGAACCAGTTGTTGTTGCCGCCGTAGAGGACGACGGTGTCGTCGTTGGCGATGCCCTTCGCGGAGAGCAGCTTCTCGAAGCCCGCCTGGTCGACGAAGTCGCGGCGCACCGGGTCCTGGAGGTCCTGCTTCCAGTCGATGCGGACGGCGTTCTTGATGTGGTTCTTGTCGTAGGCGGAGGTGTCCTCGTCGACCTCGACCAGGACCACCTTCGGGTCGTCGATGTGGGCCTCGACCCAGTCGGCGTCCACCAGGACGTCGCTACGGCTCATGTTGTTCTCCTCCGGGGCAGTTACGGGGCACGCGTACGCCGGTGCGCGCTGCGGCGAGGGGCGCGGCGCTGCGTGGGGGAAGTGACAGGGGCGGCCTCGGTGGTCCGGGCCGGGCGGGGACGGGAGAAGGGACCGCCCGTCAGGCAGTGCGACAGAGCATGGCGGCGACGCGGCACAGGTCGACTGCCCGCCGCTTCGTGAGATTCGCCTGTCCCCGGTGACGGAGACCGCTCAGAGAGCTCTGCATGCGACCGATCGTAGGGAGGGTCGGCCGGACGTGTCACCGGTGTGTCGGATATTGAGACGTGTCGGTCCGAATGGCGGTACGCGAAGGGGGTGGAGGAGGAGCGCGGGCCGCGCCGCCGCGGGGCGCGCGCCAGTGGGGGTCTGGTTTGCGGGACGCGCCGTCTCAGTGCATGGACGCGCGGGTGATTCATGGTGATTCGTACCATTGCCGACCGGGCCGGGGTGGGGGGAGGTGCCCGGGCCCGGTCGTGGCACGGCCGGATCAGCCGGGGAGCTTGACGTTCGTACCGCTGGCCGAGATCGAGATGCCCTCGCTCGTCGTGACGACCTTGTCCAGCTTCAGGTTGCCGGGCAGCTTGCTCAGCTTCCATTCGTGGTCGGTCTGCGCGCGGACCTGGTCCCGGCAGGCGGACAGCTGGGAGCACAGGGCCGGCAGCTTGTCGGCGCGCAGCCGCACGGTGTCGCCGTTGACGACGCTCACCGTGCCGGTGACCTCCAGCGAGTTCAGCATCGGCAGGTTGGGCAGGTTCGGGGAGATCTTGACCTGGCTCTTGCCGTTCTTCTCGCCGCCGTAGGCCACCTTGACGTTCTTGCCCGAGGCGGTGGTCAGGTCCGCGTACGAGATACGGGCCTCGCCGGTGGCGCTCGCGGCGCTCTCGATCGAGGAGTAGTCGCTGGTCAGCTTCACGTCGTGGAACTGCGCCGACAGCTCCTGGATGCGCAGCGTGCGGCCCTCGGCGGTGGCGTTCAGACCGTCGATCCTGGCGTCCACCTCGTCCAGGCTGCGGCCGGCGACCTGCGTCAGGAACGGGAAGCCCGTGATGGAGACCTCCGGCGTACGGTCCAGGCCCTGACTGCTGCGGATCTTGTCCGCGGCCTTGTCCTCGGCGAAGTTCACCGCCAGCCGGTCGGCGGCGACGAACAGGCCGCCGAGTATCACGACGATCACCAACAGCACTCGCAGTGCGCGCATCGAACCACTACCCCCAGGCGTGGGGCCGAAATCGGCCCGGGTTTTCCGGGTCAGACCCCCGGTCTGTTGCGTGCGAGCCTAACCGGCCCGTAGGGACCGGTGCTTTTCCGTGGCCTGGTGTGCCTTCGTCACGGATGCTCCGGGCGGCTCGGGGGCGGTGCCGGGCTCCGAGCCGCGGACCGGCCTGCCGCCGGTCGCTGTGTCCTCCGGGTCACTGTGTCCTCAAACGCCGGACGGGCTTGATCGTGCGGGCCCGGGTGGCGCCGGGCCCGCACGCGCTTACGCCAGTGCCCGCCCCAGTACGTAGATCGCCGGGGCCGCCAGGGTCAGGGGCAGGGCCACGCCCGCGGTCAGGTGGACGAAGCGGGACGGGTAGTCGTAGCTGGCCACACGGAGGCCGATCAGGGCGCAGCCGCCCGCGATCAGGCCCAGCAGGGCGCCGGCCGCGCCCAGGTCGGTGAGCCGGCCGGCCGCGATGCCCGCGCCCGCGCCGCCGAGCAGGGCGACGGCCAGGGAGGCGGGCTGCGGCAGGGGCAGCGCGCGGGCGAGGGTCGTCACGGCGACCGCGACGCAGCCCACCGTCACCGCCGCGGCCGTGGCGGCGAGCTGGCCGGCGGCGATCACCGTGAGGGCGGTTGAGGTCAGCCCGGCGGTCAGCGCGTACATCCGCTCGTCCGCGCTGCTGCGGTTGCGCAGCTGGAGGATCAGGATGAACAGGCACCAGACGCCGAGGGTGCCGATGGCGACCACGGGCGCCTGGTCGCGCTTGGTGGCCAGCAGCGCGATATCGGTGGTGACGCCCGCGAGGAAGGCGAGCGCGATGCCCTGCCGGGCCGGCCACATGCCGTTGAGGCGGAACCAGCCCGCGGCGGTGACGGCCTGGAGCAGTATCACCGGCACCATCAGGGCCGCCCGCGGCAGCGGGGCGGCGAGGGCGAGGAGCAGGGCCAGCGCGGCGGTGACCGCGGCGGGCTGGAGGCCCGGCGGGATGATCGGCGAGCGGCCCTCGGCGCGGGCGCGCTGGTTGGGCGCGAGCCGCGAGAGGTCGGGCGCGGGGCCGTCCGCGGGCCGTTCGGGCCCGTGGGCGGAAGGCCCGGAGGCGGCGGAGGGCGCGGACCGGTGCTGCGGACCGGCGCCGGGCTGTGGCTGCGGCTGGGAGCTCCGGGCGGTGGCCGGCGCCGGGCTCTGCTTGGGCAGGTACGCGGTCTCCGCGGCCGACGGGTCCGGTGCCGCCGGCTCCGGCCCGTTCATGACGGGCAGCACGTTGGTGTCCCAGGTCGGCGCCGTCCAGATCTGGGTCTGCGGGTCGTCCTGGCCGCCGCCCGTGGCGTAGGCGTCGTGTCCGTAAGAGGCGGCCCCGGCCTGGCTCTGGCCGTAGGCTCCCCGGCCGTCGTGCCCGGTGGGGTACTGGCCGGACTGGCCGGTCGGGCCCGGCTGTCCGTACTGGCCGGTCTGCTGCTGCTGACCGGCCGCCGCGGGCCAGGCGGACTGCTGCGGCTGCCCGTACGTGTCGTAGCCCTGCTGCGGGTGTTGCTGCTGGTGCTGTTGCTGCCCGTACGGCTGGGTTCCGTATGCCTGGTTGCCGTAGGACTGCTGCGGCTGCTGCCCGTACGACTGGTGCGGTGACTGACCGTAGGAGGCGTCGTAACCGCCGTACGACTGCGCCGCCTGCGCCCCGTACGCACCGCCGGTCTCGTACGCACCGGGCGTGCCGGGCGTTCCGTACGGAGCCTGTGGGTCGGGCGCCGGCTGCTGCGGCGGTCGCTGCTGGTCCTGCGGCTGGTACGGGTCGTAGGACCCGTACGGATGCTGCGGCTGGTTCTCGCTCATGGTCTCGCTCATCCTCCCGCGAACGGCGGCAGGACCTCGACGGTGCCGCCCTCGGCCAGCCGGACGGCCGCGTGCTCGCGGGCGCCGACCGGGTCGCCGTCCACCAGGAACGAGCAGCGCAGCAGGACGCGGGCGAACTCCGGGTTCGCGGCGTGCCGCTCGCGTGCCGCGGCCAGTGCCTCGGCGAGCGTCGCCGCCGCGTACGGCTCCTCCGCGGTGCCGGCGGCGGCCTTCGCCGCGGCCCAGTAGCGCACGGTGCCAGTTGTTGTCACGGCGGCCTCTTCATCGTCGTTCGTCGTGCGTCGTCAGGGTGCCTCCATGATGGCGTACGCCGCGCCTGGTCCCGTTCCGGGCAAGTCCGGCGGGTGTCCGGACAAGTTCTGGCAAAACCTCCTGACCCGTTCGAGTGGCGCCCGGAAATTCGATTGCCGCCGGTAATCGCTCGCATAGTCTCGAAAGGTGTTGGTCCGATTGGCGCGGGCGCATCTGCGGCCCCATACGCGCCCGATATCCCTGATCGTGCTGCTCCAGCTCATCCAGACGCTGGCCACCCTCTACCTGCCCACCCTGAACGCCGACATCATCGACGACGGCGTCGTCAAGGGCGACATGGGCTACATCCTGCGCGTCGGCGGCGTCATGGTCGCCGTGACGCTGCTGCAGATCGTGTGCGCCGTCGGCGCCGTCTACTTCGGTGCCCGTACGGCCATGGCGCTGGGCCGCGACATCCGGACGGCGGTCTTCGACCGGGTGCAGTCCTTCTCCGCCCGCGAGGTGGGCCGGTTCGGCGCGCCGTCCCTGATCACCCGTACCACCAACGACGTCCAGCAGGTCCAGATGCTGGTCCTGATGACGTTCACGATGATGGTCGCGGCGCCCATCATGTGCGTCGGCGGCGTGGTGATGGCGCTCAATCAGGACGTACCGCTGTCCGGCCTCATCCTGGTCATCGTCCCGGTCCTGGCGATCCTGGTGTCGCTGATCATCCGGCGGATGCGCCCGCTGTTCCGCGGTGTGCAGGAGCGCATCGACACCGTCAACCGGGTGCTGCGCGAGCAGATCACCGGCATACGGGTCATCCGCGCCTTCGTCCGCGACGGGTACGAGCGCGGGCGCTTCGCCGGCGCCAACCACGACCTCTACGACGTCTCGCTGCGCGCCGGCCGTCTGATGTCGCTGATGTTCCCGCTGGTCATGCTCGTCGTGAACGTCTCCAGCGTGGCCGTCGTCTGGTTCGGCGGGCACCGTATCGACAGCGGCGGGATGCAGATCGGCGCGCTGACCGCCTTCCTCAGCTATCTGATGTACATCCTCATGTCGATCATGATGGCGACGTTCATGGTGATGATGCTGCCGCGCGCCGAGGTCTGCGCCGAGCGCATCCAGGAGGTGCTGGCCACCGACACCAGCGTCGCCCCGCCGAAGGCCCCGGTCACCGAGCTGCGCCGGCATGGCGAACTGGAGCTGCGGAGCGTCGAGTTCCGCTTCCCGGGCGCCGAGGAACCGGTCCTCAAGGACATCTCGCTGATCGCCCGCCCCGGCGAGACCACCGCCGTCATCGGCTCCACCGGCAGCGGCAAGTCCACTCTGCTGGGCCTGGTGCCGCGGCTGTTCGACGCGACGGGCGGCGCGGTGCTCGTGGACGGCGTGGACGTCCGTACCCTCGCGCCCGAGACCCTGGCCACCGCCATCGGCCTCGTACCCCAGAAGCCGTACCTCTTCTCCGGGACCGTCGCGACGAACCTGCGCTACGGCAACCCGGACGCGACCGACGAGGAACTGTGGCACGCGCTGGGCACCGCGCAGGCCCGCGACTTCGTCGAGCGCATGGAAGGCGGCCTGGAGGCGCCGATAGCCCAGGGCGGCGGCAACGTCTCCGGCGGGCAGCGGCAGCGCCTGGCCATCGCGCGGGCGCTGGTGCGCAAGCCGGAGATCTATCTGTTCGACGACTCCTTCTCGGCCCTGGACTACGCGACGGACGCCGCGCTGCGGGCCGCGCTGGCCCGTGAGACCGACCGGGCCACCGTCGTGATCGTCGCCCAGCGGGTGTCCACGATCCGCGGCGCCGACCGCATCGTCGTCCTCGACGAGGGCCGGGTGGTCGGCACCGGCACGCACACCGAGCTGATGGCGGACAACGAGACGTACCGGGAGATCGTCCTCTCCCAGCTCACCGAGCAGGAGGCGGCGTGAGTAGTCCACAGGCCCCGCAGCGGCGCGGCCCGGCGCCGGCCGCCGGGCCCGCGCGCATGATGGGCGGCCAGCCCACCGAGAAGGTCATGAACTTCCGCGGGTCGGGGCTGCGGCTGCTGCGGCAGATGGCGCCCGACCGGGCGGTGATGTGGGTGGCGCTGGTGCTGGGTGTGCTCAGCGTCGCGCTGTCCGTGCTGGGCCCGAAGGTCCTCGGCCACGCCACCGACCTGATCATGGCGGGCATCGTCGGCCGGCAGCTGCCCGGCGGCATCACCAAGGACCAGGCCGTCGCCCACCTGCGCGGACAGGGCGAGAACGGGCTGGCCGACCTGCTCGGCACGATGCCGGTCGTACCCGGCCAGGGCATCGACTTCGACGCCGTCGGCGTGGTCCTGCTGTGGGTCTTCCTGATCTACGTCGGCGCCTCGCTCTTCGGCTTCGTCCAGGCCCGCATCGCCACCCGCGTCGTCCAGCGCACGGTCTTCCGGATGCGCGAGCAGGTCGAGGAGAAGCTGGCGCGGCTGCCGCTGCGCTACTTCGACCAGCAGCCCCGCGGCGAGGTCCTCTCCCGCGCCACCAACGACATCGACAACATCGCGCAGACGCTCCAGCAGACCCTGAGCCAGATCGTCGCCTCGCTGCTGACCATCGTCGGCGTGCTGGCGATGATGTTCTGGATCTCGCCGCTGCTGGCCCTGGTCGCGCTGATCACGGTCCCGGTCTCGGTGTTCGTCGCCACCAAGGTCGGCAAGCGGGCGCAGCCGCAGTTCGTCCAGCAGTGGAAGACCACCGGCAAGCTCAACGCGCACATCGAGGAGATGTACACGGGCCACTCCCTGGTGAAGGTCTTCGGCCGCCAGAAGGAGTCCGCCGAGCTGTTCCGCAAGCAGAACGACGCGCTGTACGAGGCGGGCTTCAAGGCCCAGTTCATCTCCGGCATCATCCAGCCCGCGATGATGTTCATCGGCAACCTGAACTACGTCCTGGTCGCGGTGGTCGGCGGCCTGCGCGTCGCCTCCGGCGCGCTGTCCATCGGCGACGTCCAGGCCTTCATCCAGTATTCGCGGCAGTTCAGCCAGCCGCTCACCCAGGTCGCCTCGATGGCCAACCTGGTGCAGTCCGGCGTCGCCTCGGCGGAGCGGGTCTTCGAGCTGCTGGACGCCGACGAGCAGGAGCCGGACGACGCCCGGCCGCAGCGCCCCGAGCACATCAGCGGCCACGTCGTCTTCGAGGACGTCTGTTTCCGCTACGAGGACGACAAGCCGCTCATCGACGACCTGTCGCTGGCCGTCCACCCGGGCCAGACCGTCGCGATCGTCGGCCCGACCGGCGCCGGCAAGACCACGCTGGTCAACCTGCTCATGCGCTTCTACGAGGTACGCGGCGGCCGGATCACCCTGGACGGCGTGGACATCCAGGCGATGACCCGCGAGGAGCTGCGCTCCAACATCGGCATGGTCCTTCAGGACACCTGGCTCTTCGGCGGCACCATCGCCGAGAACATCGCCTACGGCGCGCCCGAGGGCACCTCGATGGACAAGATAATCGAGGCGGCGAAGGCCACCCACGTGGACCGCTTCGTCCGCACCCTGCCCGACGGGTACGACACCGTCATCGACGACGAGGGCGACAACGTCTCGGTGGGCGAGAAGCAGCTGATCACCATCGCGCGGGCCTTCCTCGCCGAGCCGGCGATCCTGGTCCTGGACGAGGCCACCAGCTCGGTCGACACCCGTACCGAGGTGCTCATCCAGCACGCCATGGCGCAGCTGCGCACCGGCCGCACCAGCTTCGTGATCGCGCACCGGCTGTCCACGATCCGCGACGCGGACCTGATCCTGGTCATGGAGTCCGGGGCCATCGTCGAGCAGGGCAGCCACGACGCGCTGCTGGCGGCGGACGGCGCGTACGCGCGGCTGTACGCGGCACAGTTCGCGGAGCCGCTGGCGGAGGCGGAGTGAGCGGGGCGGGGCCGGTGCGCACCGGCCCGTGACGCCCGTGACGGCGGCCCGTACCTCTCCCGGTACGGGCCGCCGTCACGGTCACGCCGTCTGTTGCGCCGCCCGTTCGGCCGTCCAGCCGGCGATGCGGGCGAGCAGCGCCTCGGGCGCGGCGTTCTCCGCGTGGCCGAAGCCCCGTTCCAGCCAGAGGTCGCAGGTGGCCGGGTCGGCGGCGGCGGCGAGCATCCGCGGATGGTCCAGCGGGAAGTACGGGTCCCGGTCGCCGTGCACGACGAGCAGGGGGGTGGGCGCGATGCGCGGGACCGCCGCGACGGGGGAGAGCGGTACGGGGTCCCAGCCCTCCGGGTGGATACGGGTCCGCAGCCCCAGGCGCGACACCAGGCGTCCCGTGGGCCGCGTCACCACCCAGTGCAGCCTGCGCATCGAGGCCGTACCCCGGTAGAACCACCGCGCGGGAGCACTCACCGACACCACCATGTCGGTGCGCGCATCCGTGCGCCCCCCGCGCGCCCCTCCGAACAGCGCAGCGTGCCGCAGGACGACCGAGCCGCCCATGGAGAAGCCGACGGTCGCGACCCGGCGGTAACCCAGAGCCCGCGCCCAGCCGACCGCGGCCGCCAGGTCCAGCACCTCGCGGTCGCCGACCGTGGAGCGTCCCCCGGATCGCCCATGCCCGCGGAAGGAAAACGTGATCACGCCCGCATGCTGGGCGAACACCCCGGCCGCCCGGCGCAGCGCGGGCCGCTCCAACGCCCCGGCGAAGCCGTGCGCCAGCACGACGGCGAGACCGTCCGCGGGGGCGGCCGAGGGGGCGCGCACCGGCGTGTGGACGGCTTCGACCCGGACCCCGTCCTCCGTCAACAACGCCGTGCGCCGGCCACTCGAAGTGATCGACGGAACACAAGATCGCGCAAAATCGGCCTCGGGTCCGGAAGTCATGTGGGCTATTCTGCTGGGCAAGAAGGATCCGGGCAGCGTTGCCCCCGGGTCCTTTTGTGCTTTCCTCCGCGTTCACGCGCGGATGAGCACACCGGCGCTCCGCGGGGCCCCCTGAACGGGGCCCGGGAGCCACCCGTACGAAGCAGTGCCGCATACGCCCCCATGGCCGGGACCGGGCATGGGAGGGGCCCCGTTCGCAGGGACCGAGGAGGAACCAGACGTAATGGGCGAGCGAAGCGTGCAGGACACAAAAGGCAGTAAACGAACGGCCGGGACCCGGGCGGGTGATCGGTGATGAGCTCGCTGCTGCTGCTGACCAACGCACTCCAGCCCTCGACGGAGGTGCTGCCCGCGCTCGGCCTGCTGCTGCACAGCGTGCGGGTCGCCCCCGCCGAGGGACCGGCTCTGGTGGACACCCCCGGCGCCGACGTCATACTGATCGACGGGCGGCGCGACCTGCCGCACGTACGGTCGCTGTGCCAGCTGCTGCGCTCCACCGGGCCCGGCTGTCCGCTCGTGCTGGTGGTGACCGAGGGCGGCCTGGCCGCCGTCACGGCGGACTGGGGCATCGACGACGTGATGCTGGACACGGCGGGCCCCGCCGAGGTCGAGGCCCGGCTGCGGCTGGCCATGGGCCGCCAGCAGATCACCGTCGACGACAGCCCGATGGAGATCCGCAACGGTGACCTGTCGGTGGACGAGGCGACCTACAGCGCCAAGCTCAAGGGCCGGGTCCTGGACCTGACCTTCAAGGAGTTCGAGCTGCTGAAGTACCTGGCGCAGCACCCCGGCCGGGTCTTCACCCGCGCCCAGCTGCTCCAAGAGGTCTGGGGCTACGACTACTTCGGCGGCACCCGCACCGTCGACGTCCACGTACGGCGCCTGCGCGCGAAGCTGGGCCCCGAGCACGAGTCGCTGATCGGCACCGTACGCAACGTCGGCTACCGCTTCGTCACGCCGGAGAAGCCCGAGCGCGCGGCGGAGGACAAGGACCCGCAGGGCAAGCGCGGCGGCCGGGCCGCGGTGAACGGCGACGGTCCGCAGGACGGCGCGGGCGCGGGCGCGCGCCGTTCCGCGCCCTCGCGCGCCGGTGCCGGGATGGAAGCCGCCGCGGCTCGGCCTGCCAAGAGCTGAGGCGACCCGCGTAGACTGCCGCGCGTGGCCAAGGTGACGCGGGATGATGTGGCAAAACTGGCGGGTACCTCGACCGCCGTGGTGAGTTACGTCATCAACAACGGACCGAGGCCGGTCGCCCCGGCCACGCGCGAGCGGGTGCTCGCCGCGATCAAGGAGCTGGGCTACCGCCCGGACCGGGTCGCCCAGGCGATGGCGTCCCGGCGCACCGACCTCATAGGCCTGATCGTGCCGGACACCCGGCAGCCGTTCTTCGCGGAGATGGCGCACGCCGTCGAGCAGGCCGCCGCCGAGCGCGGGAAGATGGTCCTGGTCGGCAACGCCGACTACCTCGACGAGCGCGAAGTGCACTACCTGCGCGCCTTCTTGGGGATGCGGGTGGCCGGCCTGATCCTGATCAGCCAGGGCCCCAGCGAGCACGCGGCGGCCGAGATCGACGCCTGGGACGCGCGGGTGGTGCTGCTGCACCGCCGTCCCGACGCGATCGACGACGTGGCCGTGATGACCGACGACGTGGGCGGCGCGCAGCTGGCGACCCGGCACCTGCTGGAACACGGCCATCCGTACGTCGCCTTCCTCGGCGGTACGGAGGAGACCCCGAAGTCCGGCGACCCGGTCACCGATCACCTGGAGGGCTGGCGCCGGGCGATGGAGGAGTCCGGAAAGTCGCTCGAAGGGCGATATTTCCAGGCGCCGTACAACCGCTACGACGCCTACCAGGTCGCCCTGGACCTGCTCGCCGGCCCGAACCGGCCGCCGGCCATCATGTGCGCCACCGACGACCAGGCCATCGGCGTCCTGCGGGCCGCCCGCGAGCTGCGCATCGACGTACCGGGCGAACTGGCCGTGGCCGGGTTCGACGACGTCAAGGAGGCGGCGCTGACCGACCCGCCGCTGACCACGGTCGCCTCCGACCGGGAGGCGATGGCGCGGGCGGCCGTCGACCTGGTGCTGGACGACGGCCTGCGGGTGGTCGGGTCGCGGCGCGAGCGGCTGCGGCTGTTCCCGGCGCGGCTGGTGGTCCGGGGCTCGTGCGGGTGCGGTCCGGCCGCCGTCGGCTCGACGCCGGGCGCCGAGCGGTCCGCCCGTAACTGATCTTCCTTACACCGGGCATACCTACTTCTGTCGGGCCTCTCAGGACGTTCTCAGACGGTTCTCATGGTCGGCTCGCAAAGTCGGGTACATGACCGAGACCTACCGCCGAAGCGGCGACGAGACTCAGCAGCAGGGTTACGTTCACGGGCCGCAGGCGCAGGCGCAGGCCGGGACGAGCGGGGCGGGCTACCCGCCGCCCCCGCCCCACCCGCCGTACGGCGCGCAGCAGTCGGCGGCAGGCACCCCCGCGGGCCCCGGAGCCCCCGGCGGCACCGCCGGATTCGGCGGTACGGGCGGCCCCGGCGGCCCGGAAGGCCCCGAAGCCACCGGCACCGGCGCGCCCGCGCCGCGCCGCCGCGCCCGCCGCCCCGTCGCGCTGATCGCGGCCGTGGCCCTCGCCTCCGGCCTCATCGGCGGCGGCAGCGCCGCACTCATCGGCAGCGCCACGGACCAGCCGCGGTCCAACACCACCACCCCGGCCGTCAACACGGGCTCCGCCAAGAGCAGCGGCGGCGGCGTCTCCGCGGTGGCCAAGGCCGTCACCCCCGCCATAGTCGAGATCAAGGCGCGGACGGCGAGCGGCGAGTCCACCGGTTCCGGCGTGGTCGTCACCCCGGACGGCGAGATCGTCACCAACAACCACGTGGTGGCCGGCGCGGACTCGGTCGAGGTCACCTTCAGCGACGGCAGCAAGAAGAAGGCCGACGTGGTGGGCACCGACCCGGACAAGGACCTGGCGCTGATCAAGGTCAAGGGCGCCAAGAACCTCACCACCGCCTCGCTCGGCAACTCCGACAACCTGGCGGTGGGCGACGAGGTCGTCGCGATCGGCTCGCCCGAGGGCCTCACCGGCTCGGTCACCAGCGGCATCGTCTCCGCCCTCAAGCGCGATGTGACGGTCCCCAAGGACGAGGGACAACAGCAGCAGGAGCAGGGCAGCCCCCGGTGGCCGTTCGAGTTCGGCGGCAACCAGTACAACGGCGACACCGGCTCCTCGAAGACCACGTACAAGGCCATACAGACCGACGCGGCGCTCAACCCCGGCAACTCCGGCGGCGCGCTGATCGACATGAAGGGCCAGATCATCGGCATCAACTCCGCGATGTACTCGCCGAGTTCCGCGCAGGGCAGCAGCTCGGCGGGGAGCGTCGGCCTCGGCTTCGCCATCCCGATCAACACGGTCAAGGCGGACCTCGCCAACCTGCGGGCGGGCGGCAGCAGCAAGAGCTGAGGCGGGACGGCGGGACGTACGCCGGAGTCCGCGCGGGAGCGGCTGTCCGGACACCGACCCGACCCGAAACGTTTCTCCCCAAGCGCCCCCCACACCCCACCCCCCCACACCCACCCTCCTGCCTCCTTCCTCCCCCGACGCCCCGAACCTCACGTACGAGGAGGCCACCATGGCCAGCAAGATCACCGCCCAGGTCCACCACGCCCGGCGCGCCCTCGCGGCCGTCATCGCCTGGAGCGCGGGCGACGACCGGCGCAGCGCCGGTGTGCTGTCCGTCGACCACGGTGCCGGCGCCCGTACCGGGCCCGCCGACCTGGACCTGGCCCTCGACCTGGCGGAGGCCGGCGCCCGGGTGGAGCGGGCCCGCGCCGAACGCCCCACGGAGGTGGCGGCCACGGCACGCCCGCGCCCCAAGCGGTCCGCCGCGCCGGGGCCGGCCCGGTCGACCCGGGCCGCCGCCCGGAGGTGACCGCCACGGCCCGGCACGACGGTTCCGCGGCGCACGCCCCGGGCGCCCCGCGGAGCACCGGTGACACCGCGCCGGGCGGCGCGCCCCGGCCGCCGACGTGCAAGGCTGACAGGCAGGACCGCGGAACCCCCGGTCAGCCGCCCACACCCACATCCGAGGTAGTCACACCGATGAGCCCCGCCGAGCACGGTGATCAGCCCGCCCGCATCCTGATCGTCGACGACGAGCCGGCCGTCCGGGAGGCGCTGCAGCGCTCCCTCGCCTTCGAGGGGTACGGCACCGAGCGCGCCGTCGACGGGCTCGACGCGGTCGAGAAGGTCGCCTCCTACGACCCCGAACTGATCGTCCTGGACGTGCTGATGCCCCGGATGGACGGGCTGACGGCCGCCCGGCGGCTGCGCGCGAGCGGCGTGACCGTACCGATCCTGATGCTGACCGCCCGCGACACGGTCGGCGACCGGGTCACCGGCCTGGACGCGGGCGCCGACGACTACCTCGTCAAACCCTTCGAGCTGGACGAACTGCTGGCCCGTATCCGCGCGCTGCTGCGCCGCAGCTCGTACGCGGCGGCGGCCGGCGCGCAGCCCGCGGAGGGCGAGGCGCTGACCTTCGCCGACCTGCGGATGGACCTCGCGACGCGGGAGGTCACCCGAGGGGGGCGGCCGGTCGAGCTGACCCGTACCGAGTTCACGCTGCTGGAGATGTTCCTCGCGCACCCGCGCCAGGTGCTCACCCGCGAGCAGATCCTGAAGGCCGTCTGGGGCTTCGACTTCGAGCCGACCTCCAACTCCCTGGACGTGTACGTGATGTATCTGCGCCGCAAGACGGAGGCGGGCGGCGAACCGCGGCTGGTGCACACGGTGCGCGGCGTCGGTTACGTGCTGCGCGCCGAGGGCGGCGCCGAATGAGCGACGCGAGACCGGCTCCGGGCGCGGGTGCCTCCCCGGACGGCGGCGCGGCCCCGCGCCCCGGCCTGAAGGAACGCGTCCTGCGCCGCTACTGGCAGCTGCCGCTGCGCTCCCGGCTGGCCGGGCTCACCGCGGTCGCCGTCGCGATCGCGGTGGCCGCCGCTGCCGCCGCCTGCTGGCTGGTGACCCGCGACCGGCTCACCGAACAGCTCGACGAGACGCTGAGCCGCCAGGAAGTGGCCGCCGAGTACGTGCAGCAGCTGGGCGCCAGGTGCAACAACCCGGTGCCGGACGACGTCCGGCTGAAACTGCCCACCCAGTACACGGTCCAGATCGTGACGGCCGCCGGCAGTGTCTGCACCTGGTGGGAGAAGACCCGCATCCCCGTGCAGCAGGCCGACGTGGCGGTGGCCAAGGGCGAATCCGACCAAGCGCTGCACACCACCCGGGCCAACGACGGCAAGGAGATGCGGGTGATCACCCGCCCCTTCCACGGCCCGCTGACCGACGCGGACGGCCGCCGGTTCGCGATCTCCATCGCGACCCCCATGGAGCCGGTCACCGATCCGCTCCAGCAGCTCGCGCTGATCCTGCTGATCGTCACCGGCATCGGCGTGCTGGGCGCCGCCACCGCGGGCCTGTGGGTGGCCCGCGCGGGCCTGAAACCCGTCGACCGGCTCACCGAAGCCGTCGAACACGTCGCCCGTACGGAGGACTTGACGATCCGCATCCCCACCGAGGGCGAGGACGAGATCGCCCGCCTGTCGCGGTCCTTCAACTCCATGACCGCGGCGCTGGCCTCCTCCCGTGACCTCCAGCAGCAGCTGATCGCGGACGCCGGGCACGAGCTGCGGACGCCGCTGACCTCGCTGCGCACCAATGTCGACCTGCTGGTGCGCAGCGAGCAGTCCGGCCGCCAGCTGCCGGCCGAGGACAAGCAGGCGCTGCTGGCGTCGGTGAAGGCGCAGATGGGGGAGCTGGCCGCGCTCATCGGCGACCTCCAGGAACTCTCCCGCACGCCGGAGACCGGGCCGGACGGCGCGGCCTGCGTACCGGTCGCGGCGCTGCACGACATCGTCGGGTCCGCCCTGCGCCGCGCCCGGCTGCGCGGCCCCTCGCTGGACATCACCGCCGAGCTCGACCCCTGGTACGTACGGGGCGAGCCGGCGGCGCTGGAACGCGCGGTGGTCAACCTGCTGGACAACGCGGTCAAGTTCAGCGCGGAGGACGGCGCGGTGGAGGTGAGCCTGCACAAGGGCGAGCTGCGGGTGCGCGACCACGGCCCCGGCATCCCCGAGGAGGAACTCCCGCACGTCTTCGAACGGTTCTGGCGGTCGCCGTCCGCGCGCAGCCTTCCCGGCAGCGGTCTGGGGCTGTCGATCGTGGCGCGTACGGCGTACCAGGCGGGCGGTTCCGTGGGGCTGCGGGCGGCGCCGGGCGGCGGCACCGAGGCGCTGCTGAGCCTGCCGGGGGCGCCCACGCCGCCGCCGGACCTGCCGGAGCCGTAGCGGCGCGGCGGCCCCTTCGGCCGCCGCCTGCCCCGGCCCTACTTCTTGCCCTTCGCGGCGCTGCCGATCGGCAGTCCGGAACCGGAGATCCGCACCCGGATTCCGTCCTTCTCCACGGATATGTCCCGCAGGCGTACATCGCCGGGCGTATCGGGCAGCCGGAAGGACAGCGACAGCCGGTCGGCCAGCTGCGGCTTGGTCAGGCCGGACAGCGCGCCCAGGATCTTCGGGTCGATGCCGACCTTCTGGAGCAGCCACGGGTGCTCGATCACGACATCGACGAGGTTGACCTTCATCAGCTGCTCGATGAAGCGCGGTGCCCCGGTCAGGTCGTGCAGTTTCTTCTCGTTGCGCAGCGCGTCGTCGATGGTCTGCTGCGGGATGCCGATGCGCTCCGCGATGGCCGGCACGCCCAGCAGCGACTTCACCTTGGCGGCCTGCCTGCTGACCTCGGCCGCGGCCTTGCGGGTCAGCCGCAGGCCCTCCTCCTTGCCGGTGCCGGGGCGGTAGACGGCGACGTCGGCGATGTCCAGGCGCATCTTGCTGATGTCGGTGGAGATCCCGCGGTCGCCGGCCTGCCGGATGTGCGCCTCCGCCCGTACGCGCAGTTCGTGCCCGGCGATGGGCAGCTGTCCGACCGCCCGTACGGAGTTGGGGCCCAGCTCGCTGAAACGTACCTGCGAGGCGCCCAGCTCCCGGTTCATGTCGTCGAACGACAGCAGCACCGTGCCGCGCATGGTGCCGACCGTCGCGCCACTGATGGACGCGGGCAGGTCGCCGTCGAGCCGGACGTCCCGCGCGCTCGCCTCGACCTTGGCCAGCGACACCCGGTCGGCCGCCAGGTCGGGCACGGTGACGTCGACCTGGTCGAGCCGCTTGCCGAGCACCTGCGTCAGGAAGGGGAAGCCCTTGATGTCCACTTCCGGGTTGGCGTTCAGGTGCAGCGACTCCTTCAGCTTCTCCTCGGCCTTGTTCTGCGCGTACAGCACCGCGAACCGGTCCGACAGCGCCAGGAACGCCACACACACCAGCACCGCGATCAGCAGCTTCACCGTCTTCGACACCGCCGCGAACCGGCGGATGCCGCGCTTGCGGCCGCGGTGGTTGGGCGGCCTCCAGGCGTGCGGATCGTCCTCGTCGGAGCGCAGGCCCAGGCCCAGCGGGTCGTCGCTGTCGTCGCGCTCGTTGAGGTACGTACGCCGGGTCAGCGGCGCCGGACCGGCCTCGGGGCCCGCGCCGGGTTCCGGCTCGGGGTCGGCGAGCGCGGCCAGGTCGGCGTACGGATTGATCTTCTCGAAGCGGGCGGTGTCGCCCGGCTCGCGGCCGCCGGCGTCGGGACCGCCGTCCTTGATGCCCATATCGCCCGCGCTGCCCTGTTCGTCACGAGCGGCTGCGGTGGGAGAGCGCCGGTCCGCTGCCGCTGTCCGTGCTTCCGATGTGTCCGGTGTGGGGGAGGTTTTCGAGGAGGGTGAGGGTATGCGTGTGGGGATGCGCATCAGGCCATCCCACCATGCGCACGACCCTCGAACGCAAGTCTTACTGGTGGTAAGTGAGGTATACGCGGGCTTGTCCCGCCCGCTTGGCCAAAACCCGCCGGTGCGCGGGGCGGTGCGCGGCCCGCCGGAGGCCGCCGCCGGGAATTTCCCGCGCGGCCCGGTGTTGGTCCGAGTCAGCAGGCATACGACGGGTGACCACGCTTCCTGAAGGAGCGCAGCGATGATCGTAGTATCCGGGGCCACCGGCAACATCGGCCGCAGTCTGGTCGGGCGGCTGCTCGCGGAGGGCGCCTCCGTACGCGCCCTGACCCGCGACCCCGAGCGGGCCGCGCTGCCGTCCGGGGCCGAGACGGTACGGGCGGACCTGACCGACCCGGCCTCGCTCGAACCCGCTCTGCGCGGTGCCGACGCGCTCTTCCTCAACCTGGCGGCGGGCGGTGGCGACGCGGCGCGCGCCGTCGTCGGTGCGGCGGCGAAGGCCGGTGTGCGCCGTATCGTCCTCAACTCCTCGATAGCCGTCACCGGCGGCCCGCAGGACGCGGACAACTTCCTCGCCCGGATGCACGGCGCCGTGGAGGACGCGGTACGCGCCTCCGGCCTGGAATGGACCTTCATACGCGGCGGCGCCTACGCCGCCAACGCGCTCCAGTGGGCCGGGGAGATCCGGGAGAGCGGCGTCGTCCGCGACCCGCACCCGGGCTCCGCCACCTCGCCCGTGCACGAGGACGACCTCGCCGCCGTCGCCGCCGCGGCCCTCCTGGACGACACCGGCACCCACACCGGCCAGGCGTACGTCGTCACCGGACCGGCGTCCCTCACCAGGGAGGAGCAGGTCCTCGCCATCGGCCGGGCCGTCGGGCGCCCGACGCGGGTGGAGACGGTCTCCGAGGAGGAGGCCGCCGAGGAGCGTGCGACACCGGGCATCCCGAAGGAGGCCCTCCTCGAACTCTTCCGGCTCTTCGCCACCACCGTCGGTACGACGGCGCCGGTCACGGACACGGTCCGGCAGGTCACCGGTCGCCCGGCCCGTACGTTCGAGCAGTGGGCCCAGGACCACGCGGCCGACTTCCGCTGACCCGGCCCCCGCCGGCCCGCCCGGCAGCCACGACCCGCTCGAACGCGACGGCCACCGGCACCAGCACCACCGCCCCCACGAAGAAGTAGCCATTGATGGTCATACCGGTCCAGAACGCACCCGATCCGGTATCGGCCAACTCCGCGGCCCGCCCGAGCAGCCCGCGCGGGGTGAGCCCGGTCGCCGTCGTCACGTTCTCGACGAGACCGGGCACACCCCGTACGACGAGAAGCACCGCCCCGAACCACAGGGGCACCCGGATCATCCACACCGGAAACCGGCCGCCCCACGGCCGCACCGTGGCCAGGATGATCACGGCCCCGGCGGCCGACATCGCCGTGATCAACCCGTCATAGGCGAGAAACAGCCACACGGGCGCCTCGTCGCTCCCCGCCGCCATGGCCCGCCGGTATTCCACCCCCATCCACAGATGCCATCCGAAACTCGTCACCATCCATCCGAACGCCGCCCACGCCCAACGCTCTTGAGATCGCATGCCCCGACGCTACGAGCGCCCCACGGCTCCGGCGTCCACCCGCGGTAGCATCCGCCTCCGCCGCCCAGGGGAGTGCCCGACCGCCGCGGCCAGGCGTCTCGCCTCATGTGCCCCGCAGGTCAGGGGCGTTGTCAGTGGTCGGTGCCACACTGCGGTCATGACTGAGAACGCTGTGAAGGGACCGGCCAGTTATTTCCCGTCGATCGAGGCGAAGTACGGGCGGCCGATAGCCGAGTGGAAGGGCCTGATCCGGGCTTCGCCGCTGAGCAGGCACATGGAGCTGGTCGGCTGGCTCAAGGCCGAGCACGGCATGGGACACGGGCACGCCAACGCCCTGGTCGCGCACACGCTCGCGGAGGCCGCCAAGTAGGAGGCTGAAAGGGGGGGTCGCAGAGCGCGTGGGCGCGTCGGTCAGTACGTGCGGTCGGCGACGCGTACGCGCCGGGCGTGGGTGAGGGCGGCGCGCAGGCCTTCGGCGGGGACGGGGAGGCCGGGGACGTCGGCCAGGCCCTCGCGCGGGACGTCCGGGTCGGCGGCGTACATCCGGGTGCAGGCGGTGGACTCCGGCTCGAACCGCCAGCACGCGGCCAGCGGTCCGGCGTCGACCGTGTCGAAGCCGAGCCGGTCGATCAGGGCCGCCGCCGCGGCCTTGGACCAGGCCTCGTCGCCGGCGATCGGCAGCGCGGTGCGGTCCGGTGCGCCGGTGGGGCGCGCGAGTTGGGGGAGGTGGTGCGCCAGGATGTTGTTGAACGCCTTGACCAGGCGGGCTCCGGGCAGGTGCCGGCGGACGAGTTCGCCGGTGGTCAGTTCCTCGCGGTCGAGCGGGATGATCCGGCCGTCGCGGGCCGGGTGGTAGTTGATGGTGTCCAGCACGGTCCGGCCCCGCAGGGCGGCCGCCGGCAGGGCGGGGACGGCCGTCAGCGGTACGGACGCCACGACGAGTCCGCCGGCCTGCGCGGCCTCCTCGGCGGTGCCCGCGGTGGCCAGCGGACCCAGCCGGCCGGTCAGCCCGGCGAGGCTGTGCGGGCCGCGGGAGTTGGCGACCACGACCGGGATGCCGGCCGCCACCGCCAGCCGGGCGACCGCCGTGCCGACGCGTCCGCTTCCGATGATTCCCAGAGTCGGCATGTCCCTCAACCTCGTTGCTGTGGTGGCGGATCGTCGGCCCGGCCGGACCGGTCCGGGCCGATCCGGTCCACACCGGCGGGGATGCCGCCACCCTAGCTCATGTTCACCCCCAGGTGAACATGTTGTACGGGCTCGGGGCGCCGCCGGTCAGAAGTCGACCCGTGCGCGGTCGTCGATACGGGCCACGGACTCCTGGCCGAAGCGCTTCAGGTAGGCGGCGCGGATCTGCTCGATCTTGGGACCGTTGGGCCGGGCCTCGGACGTCGGATAGAGCAGGATCAGCTCGTACGAGCGCTCCCGCTCGATCGTGCCGTGCGCGTCGCGGTACTGGCCGTACCCGTCCTGGACGGTGAGCCCGCCGGGGAAGCGCGGGGTGACGAACGCGTCGATGAAGGCGTGGAATTCCTTGTCCGTGACCGGCGGGCCGCCGTCGGGCCGGGCGGTGCCGAACAGCAGGCTGGTTTCGATGTAGGGGCGCCCTTCGGCGGCCTTCGGGGATGCCGCGGCGGTGGCGGCGGGACGGGACTCGTCGGCGAGCGCCGCATACGCGGTGGGGGCTCCGGCGCCCAGGAGCGCGGCGCTCAGAGCGATGGCGGCCGGCCGCAGACGCGAGCGGCGGCGGGGGGAGGGGACGGAGCGTTCGGGCGACAGGGTCATGTGCCGTGCCTTCCGGGGTGCGGAGTGCGGGGCGGATCGCGAAGCGAAGGTATCGGGCGGGAGCGGGCGGCGCGCTCTTCGTTCCGGTCAACGCGGCGGGGTGCCGGAGGGTGCGGGCGGGTTCCCTGGAGTGGCTCGGATTGAGAGGGTGGTGAATGGTATGGGTGGGACGATTGGGGAGGGGGTGCGGACTGATGGCGACGAGGGAGTTGTGGCGAAGACGGGGGTGCCGGGCCGTCGTCCGGGCCGGAGCCGTGGCGCTGGTCGCCGTACTGCCGGCTTGTGGGGCGCGGGACGGCACCGGGAACACGCCGTCCGAGGCCACGCGGACCGCGGAAGCGACGGCCGACGACACGACGGCCGACGACACGAAGCACACGAACACCGGAGCCCCGAAGCCGGAACGCCCCCGCCCCACCGCCGCGTTCACCGGGACGCACTGGAACGTGGAGCGGCTGCGCCTCGACGACGGCGTGACGGCCCCGCCGCACGGCGGGGCCTGGATCACGTTCGACGGCAACGGCCACGCCGAGGGCAGCCTCGGCTGCCACCGCTTCCGGGCCGATGCCGAGGTCGCCGGGAAGCGGGTGCGCATCGGTCAGGTCCGGGTGTCCGAGGAGATCGCCCCCGCCGCCACGGTCGCTTCCTCCCTTTCCGAGGGCGGCGAGCAGACCTGCGACCGCCTGCGCACCACGTTCGAGAAGTACATGAAGACGCTCCTGCGCGGCGGCCTGCGGGCCGGCCCCGGGCCGTCGGGGGAATCGTCCTTTCTCGTCAACGACCGCAAGGACGGCTTCTCGTTGCAGCGCGGTCGTCCCGCGCCGCTCATCGGCACGAAATGGACCGTGGAAACGCTCATCTCGGGTGACACCCAGTATCTGACGACGGATGCCGCCCCGGACATCGGAGAGGTGTATGTCGTCTTCGGCAAGGACGGCACCGTGCACGGCAGCCTGGGGTGCAACGATTTCGCGGCGAAGGCCGAGACCGACGAGCGGACCGTCAAGTTCTCGGAGGCGGCCACCACGACCGACCGTGCGTGCGACGAGCCTTCCAAGAGTGTGGAGGCGGGATTGCTGGACGTATTCCGCAAGGACGCCGATTACTCCATGGGGCACGATGCCGTGTCCGTGGAAACCGACACCGATACGCCTCTCATGTCCGGCGGATTCAGGGCGAAGACGGGGGACAAGGTGAGAGCGAAGAAGGAGGGCGAGCGTAAGTGATATGGACGCGGAGCGGGAGAGGGCGGCAGTGCGGGGTGCTGGTGTCCGCGGTCCTGTTGGCGGGGCTCGTCGGCTGCGGCACGGACCGCGGGGGCCAGGGGGGACAGGAAAGCCCGGGCGGGACCGGCAGGGCGGCTTCGCCCGTGTCGCCCGTCTCCTCGGCCACCGACGACGAGAACCCGCTGCCGCTGGCCGGGCCGCACTGGGACATCTGGGAGGTGTCCATCGAGGGCGGCGGCCTGGAGCGGGCGCCGCGCGGTGCGGCCTGGGTCAAGTTCGACGGCGCCGGCCATGCGTCCGGGAATTTCGGCTGCCATGAGTTCCGGGCGAAGGCCGACATCAAGGGCGACACGGTGACGGTGCGGGACCGGGAGACCCTGCCGGGCCCGGGCGGCGGGAAGAACTGCGACGCGCGGCACCTGGATTACGAGAAGGACGTTCAGCGGGTCCTCAACGGCAAGTTGAAGATCACCACTAACTACTCCTGGGTGAATCTGACCGACTCGCGCGGGTCGAAACTCGTGCTGCACAAGAACCGCCCCGTCCCCCTCGTCGGCAGTGAATGGACCATCAGCAAGCTCGATTACAGCGACGAGGAGTGGGGGATCGGCGACCGGGCGCCGGGTATCGGCAGGGTGTATTTCGTCCTCGGCGAGGACGGCACCTTCCACGGGAGCTTCGGCTGCAACGACTACCGGGGGAAGGCCGACGTCGGCCCGGAGACCATCAAGTTCTCCCAGGCCGAGCCGATCACGGACAAGCGTTGTTCAAAAGCGGTGATGGATACGGAGGAAGAGGTACGCAAGCGGTTCGACCAGACGGTGGGCTACAAACTGGGCCCGGACTGGCTGACCGCGAGCACGTACCCGTACCACAACCTCGCCATCGGATTCGTCGCGGGCGCCAAGCCCAAGAGCTGACGCCCCTAGGCATACGGCCCGGCGGGAGGCCTCCCGCCGGGCCGCGCCCGTACAACTCCCGCCCGTTACTTCACGACCGAGATCCGGTCGGCCTTCGGCGGCGCGAGCGGCGCGGTCGCCGAGGAGTGCGCCGTGAGGTACGCGGTGAGCGCGTCCAGGTCGGACGGCCCGACGTACTTGTCCTTGCCCTCCTTGAGGACGGCGAAGCCGTCACCGCCCCCGGCCAGGAACTCGTTCATGGCGACCCGGTAGGTCCTGGCCGGATCGATCGGATCGCCGTTCAGCCGCACCGAGTCCTTGACCACGCGCTCGGCGCCCGACTTGGTCAGGTCCAGGGTGTAGGTCAGCCCCTGCGACACCTGGAGGATCTTCGGGGACGCCGCGTTCGCGCCGCTGACCTGCTGCTGGAGCGCGGTCAGCAGCTGCGTGCCGGTGAGGCCGACGACGTTGGTCATGTTGGTGAAGGGCTGCACGGTGAAGGCCTCGCCGTACGTGACGACGCCGTCGCCCTCGCTCCCGGACGCCTTGTGCGCCAGGTCGGCGCGGACCCCGCCGGGGTTCATCAGGGCGAGCTGCGCCCCGCCCTTGTCGGCGGCCTTGGCGGCCTCCAGCTGCGCGTCCGCGATCAGGTCGCCGAGCGGCGTCTCCGGGGACGCCATGCCGCGGCCGGGGATGTCGGCGGAGATGTAGCCGACGGGCTTGTTCGCGACCGGCGCGGCGAGCTTGTTCCAGCGCTGGATGAGCGCGGTCATGTCCGCGGCCTTGGGCTGGGTGCGGTTGACGACGTGGTTGCGCGCGGCGGCCGACTTCACCGACGTACGGACGATGTCCTTGGTGCGGCGGTCGTACGTGAGCGTCGTGTCCGTGTAGAGCTTGCCGAACGAGGCGGCCGAGGTGACGGTGCGCGGCATCCCGGACGGGTCCGGGATCGTGCACGCGTACGCCTGGTGGGTGTGGCCGGTGACCAGCGCGTCCACCTTCGGTGTGACCTTCTTGGCGATCTCCGCGATCGGGCCGGAGATCCCGTTGCCCGGCCCCGGGCTGTCGCAGTCGTAGTTGTACGCGGTGGAGGCGGGCAGCCCGCCCTCGTGGACGAGCGCGACGATCGACTTCACGCCCTGCCGGTCCAGCTCCTTGGCGTACTTGTCGATGGTCTCGGCCTCGTCGTGGAACTTCAGGCCCTTGACGCCGTTCGCGCTGACGACGTCGGGGGTGCCCTCCAGCGTGACCCCGATGAAGCCGATCTTGACGCCCTTGTGCTTCCAGACGGTGTACGGCTTGAGGATCGGGCGGCCGGTCTTCTCGTCGGTGACGTTCGCGGCGAGGTAGGGGAAGTCCGCGCCCTTGAAGCGCTTGCCCTTCTCGTAGCAGCCGTCCGTCGGGTGGCAGCCGCCCTTCTGGAGGCGGGTCAGCTCGGCGCGGCCCTCGTCGAACTCGTGGTTGCCGACGGAGGTGACGTCCAGGCCGAGCTTGTTCATGGCCTCGATGGTCGGCTCGTCGTGGAAGAGCCCGGACAGCAGCGGGCTGGCGCCGACCATGTCACCGGCCGCGGCGGTGACCGAGTACGGGTGGCCCTTGCGCGCCGTACGGAGCGAACTGGCCAGGTACTCGACGCCGCCCGCGTCGACCCTCTTCCTGCCGCCGTCGGACTGGAGCTCCTCGACGGTGCCGGACGAGCCCTGCGGGGGTTCGAGGTTGCCGTGGAAGTCGTTGAAGGAGAGGAGCTGCACATCGACGGTGCGGGAGGCGTGGCCGTGGCTCCCGCCGTGGCCGTGCCCGTGGCCGGTGTGGCGGGCGTGGGCGGCGGTGGCAGTGGCGGCGGATTCGGCGCCGGCCGGTGCCGCGGCCGTGATGCCGACGGCGGCGGCGAGCACCGCCGCCCCGGCCGTCAGTCTGCGCGTCGCGCGCCGCCGCTGCGGTCTCGGTGACATGAGGAGGGTCTCCCTTGTGGGCAGGTGTCCGAGCGGACGCAGCCTACGGTCAACGCGCGTAGCGGAACAGGGGGTGACAGGTGACGGACCGGTGTGCATCGGGTGTACCGGCGTGCGGGCCGTACGCTTCGAGGCATGACTGACGCAGCACAGGACAAGGGCCGGACGGGCCGCCGGATCGAGGTGGCGGACGAGCCGGCGCCGGACGCGGCCGCCGCCGTACTCGAACTGATCGAGCTGGCCGCGGCGACGGACGGGCAGCCCGCCGTGTCCGAACAGGGGCGGCTCCAGCTGCGCGGCGGGCGGCGCGAGGGCGTACGGCACCTGCTGCTGTACGTGCCGGGCGGGCCGGACGACGAGGCCGGGGTGCTCGCCGGGTACGCGCAGCTGGAGGACACCGACCCCGTGGAGGCACCGGCCGCCGAGCTGGTCGTGCACCCGTCGCACCGCGGCCACGGCCACGGCCGCGCGCTGGGCACCGGACTGCTGGAGCAGTCCGGCCGCCGCCTGCGGGTCTGGGCGCACGGCGGCCACTCCGCGGCCCGCCACCTCGCCCAGACCCTCGGCATGACACTCTTCCGCGAGCTGCGGCAGATGCGCCGCCCGCTGAGCGGTCTGGAGCTGGCGGAGCCGACGCTTCCGGAAGGCGTGACCGTACGGACCTTCCAGCCGGGCACGGACGACGCGGCGTGGCTGGAGGCGAACGCGGCGGCCTTCGCGCACCACCCCGAGCAGGGTTCGCTGACCCAGCGCGACCTGGACGACCGCAAGGCCGAGCCGTGGTTCGCCCCCAAGGGCTTCTTCCTCGCGGAGCGGGCGGGCCGGCTGGTCGGCTTCCACTGGACCAAGATCCACGCGGACGAGGGCCTGGGCGAGGTGTATGTGGTCGGGGTGCGCCCGGACGCGCAGGGCGGCGGGCTCGGCAAGGCGCTCACCGCGATCGGCTTGCGGCACCTGGCGGCGCAGGGCGTGCCGACGGCGATGCTGTACGTCGACGCGGACAACGTGCCCGCGGTGACCGTGTACGAGCGGCTCGGCTTCACCACGCACGAGACGGACCTGATGTACCGCACGGAGACGTGAGGGCACGGGGGACGCCGCCGTACGGGCGGGGAGTGGTCCGGGCCGGGAGCGGTCCGGACCGGGCCCGGCGACAGAACCCGGCGTACAGGCCGCCTCGTCCTCCGCACGACCGGCCCAGGTTCCTCCGACCCGGCAACGCCGCGTCGGAGGGACCTCGTCGTCCCCATGATCCAGTGCCGGCGGGCTCCGGGGGCCCGCCGGCACGGCCGTTCCGGGCTGGGAAACGGGAGCCCTCCACCGGCCTCTGAAGAGATGGGTGGCGCCCTTTTTCACGGCTGACCCTCGGCGGGCTTGGTGTAGACGTTGACCGGGTCTTCCATGTGCTTCACGAACTTCTCGTGCTCGTACTCGTCCGCGTGAGCGAGAATCCACACGTTCAGGTGCACGGCGGTGTCCCAGACACTGGAACGGGCGCCGCACCGCGCGCCGTTGATCTCGGTGACGCATTCGGCGACGTGCTTCCGGATGCCGGTGATCTGGACTTCCCTGCGCGCGGGCACGGGGGCGGAGGCGGTCATGGGCTTGCCTTCGGGGTGGGGGATGCCGAGGGCGGCGTCAATGCCGCCACTGGTGCGCAAAAAGAGCACGCCGTCCTGTCCGCATGAGCGCATGAGCCGGGTGAGGTCTTCCCGGCCGGGGCCGGTGTTGAAGTCGGGGTAGGAATGGGTCACTTGTTGTCACCGTTCGTGGGGGGGCGCCGGAACACGATCAAGCCGCGGAGTCCGTCAACCGGACTGAGAACAGGCGCGTACCGGGCCGTCCAGCTCCACGTGGCCCGTGAGCAGGCATCCGGAACAAAGCCCACTCCTCTCCGTAGCGGTTGCACTACCGTCGGGATTCAGCGTGGCCTGTAGCCGGGGGCCCTTCAACCTGTCGATTCGGCATGAAAGGTCGGTGACCGTCTTTGAATCGCAAGGAGTTGAATCCCGACAGCAGCCCGCAGGCGGCTTATGGGGCGCGTCTGCGCACCGTGCGCGAGGGGCGCGGATGGACCCAGGAGGAGCTGGCCGGGCACATGGGGTACTCCAGTGTGCATGTTTCAGCGGTCGAAACCGGTCGCAAGCCTCCGACCCTTCCGTTCTCGCGCAGTGTGGACCGGGCGTTGGGCCTGGCCGGCACCGAGAACACGTTTGAGCGCGGGTTCCGCGAGATCAGGCACGGCAGCCTGCTGGAAGGATTTCCGGAGTACGTCGGGTACGAGGGCCGGGCGGTGGAGATCCGGCTGTACAACGTGGGCATCATTCCCGGGTTGCTGCAGACGCCGGAGTACGCGCGCGTACTGGCGGACAGTGCCGTGCGACGGGCTGCCATCACGCCTGAACAGGCGGATGAGCGCGTCGCGTTCCTGGCCGAGCGCCAGGCCTTGCTGCAGCGGCCTCGGCCCCCCATGGTGTTCGTGGCCATGGACGAAAGCTGTATCCGTCGACAGGTCGGCGGCTCCGCCGTCATGGACGCGCAGTTGGCCCGGCTGGTCGAGTTTGCCGACCTGCCGAACACGCTGTTGCAGGTGGCGCCGTACGGGATAGGGGAGCGCCGCACGTTTGACCTGCCCGTCAACCTGTTGACGCTGCCGGACCGGTCCTTGATCTGCTACGCCGAATCGCAGGCGCAAGGAAACCTGGACCGGGAGAGTGCCTCCGTGGTGCCCGTACTGACGGCCTACCATCAGTTGCAGGCCGAAGCGTTGTCGCAGGCGGCATCCGTGGCCATGATCGAGCAGGTACGAAAGGGCGCCCCGTGACCACCGAATCCCCCCGCTGGGTCAAGTCTTCCTACAGCAACAACGGCGGCGACTGCGTAGAGGTCGCCACGAACCTCGTCGCCTCGCGTGGCGTGGTCCCCGTCCGTGACAGCAAGGACCCGTACGGCCCGGTCCTGACGCTGCGTTCCGCCGCCTTCGCCGGGCTGGTCGAGTTCGCCCGGCGAGCTGCCGTCTGACCTGCGCGGCCGGTTCGCTCGGGCACCCGGTCACTTCCTCACCGGAGCGGCGGGCCCCTCTGGCCTGCCTCCTGCTTCACGGCGACAGGGCGTCGCGAACAGCCGTACAGCGGACACAACCGATCGCGATAAGCGAGCAGTTGCGAAAGGGCACCCCGTGATGATCGATTCCTCTTCCCCCCGTTGGGTCAAGTCTTCGTACAGCGACAACGGCGGCGACTGCGTAGAGGTCGCCACGAACCTCGTCGCCTCGCGTGGCGTGATCCCCGTCCGTGACAGCAAGGACCCGTACGGCCCGGTCCTGACGCTGCGTTCCGCCGCCTTCGCCGGGCTGGTCGAGTTCGCCCGGCGAGCTGCCGTCTGACCTGCGCGGTGACAGACCCCGGCGTACAGGGCGCCGCGTCCAGCCGTACAGCGGACACAACCGGTCGCCGTTCGTCGCGCAGTGATCGATGCGTGTCGCCGTCCCGCATTCCGGGGCGGGGGAGCCGTACGTCCCGCTAGCCTCCGGCCTGAGTGCTCCGCCAGCACTCGGTACGACGGCCAGGCCGAAACGGCGGCAGACGTAGGAGATTTCCTTGCCCTTCCACGCCGAAGAGCACGCCCGCATCGTGTCGGTGGAGCGTCTGCGGCCGGGGGACCACGCTTTCGCGAGCTACACCGACGAGGAATCGCGCTGGGCCACGATCGGCTCGTTCACGCAGACCGGCATCTCCCGCGGCGAGCGGGTCCTGCTGTTCGCCGATCCCGCCCTGCCCGAGACCACCGTGCTGGAGCACCTGGAGGCGTACGGGCCGCCGGTCGGACCGCCGCTGGAGTGCGGACAGCTGAAGCTGCTCACCATGGACCAGATGTGGCGGCCGGCGACGATCTCGGTGGAACGGCAGATGGCCGGGCTGCGGAGGGAGGTCGAGGAGGCGCTGGACGAGGGGTACGCCACGGTCCGCAGCGCCATCGACATGGCCTGGGTCGCGTCCTACGGCGCCGACATCGAACGCGTCCTGTGGCGGGAGAGCGAGGGCTGCCACCCCCTGTTCGCCGACGCGCACTACACCGAGATCTGCACGTACGACGAGACCAGGTTCGACGACGACGTGCTGGGCCGGGCGGCGGTCGGCCACCCCACGGCCCTGCTGAGACGGCCCGGCACGCTGCTCGCGCGCCCGTTCACCGAGGACGGCGAGCGCGACACGTACGGGCTGCGGCTCGTCGGCGAGGCCGACCTGTCCACCCGCGAAGAGTTCAATGACGCGCTGCGCCGCGTCGCGGACTCGGCCGCGCCGCGCGTCGTCCTGGACCTCACCGAGCTGTCCTTCCTGGACGTCTACTGCGCCCGGGCCGTCCTGCTGCTGGCCGCGGCCGACGAGGCCAAACACCTCGTCATCCGGTGCGGCGGCATACACGCCCACACGTTCCTGCTTCTGGGGGCGCTCGACATCCCGCAGCTGACCGTGGAAGGCGAGTGACGCATGGGACCGACGACCCAGGGGCGAGCCGCCGGGGGCCCGGAGCGGCCACCCGGGCCGGCCGCCGGCCTTCCTGCCGACTGCTGCCTGGAGGCCGACTTCACCTCGGCCGACCTGTCGAGGCTGCGCGTCGTGCTCGGTGAGTACGCGGCACGCCTGGGCCTGACCGGGCGCAGGCACAACGCCCTGCTGCTGTCCGCCAACGAACTGGCCGACAACGCCGTCCGGCACGCGGGAGGCGGCGGACTGCTCAGGCTCTACCGCGAGGGCTCCCTGGTGTGCTGCCGCGTCTGTGACAGCGGGCCGGGCTTCGACGCGTCCGTCATCCCCGACCACCCGCCAGGACTGGAACGTTCCACGGGGTGGGGGCTCTGGACGGTGCGGCAGCTGACGGACGGGCTGGAGGTCGGCCCGGCCGACGGCGGGGCGCGGGGGGCCATCGTCACGTGCGGCGTACGGCTGGTGCACCCGCCCCGCTGAGCCGGGAAACCGCAGGCCTACCGGGTTGACAGGCGCGACACGCTTGGCAGACCCTTCCACTACCTCGTTAGTGGAACTGGCGGGGCCGGAGACGGTGGAGGGGCGGGAAAGCGTGCTGCGCCGCAAGAGCGACCCCGCCAGCCGGATAGCGGGCCACACCGCCATCGAGGCGGTCGGCCTCGGGCTGCGGGTCCGCCGCGGCTGGGCCCTGCGCGACTGCACCTTCCGGCTGCCGGCCGGCCGCCTGTGCGCCCTCGTCGGCCCCAACGGGGCGGGCAAGAGCACCCTGTTCTCGCTGGCCGCCGGGGTGCGCAGGCCCTCCGAGGGCGCCGTCACGGTCTTCGGCGTCGACCCGGCCACCCCGCAGGGCCGCGCCCACGTCGCGATCCTCACCCAGGACAAGCCGCTGTACCCGCGGCTGACCGTCGCCGAGACGCTGCGCATGGGCTACGAGCTGAACCGGGCCCGGTGGAGCCGCGAGACGGCCGAGCGGATCGTACGGGAGGGGGGCGTCCCCCTGGACGTGCGCGTCGGCACCCTGTCGTCCGGGCAGCGCACCCGCGTCGCGCTGGCCCTGGTGTTCGCCAAACGGCCCGAACTGATGCTGCTCGACGAGCCGCTGGCCGATCTCGACCCCCTCGTGCGCCACGAGATCGTGGGCCTTTTGATGTCCCAGGTCGCCGAGCACGGCACCACCGTCGTGATGTCCTCGCACGTCCTCGCCGAGCTGGACGGTGTCTGCGACTACCTGCTGGTCCTGGCGGACGGCCGGGTACGGGTGGCCGGCGAGGCCGACGACGTGATCGGAGCCCACACGCTGCTGAGGGGCCCGTACGCGGCCGCGGGTGCCGCCGGGGGCGCGGGCGGGGGCGGCCTGCCGCCGGAGATCGCCGCGCACACGGTGATCGAGTCGCGCGTCACGGGGCGGCAGCTCACCGCCCTCGTCCGGCGCCAGGGACCGGTCACCGGGCCGTGGGAGGCCGCCGACCCCTCCCTCGAAGAGCTGCTGCTCTCCTACCTGCGGACCCCCGAGGCACCCGCACTGATCGCCCCGAGCGCCGAACCCCGCGCGGCGGGCCCGCGCCACGCGCCCGGCACGCCCACCGGGTCCGGCGGCACCGGCGGGGCTCCCGGCACTGCCAGGGCCGCCGGGGATGCCGCCAGGGCACCCGGCGGCATCGGCAAGGCCCGTAACGGGGGCAAGGCCCGTAACGGAGAGAAGATCCGTAGCGGCGAGAAGGCGCGTCACGCCGAGAAGGCCCGTACCGCAGGGGAAGCCCGTACCGCCGAAGGGTCCCGCACGACGTGAGCACCGGCACGACAAAGGCCGCCGTCCGGCACTCCGTACGGGTCTGGCGCGGTCCGCTGCGCGGCGTGACCTGGCTGGTCTGGCGGCAGCACCGGTGGGCGGCCCGGGTGCTCGCCGTGCTCGTGATCGTCTTCGCGGCCGGTGCCGTGCTGCTGCGGGCGCGGATGGCCGGCTACATCGACAGCCACCACATCGCGGGCTGCCCGGAGATCTCCCGGCTCCCGGCCTGCGCGGGCACCCAGGACGCGGTCATCGCCTTCCGCGCCGGATACGGGCAGGTGATCGACCTGATCACCACGGTCATGCTGCTCCTGCCCGCCGCGACCGGCATGTTCCTGGGCGCCCCGCTGCTCGCCCGGGAGCTGGAGAACGGCACGGACAGGCTGGCCTGGACGCAGTCGGTCAGCCCGCTGCGGTGGTTCGCCGCCAAGTGCGCGGTGCCCCTGGCGCTCGTACTGACCACGGCTCCGGTCCTGTCCGCGCTGGTCACCTGGTGTCTGCGGCCGGCCGCGGACGAGGTCTCCGGGGCGTACTGGTACCAGTACGGCACCTTCGCCGCGCTCGGGCCGGTCCCGGTCGCGTACTGCCTGCTGGCGCTGGTGACCGGCGTGCTGGCGGGGCTGGTGCTGCGGCGCACGGTGCCCGCGGTGGCGGTCACCGCGGTGCTGACCGGCCTCTGGTCATACGTGTTCGCCGCCGTGCGCCCGCGTCTGCTGGACACCGTGACGACGCGGACGGCGTCCGGCGGCACCGACGCCTCCGACTTGCCCGACGACTCCTGGTACCGGGGCGGCGGCCTGCTCACCGCGTCGGGCGAACGGCTGCCGGAGGAGAGCTGCCCCGCCGGCCGCGGTTACGCGGCCTGCCTGCGCGAACACCGGGTGACGGGTGCCTACCTCGACAGTCACCCGGTCGCCCACCACTGGCCGCTGGCGTGGGCGGAGTCCGCACTGGTGGCGGGCGCGGCCGTGGTGCTGGCGCTGATGCTGCTGCTGGTCGCTTCACGGGTGCTGCGGCGGCGCTGAAGCGCTGGGGCTGGAGCCAGGGCCGGGGCCGGGGCCGGGGCCGGGCCGTCGGCCCGACCACTGTGGAGGCCGGGGCGGCCGGGGGCGTCCTGCGGGCACATCCACGCCTGTCCACGCCTGGGGGCGCACGCCGGAGCAGTCGCGCGCCCCATCGTGCGCCCTGGGGCGCGCCCCTCGCAGCACAAGACACGGGAATGTAAACACCGGGGAGTAGCTGCCCGCTTGCCTGTGCGCCACATCCGCGTTACCGGTGATTCAACGTCGCTTGCGAGCATCACTGAATGCAGCCCGCTGTCCCGAACGCCGCCGGTCGCCGTCTGCGTCCCGTACCGACTCCGTCCGACAGGCTCACTTTGCCCTCGGCGCGGAAGAATAAGGTCATGAACCAGGAGCCCAGTGCCCAGGCCACGGAACGGACCGACACGACGCCGCCCCGCACGGCGCCCCACCTGCCGCCGTCCGCACAGCCCTCGGTCGGCTCCATAGCCGCGCACCGCCCGCACGCGGTCGCCGTGCCGGTGCCCGAGCTGGAGCCCGACCTCGACGCCGACCTGGACGACTACGAGGAGTCAGGCGCGGCGGGAGCCGACGGCGAGGAACTGCCCGCGGGACGCTTCCTGGACCGCGAGCGCAGCTGGCTGGCGTTCAACGAGCGGGTGCTGGAGCTGGCCGAGGACCCGGCCACCCCGCTCCTCGAACGCGCCAACTTCCTGGCGATCTTCGCCAGCAACCTCGACGAGTTCTTCATGGTCCGCGTCGCGGGCCTGAAGCGGCGCATCGCGACCGGCGTCGCCACCCGCTCCGCCTCCGGCCTCCAGCCCCGCGAGGTGCTGGACCTGATCTGGACCCGCTCGCGCGAGCTGATGGCCCGGCACGCCGCCTGCTACCAGCAGGACGTCGCGCCCGAACTCGCCGACCAGGGCATCCACCTCATCCGCTGGCCGGAGCTGACCGAAAAGGAACAGGCCCGCCTGTTCACCCTGTTCCGCCAGCAGATCTTCCCGGTCCTCACCCCGCTCGCCGTCGATCCCGCGCACCCGTTCCCGTACATCTCCGGCCTGTCGCTGAACCTGGCCGTCGTCGTACGCAACCCGGTCAGCGGGCACGACCACTTCGCGCGGGTCAAGGTGCCGCCGCTGCTCTCGCGCTTCCTGGAGGCCGCGCCGCAGCGGTACGTACCCATCGAGGACGTGATCGCCGCCCACCTGGAGGAGCTGTTCCCCGGGATGGAGGTGCGGGCGCACCACATGTTCCGGGTCACCCGCAACGAGGACCTCGAAGTCGAGGAGGACGACGCGGAGAACCTCCTCCAGGCCCTGGAGAAGGAGCTGATGCGGCGCCGCTTCGGGCCGCCGGTGCGCCTGGAGGTCGAGGAGTCCATCGACCCCGCCGTCCTGGACCTGCTCGTCCAGGAGCTGAAGGTCTCCGACTCCGAGGTCTACCCGCTGCCCGGCCCCCTGGACCTGACGGGGCTGTTCGGGATCGGCGCCCTGGACCGTCCGGAGCTGAAGTACCCCAAGTTCGTGGCGGGCACCCACCGCGACCTCGCCGAGGTCGAGTCCGCTTCCGCGCCCGACATCTTCGCCGCGCTGCGCGCCCGCGACGTGCTGCTGCACCACCCGTACGACTCCTTCTCCACCTCCGTACAGGCGTTCCTGGAGCAGGCCGCCGCCGACCCGGACGTCCTCGCCATCAAGCAGACGCTGTACCGCACTTCGGGCGACTCGCCGATCGTCGACGCGCTGATAGACGCGGCCGAGTCCGGCAAGCAGGTGCTCGTCCTCGTCGAGATCAAGGCGCGCTTCGACGAACAGGCCAACATCAAGTGGGCGCGCAAACTGGAGGAGGCGGGCTGCCATGTCGTGTACGGGCTCGTCGGGCTCAAGACGCACTGCAAACTCTCGCTCGTCGTCCGCCAGGAAGGCGAGATGCTGCGCCGCTACTCCCACGTGGGGACCGGCAACTACCACCCCAAGACGGCCCGGCTGTACGAGGACCTGGGGCTGCTGACCGCCGACCCCCAGGTGGGCGCGGACCTCTCCGACCTCTTCAACCGGCTCAGCGGCTACTCCCGCCGGGAGACCTACCGGCGGCTGCTGGTCGCCCCCAAGTCCCTGCGCGACGGCCTCGTCCAGCGCATCACCAAGGAGATCGCGCACCACCGCGCCGGCCGGCCCGCCTACGTACGCGTCAAGGTCAACTCGATGGTCGACGAGGCCGTCATCGACGCCCTGTACCGCGCGTCCCAGGCCGGTGTGCCGGTCGACGTGTGGGTACGCGGCATCTGCGCGCTGCGGCCCGGCGTCGAGGGGCTCAGCGAACACATCAGGGTACGCAGCGTGCTCGGCCGCTTCCTCGAACACTCCCGGGTGTTCGCCTTCGGCAACGGCGGCGAACCCGAGGTCTGGCTCGGCAGCGCCGACATGATGCACCGCAACCTGGACCGGCGGATCGAGGCACTGGTACGGGTCACCGACCCGGGCCACCGCGCCGCCCTCAACCGGCTGCTGGAAACCGGCACCTCGGACGCCACCTCGTCCTGGCACCTGGGACCGGACGGCGACTGGACCCGGCACGCGGTCGACGCGGACGGCGCGCCGCTGCGCAACGTACAGGAACAGCTCATAGACGCCCGGAGGCGCCGGCGTGGCCCAGCGACATGACTTTCCCCCGCTCCGCTACGAGCCCGCCGGGCCCGGCGGCGCGCCTGCCGCGGTGGCCGACGGCCCGGCACGCGCCGGGGCGCCGGTACGCCCCGGCGGCCGGTCACGCCCGTACCCGGCCGGTGGCACGGCACTTACCGGACGCACCGCCCGCGAAGTCCTCGCCGCCTACCTGCACCACCAGGCGGCGGACTTCCTGCGCAGCCTGCGCTACCACCGCGAGAGCGGCCCGGACGCGGAAGGCACCCGCGAGGCGGCCCGCCAACTGCGCTCCGCCGCCCGGCGGATCGGCGGCGCGCTGCACACCTTCCGCCCGCTCACGGACGAGAAATGGGCCGACCACCTGCGGGGCGAACTGGCCTGGCTGTCCGGCACGCTGGCCCGCGAGCACGCCAGTACGGAGCGGCTGGACCGGCTGATGGGGGCGTTGCAGCGGCTCACGGGGCGGGCCGAGCGCGACCCGGGCGCCACCCGCGCGGGCACCGGTGGCGCACCCGCCTCCACCGCCCCCTTCGACGTCCCGCCCGTCGGCTCCGGGCGGGACGCGGCGGACGCCGCCGAGGCCGACGCCATGCTCTCCACCGGGGCCGCACGGGCCGGCGCCCTGCTGGAACGGCAGATCACCCTCGCCCGTACCCGCGCGCACTCCGCCGCCCTTCAGGCGCTCGGCTCCTCCCGCTTCCACGCCGTCGCCGACGCCGTCGCCGTACTCGCCTCGGAAGCCCCGCTCGCCCCGGCGGCCGACCGGCCCGCCGAGGACGTGCTGGTCCCGCTGGCCGAACAGGCCCACCGGCTCCTCGCGGAGGGCGTCGCGGCCCTGCCGCTCGCCCGCGCCGGACACGCGTACAACGCCGACGCGCTCACCGCCGACCCCCGGCAGGACGCTCCCTGGCACCAGGTACGCCTGCTCGCCCGCCTCAGCCGCTACGCCCGGGAAATCACCGACCCCGACGACACCGACCCCCGTCTCGCCGAGGCCGGCCGGGCCCTCGAACGCCACCGCGACGCCGCCGAGGCGGCCTCGGCGGCGGCCACCGCGGCCCGCACCCCGCGCATCGCCCCGGCCACCGCCTACGCGCTCGGCGTCCTCCACGCCGACCAGCGCCACGAAGTCGAGGCCGCCCGTTTCGTGTTCGGCCGGGTGTGGCTGCCCGCCCCGGCACCCGAGACCGGCCCACCGGCGCGAAAGGGATGACGGAGCCATGACCGCACCCGCCAAACCCATCCGAGCCGCGGGCTGCGTCCTGTGGCGCCGTTCCCCCACGGCAACGGCCACGGACGCGGCAACGGACACGGACACGTACACGTACACGGCCACGTTCTCCGCCACGAACAGCGGGCTGGAGATCGCCCTCGTCCACCGTCCGAAGTACGACGACTGGTCGCACCCCAAAGGCAAACTCAAACGGGACGAGGACTGGCTCGCGGGCGCCCTCCGGGAAGTCGCCGAGGAAACCGGCATGCAGTGCCGGCCCGGCGTCGAACTCCCCGCCTCCCACTACCTGGCGGGCGGCCGCCCCAAAGAAGTCCGCTACTGGGCCGCCGAAGCCACCCACGGTTCCTTCGACCCGAACCTGGAGGTCGACCGCCTGCTGTGGCTCCCCCCGGAGCAGGCGCGCCGGATTCTGACGCAGGAGAGGGACAGGGAACTGGTGGACGCGTTGCTGGAGGCGTTGCGGGGTGCGGGGCGGGGGAGCGCACGGTAGCGGTGGGCGGGGGCAGCGGCCGAACTCAAGTCGAAACGGACGACTGGACAGCGGCCGAGCTGAAGCGCGCCCCAGAGCCCGCGCAAGAGCAACGCGGCACCTTGAGGCACTATTTGACGGCTTGGGGGGCGTCAAGGCTGCCTGACCTGCGTACGCCCCCCACAAAGACCCTGCACAGGAGGCCCTGGGCCCTGTGCAGGGTCATTCTCGTCACTCAGGTGTGGTTCGACGGGCGGCTGAACAAGATCAGTAAAGTCGCTGTCACTCTGGTAGGGGCAGGGCGGGCTTCTGTCCGACGGCCTCCGTCGGAAATACGTCTACGTCGGCCGCACGTCTCGGAGGACGGACGTGCGGCCGTCCGCTATGTGCAGCGTTCACGCACTCTTGTCAGAGTTGCGAAGAGGCACCGGGCAGTCCGGGGAGTCCAGCCATGCCCACTCGCCGTACTCGTCCGCGTTGAGTCCAAAGCGGTCGAAGTCGGGTTGGCCGTTCTCTTCCCACCAGCGGTGGGCGGCTTCCGTCTCGTCCCACAGTCTGCGCGGGCCGGACTGGACGACTTCGTACGTATCGGCGTTCGGTACGTAGTCCGCCGATGCCCACGATCGTGTATCGGCGCTGTAGGTCCACAGCGTGTAGGAGCCGTTGGCGTACCGCTCGGCCCGCCAGAACGCCCCGGGCACTTGCAGCCCGATCACGAACTGTTGCAGCCACCCACCGATATCAGCGGGGGAAAGCGTGGTTGTGCTCTTCGTGCCGTCCGCGGGCCACTCCTGGCCTTTGAGGTAGGCGGCGAAGGGCGGGCGTTCCGTGCGCTGCTGCCGCAGGCGCATGAAGGCGCTGGAGCGGGTGAAAGGGCCGCTCGCTGTTCCGGCGTCACCGACTACCAGGCGCACGATGTGCTCGCCGCCGTACTCGGTTGCCCACGGGGCGACGACGACCCCGCCGGGGCGGGTCTGCCGAGCCCAGGTCCTGGGCATTTTCCTGATGGAGCAGGTAGCGATGACCCGGTCGTACGGGGCGCCGCCGGGGTAGCCCAGGCGGCCGTCGCCCACGATGACCACAGGGGACAGACCGGCGCGCCGTAGGTTTTCGTCGGCGTCCTTGGCTACGCCTGCGTCGTACTCGATGCTGACCACCTGTGTGCCGCCGAGCCGGTGGGCGAGCAGACCTGCGTTCCAGCCTGTGCCCGTGCCGATTTCAAGGACGCGTTGCCCTTCTCGAACGTCCAGGTCGGCGAGCATGGAGAAGACCATGCGCGGCATGGAATTCGAGCTGGAGGGCGTGACCCCCGGTTCGTCACCGGCTTGCCGGCCGTCGTCCCACTGCGTCGTGAGAGGGATGTCGGAGTACACCGCCTGGAACCACGCGTTAGGGTCCTTGGCGCGGTCCACCAGCGCGTTCTGTCGGGTGCCGTCCGCGATGCCCGGCCAGATGCGGTCAGGCACGAACAGCTCACGGGGGACCGCCTGAAACGAAGGCAGCCAGTCGGCAGTCAGGGCGCCCGCTTCTACGAGCGCGGAGGCGAGCCGCGAAGGGCCCGCCTCCTCTGTGCGTGTTGTCACGTGCGCCTACTTGCCGGTCGCGGGGCCGGAGCCGTCGGACGTGTTGCCGCCCTCGTCGGTGCCGCCACCGCCGTGTCCGGCTCCCTTGTTGCTGTCGTCCTGCTGGCTGCCGCCCTGACCGGCGCCGGTTCCGCCGCCGTGCTGTCCACCCATGGGGTTCTCTCCTTCGGAGCTGGATTGAGTATTGCCGTAACCCGCCCGGCCGTCGGACCTCATGCTCAGAAAGGCACGGCCGGGCGGACGGGGCACCGGACCGTGTACGCGGTTTCGGCACCGGTGTCCCCTGATCCCCATGCGAAGGCCGGACGGCGCAAGGGGACTCTTGAGGCCCGTCTCCTGCCGCAGTGCCACGCCGGGGCCGGAGGGCAGGCGCGACAGGAGACGGGGGTCTACAAGTTGATCAGTAGGTGGCGGCAAGAAAGGGGAAGGTGAGAGCAGCGACGAATGTCGGCGCGCCGCATACTGTGGCTGAGACGCCGTCTACGTCGCGCATCACACCGCGCCTATGTCGCGTCGCGCCACCTGCGCGGCCGAGGTGTCGTCGTAACCTTCGGGCTGATGCAGCAGGGTCAGGCCACCCAGGGCGGTACGGGCAAATTCCAGGTCGAAGCAGCGGTTCAGTTGCCGTGCCTCCAAGGCGGCGCGGATGATCACAGCGTGAGGTTCCGTGGTGAAGAGATCGAGCCGCGACTCCCTGACGCGATCCCAGGCCAGTACCTCTTCGACAGCCAGGGTGATCGAGTCGAGCTGGCCTTCGTCCAGGACACCGCCGTCGTAGACGTAGTTGACGGCGGCCTCCGCCCCGGTCTTCGGGTTCGGAGGTGAGTAGTAGTCGAGCAGCTTGCGACCCGGAACGATTTCGAGGCCGACCTCTTCCCGGCTTTCGCGAAGCGCCGCTTCGCGCGGGGACTCGTCTGCATGTCGAGCCCCGCCGACGAGGAAAAGGCCTGCCTTGTACCTGGGCTGGATCAGAACCAGGAGGCCTTCTGCGTCGGTGAGCAGTAACAGGGCCCCCACCCGTGTTCGGGGCTGCTGGCCGTGAGGAATGTCCGAGTGCGTCATGTGCGTCTCTTCGGTTGCGATCGGTGCGGATGCGTTCAGTCAGTTGGTCTTGTCACGCAGATGAGCCGAGAGGCTGTCTGCCATCCCTTGGGCGAGGTCCCGATCTTCGGGCGACAGGGCCTCGTCCCTGGCTGCGTTGATACCGGCGCCGATGGCACCGATGAGGTCGAGCACGTCACCGTCGTCGGGCGACTCGGGCAACTGATGCCCTTTCAGGGCACGTCCTCCGGATCGGCTTCCTTTCAGGGCACGTCCTCCGGATCGGCTTCGGTGCGAGCGCCCAAGTCGGTCCGCAGCCGGGCCTGATCTAGGACTCGGTACAGCTCGCGATCCGAAACGTGTCGGTGCCACCATTCCTCGGCCGCGAAGAGAGCTGCGCAAAGGCGGTCGAGCAGTGAGCGCTTCGGCGGGGCGAGGAGTCGCCGAATATTGCATTCCTCGTTCGACAGCGAAAGGGCCGGTGCGCGGCGCCCGAAGGGGTTCACCTTGCTCACCGAATCCGCGGGCCTATGAGAGCGAAGCACAGGGTGATCGACAACGCCAGTACGGCGAAGTACGTGTAGATCAGGTGCGCTACCACAGGGTGTTCGCGCCGAAGGGCCTTCAGGGCTGCAAAGCCGGTCGCACCGCCGGCCTCGGCCTGGAAGCCGAGAAGCGTGCAGCGGATGGTTGAGCGCATGACGGGGCGGTCCGGGTCACAAGACTGCTCGGCGAGCGAGTCAACCCAGTCGTAGCGGTCGTACCGGCGCCGCATACCGATGTAAGAGCGGATGCGCTTGAGAGTCCAGAATGTGAAAACGTCCACTGCCTCGCAGCCCTTTGGTTGGTCAGGTCGAGCCCGGCCCCTCCCTCCCTTGCGTCATCAGAGAGGGGCCGGGGGGCAAGGGTTCGACGTAACTTCGGCGGCCAGTTCAGCCCAAACGCTCTTTCCGAAGGAGCGCCGTTTGGTCCCCCAGCGGTCGGCCAGCTCGGCGACAAGGATCAGACCGCGGCCGTGTGTGTCCTGCGCGCATGGCGCCCGGAGGATGGGCCGGGCGAAAGACCTGTCGGTGACGGTGACGAGTACCCGGCCGTGAGCTGGTCGGCTGACTCGAAACCGCAGACGGCGACACTTCGAGTGCTGCACGGCGTTGGTCACCAGCTCAGAGGCAACCACCGACACTTCATCGATCAAGGCGTCGAGCCCCCATGTGTCCAAGGCCGTGTCAACGAGCCGTCGGGCGCGTCGGACGGACTCCGGCTTGCACAGCAGGGTCTCGCTGTAGCCGGGGACGCCGGTCGCGTTAGGTCTGGTCGCGGTCATGGTCACGGGGTCTCCCCTCCGGACGGTGGATCACTCACCCCTGTCGGGGGGCAGGGCCGAGCGCTCTCCTCCAAGCCTCCGGAGCCGGTTGATGCACGTTGCAACCGGCTGGAGGCTCTGACCAGTCAACGCCAGGGAACAACTGCGGGGAGTAGGTCTCGTGTTGGGCGTATCTTGCTGTTGGCTTCTGCTGTTGGCTTCTACGAGCCGTACCGGTCGGAAGATGCGGAGGGGGCGGGGACTGTGCGGGAGCACGAGATCGGGCCGCTGTTGAGGGAACTTCGCGAGAGGACAGGGCGCTCCCAACGGGAACAAGCTGATGAACTGAACCGCCGGACTGGGCGCAGCGTCGACCGGTTCCAGGTCTCAGACTGGGAGCGGGGGGTCATCCCTGGGCCGTATTGGCGTGGGCACATGGCGGACTCATTCGCCGTGCCGGCCGACTTGCTCAGCAGAGCCGCCAGTGCGTCCCGACGGCAACGCAGGCTGGAAAAGCTCTCCTTGCAGGGAGACGACAGTACGGAGGGAAAGGTGGACCGAAGGAAGTTCTTGGGGACTGCGACCGTGGCCGCAGGCATGGCAGCGGAGCCATGGGGGAGGTTTGCTGCCGCGCTTTCAGGCGGAAACGTGGACGCCACGACCGCACGTCACCTTGTGGGGGCGACGGTCAAGCTGTATGCCGACGAGGAGCATGTACCTGCTCCTTTGCTGTCCGCGCGGATCGCGGCGCATCTGGATGCCATCACGTCAGCTATTCCGCGTGCTGGCCGACACCGATCGGAACTGATCATCACGGCTGGCGAGACGGCAGCGCTTGCCGGGTGGGCAGCATGGGACCGCGGCGATTACGAAGACGCCGCCCACTATTACCGAACAGTGCGCGATGCCGCCAGGGAGAGTGGGCATCGACCCTTGGAGGCGCTTGCATTGGCCTATGCCTCCTACGGTGCCGGCAACCCCGCGAAAGCCGCTCAGATGCTCAGTGAGGCTCAGCAGTGCGTCAAGGGGCCGGGTTACGCCACCGCACACGCATGGACGGCAGCACGGGAAGCTGAAGAGCACGCTCGAATTGGAGCGGGCCATGCCGCGGTACGAGCCCTTGAGCGCGCCCGGACCGCCTATCAGTTCGCCACCCCAGAGGCCGAGCAGCCGTGGGTGCGTTTCCTGCGGCCTGCACGCCTCGACTCAATGGCGGTGTCGACGTACACGCGGCTTCGGCACCCAGAGGCCGTCATGCAGGCGAAGCATTCTCTGGGGCACCTGGACGAAGGGAACCCAAAGGTCAACGTGGCAGTCCTGTGCGATGCTGCGATGGCTCATCTGACAACGGGAGAGGCGGATCGAGGGGTGGTGGTGGCCCGACAGGCGCTCAGCACTGCCTTGGAGCACAACTATGTTGGTGTGACTATGGTCGATGTGCGGATGAGGGAACTTGGGGGGGCCTTGCCGGACAGCATCGCGGCGCGGAGCCTGCGAGAGGAGATCCGCGCCGCTGTCACCTGATGGTCAGCTCCGAGTCTCGGCTGACACCCAGCTGAGGTAGCCAGGGGAGCCGCCCGTGATCGGCAGCGCGATGATCTCTGGCTCGTCGTAGTCGTGGTGCTCAGCGATGAACGAGGACAGACCATCGACAAGGGCGCTGCGGGTCTTGAAGTCGATACGCCACTCCTGTTCCTCCTCAACTTTTCCCTGCCACTGGTAAACAGAAGAGATGGAATAGACCTGGGCGCACGCAGCCAGCTTCTCGTTCACGACGGCGCCCGCGAGGGTGCGAGCCTTGTCCTCAGAGTCGGTAGTTGTGATCACTACGGCGTAGTCGCTGTTCGTCATGCCCGAGAGCCTAGAGGCAGGAAGGGCAGCGCAGTAGAGCGGTACATCAAGCTGAGGTCCCGGCCGCTTGAGCCAGCCGGACGTTCGCCAGGACAGCTTAGGAGCGCCCGCTTCAAGCAAATGGCCCCTTCGCCGTGCTCTGGGAATTACACTCGCGCCATGGCCCAGATAATCATCACCATCTACACGGATGACCTCACGGGGGAATAATCCTCGAAGGCCGCCACGCACTCTCTCGCCCTCGATGGCGTGGCGTATGAAATCGACCTCGGTCCCGACAGCTACGACAAGCTGCTGGAGGCGATCGGCCCCTTCCTGAAGGCCGGCCGCCGTCAAGGCCGCCTCACGGGCGCAACCGGAGCGCGCAAGGCCAAGCCGGCCAGTGGTGGCGACACCGCGAAGATCCGGGCCTGGGCCAAGGGGAACGGCTACAACGTCAACGACCGCGGTCGCGTCCCGGCCGAGATCCGCGAGGCCTACGTTAAGGCGAGCTGATCTGTCTAAACAGATCACCAGCCCCTCGCAACCGTGAGGGGCTTTTTCACGTACAGGCACTGCGCTGATGAGGGCTCGCCAATTGCACAGCAGGATCAGCACTTGCCTCCGATAGCCGTGTCCGCCCCGGTGCCAATGGCTAGAATCTTCACCATGGACTGGGGGGATGTACCAGCATGGGCGGCACTCGTCGCCGGTAGCGGGGCACTCTTGATCAGCTACAAGGCGCGGCAAGATGGTCGGCGGTCCGCTGATGCGGCCACAAGGTCCGCACTCGCCGCAGAAGCCTCTCTGGAGGAACAGCGTCGCCTGGCAGCCGAACAAAGGTCCGCTTCGGCGCCGCGAGTCGAGTTGACCATTGAGAAGGTAAGCGGGCGGAAGTATCGGTGCCGAAACATTGGCGGCGTAACCGCTCATAACCTGTTCCTGCGCTGGTACGAATACGGCAACCCGCCGCCAATTGTTTGGAGCTTGGGGGAGCGGGCGGGGAGCAGGCGAGTTCAGTCACTCCAGCCGGGTGAAGCAACGTACGACCTGCCGTTCCCAAAGGAGAAGTGGAGGATAGTCCGGCACGTCTGGGCAACATGGGAAGGGCAGCCTGAAGAAGTGGCCATTCCTGTGCCACCTCCACGTACTTAGCGTTTCGGATGCCAGATGTCAGCCCTCGTCGAGTAAAATAAATAGGCGGTCGCGGGAGCGCGCGGTAGTGGTGGGCGGGGGCAGCGGCTCTTCGACCGGGAATCAGGCCCGGCGGGAGGGCCGCGAGCGCTCATTCGGGCGCGCCAGCACGTCGTACGGGTGCGGCAGCGGACGTTCGCTCGCCGCCGTCAGGCGCGCCTCCTGCTCCGGTGTCAGCTCCCAGCCGCAGGCCCCCAGGTTGTCCGTCAGCTGCTCCGGGGTGCGTGCCCCGACGATCGGCGCCGTCACACCCGGCTGCTGCAACAGCCAGCGCAGCGCCACCTGCGCCGGGCTGCGCCCCGCCTCGTCGGCGACCGCGAGCACCGCGTCCACGACCCGCCACGTCTCCTCGGTGTCCCGGTCCCGCCAGCCCTCACGGCCCTGCTGCTCCTGCACGGCCGCCTCGCGCGAGCCCGCGGGGGCGGCCGTCATGCCGCGCCGGTACTTGCCCGAGAGCCAGCCGCCCTGCAACGGGCTCCACGGGATGACCCCGACCCCCTCCGCCGCGCACAGCGGCAGCAACTCCCACTCCAGCTCCCGCGACAGGAGGTTGTAGAGCGGCTGCAGACAGACGAACGGCTCCCATCGGTGGAAGCGTGCCACGTCGAGCGCCTTCTGCAACTGCGAGGGCGCCACACTGCTCGCGCCCAGGTAGCGCACCTTGCCGTCCCGTACGAGCGTGTCCAGCGTCGACAGGGTCTCCTCGACCGGCGTCTCCGCATCCCACATGTGCGTCTGGTAGAGGTCGATGTAGTCCGTGCCGAGACGGCGCAGGCTGCCCTCGACGGCCGTCAGGATGTGCTTACGGCTCAGCCCCGACGCGTTCCCGCCGCCCTCGCCCATCGATCCGAACACCTTGGTGGCGACAACGAGTTCGTCGCGGTTGCCGCGGGCCTTGAGCCAGCGGCCCAGGATTTCCTCGGACACGCCCGCCCCGTAGATGTCGGCCGTATCGACGAAGGTGCCGCCCGCCTCAGTGAACATGTCCAGCATGCGGTGCGAGGTCCGCTCGTCCGCGCCGCTGCCGAACGTCATGGTGCCCAGGCACAGTTCGCTGACGCGCAACCCCGTCCCGCCGAGAAAACGCTGCTCCAGCTGGTGTGGCTGCCCCATGGATTCCGCCCCTGCCTTCCGTCGGCTGATGGGGCCACCTAAGACGCGAAGGCCTCTGGGAGCAACGCAATTTCGAGGCGTGAGATCCGGCCCGCACGCCTTCCGGTGCCCCTTCACACCGGCGCGACCGCCTCCCACCGCACCGTGACCTCGCCCTGCCGCCACCGCCGGGGCCCGTCGGCCAGCGGCCACGCCGTGCTGAGCGCGAGCACGCTGCGCATCCACCGCTGCCGCGCGCCGAGCGACGCGTACGGGGCCGCCGCCGCCCACGCCCGGTCGAAGTCCCGCAGGAAGGCGTGCACGGGCTGGCCCGGCACATTGCGGTGGATCAACGCCTTCGGCAGGCGTTCCGCCAGGTCGGACGGGGTTTCCAGGGCGCCGAGGCGGGCCGCGAAGGTGACCGTGCGCGGCCCCTCGGGGCCCAGCGCCACCCACACGTGCCGCCGCCCGATCTCGTCGCACGTGCCCTCCACCAGCAGCCCGTCCGGCGCCAGCCGCGCGCACAGCCGCTCCCATACGGCGGCGACCTCGTCCTCCGCGTACTGGCGCAGCACGTTCGCGGCCCGGATCAGCACCGGCGCCTGCCGCCCCGGCAGCGGCACCTCGAAGCCGCCGTGCGCGAAGGCCAGCCCCGGGCACGCGTACGGCGCGGCCGCCGCGACCCGCGCCGGGTCGATCTCGACGCCGACCACCTGCACGTCGGCCCGGACCGTACGCAGCCGGGCTAGCAGCTCGACGGCCGTCCAGGGCGCGGCCCCGTAACCGAGGTCCACGGCGACTGGGGCGGGGGCGCGGCGCAGTGCGGGGCCGTGGGCGGCGGCGATCCAGCGGTCCATGCGGCGCAGCCGGTTCGGGTTGGTGGTGCCGCGGGTCGCGTTCCCGAGGGGGCGGGAGGGCGGGGGAGAGGCGGACGAGCTGCGGACCATGTCCTGACCCTATGTGCCCATAGACCCCATCTGCCCCGCCGACCTCAGTAGGCCTCCCCCCCCCACCTCGCGCCCGGAAGTGCCCGAGCCACCCCGCCCCCCCCCGGAAGCGCCCCCGCCCCCCCCGGAAGCGCCCGCCCCGCCCCGGAAGCGCCCGCCCCACTCCGCTCCCCCCCCCAGAAGCACCCACCCCACCCCGCCCAAGGTCACGCTTTGGCAAAGTGGAGAGAGAGTGGGCTCGCAGGGAAATGGATGCGCCGGGTCCGTTGTTACGGGCTTCGGAGGCGCCGCACGCCCCGGCCAAGGCCGTAACGGCTAGGAGGTAGCCCGCAGTGAGCCAATACGTGTCCAGGCTCCGCAGCCGTCCCTACGGTCCGTTCCCGGGCCGCTCGGGGCTGCGTCTGCCGGGCGCGGCCCGCCGTCCGCGCCGGGTCGCCATGCTGAGCGTGCACACCTCCCCGCTGCACCAGCCGGGCACGGGCGACGCCGGCGGCATGAACGTCTACATCGTCGAGCTGGCCAGGAAGCTCGCCTCCCTCAACATCGAGGTCGAGATCTTCACCCGCGCCACCACCGGCACGCTGCCGCCCGCCGTCGAGATGGCCCCCGGCGTCCTCGTACGGCACGTCGACGCGGGCCCGTACGAAGGCCTGGCCAAGGAGGAGCTGCCGGCCCAGCTCTGCGCCTTCACCCACGGCGTGATGCAGGCGTGGGCAGGCCACCGCCCCGGCTACTACGACCTGGTGCACTCCCACTACTGGCTCTCCGGCCACGTCGGCTGGCTCGCCGCCGAGCGCTGGGGCGTCCCGCTGGTACACGCCATGCACACCATGGCCAAGGTCAAGAACGCCGCCCTGGCCACCGGCGACACCCCTGAGCCCGCGGCCCGCGTCATCGGCGAGACGCAGATCGTGCGCGCCGCCGACCGGCTGATCGCGAACACGGAGGAGGAGGCCGGCGAGCTGATCCGGCACTACGAGGCCGACCGGGGCAAGGTCGCCGTCGTCCACCCCGGCGTGAACCTGGACCGCTTTCGCCCCGCGGCCCCCGAGGGGCAGGGGACGCCGACCACGAACGGCACCACCCCGCCCATCACACCCGACACCTCCACCACACCCGACACCTCCGCCTCCCGGGCCGCCGCCCGCGCCCGCCTGGGTCTGCCGCAGGACGCCCTGATCCCGCTGTTCGCGGGCCGTATACAGCCGCTCAAGGCCCCCGACATCCTGCTGCGCGCCGTCGCCGTCCTCCTCGACGAGGAACCGTCCCTGCGGTCCCGCCTGGTCGTCCCGGTGGTCGGCGGCCCCAGCGGCAGCGGCCTGGCCAAGCCCGAAGGCCTGCAGAAGCTCGCCGCGCGCCTCGGCATCGCCGACGTCGTCCGGTTCCGTCCGCCGGTCGGGCAGGAACAGCTCGCGGACTGGTACCGCGCCGCGTCCGTCCTGGTCATGCCGTCCTACAGCGAATCGTTCGGCCTGGTCGCCGTCGAGGCGCAGGCCTGCGGCACCCCGGTCGTCGCCGCCGCCGTCGGCGGCCTCCCGGTGGCCGTACGCGACGGCGTCAGCGGCTTCCTCATATCGGGCCACGACCCGGTCGACTACGCCCGCGCCCTGAGCCGCTTCGCCCGCGACACGTCCCTGGCCGGCCGCATGGGCGCCGCCGCCGCCCGGCACGCCCGGTCCTTCGGCTGGGACACCGCCGCCGCCGCGACCGCGGAGGTGTACACCGCCGCGATGCAGGAACGCCGCCGTCACCTACGATCACCCCATGGCTGACGACGCGGCACGACAGGTGATCGAGGCGACGCTCGACGACGCCGGCCTGACGTGGGAATCACCGACCGACGGCACGTACGTGGTGACCCTGCCCGGCACCCGCAAGCTCTCCACGACCTGCTCACTGATCGTCGGCAGGCACTCCCTCTCCATCAACGCCTTCGTCGTCCGCCACCCGGACGAGAACCACGAGGCCGTGCACCGCTGGCTCCTGGAACGCAACACCCGCCTGTACGGCGTGAGCTACGCGATCGACAAGCTGGGCGACATCTACCTCGTCGGCAAGCTCCCGCTCGCGGCCGTGACACCGGACGAACTGGACCGCATCCTCGGCACGGTCCTGGAAAACGCCGACGGCAGCTTCAACACCCTCCTGGAGATGGGCTTCGCCTCCGCCATCCGCAAGGAGTACGAGTGGCGGGTGTCCCGGGGCGAGTCCACCCGCAATCTGGAGGCTTTCGGCCATTTGACGCGGAAGGCTTCGCAGTAGCGGGTTCCGGAGCAGGGGGGCGGGGGAACGGCTGCGGGAGTCGTCACGTACGAACCGGTCCTCTTCCGCCGCCGTACGAACACCGTAGTCACCGTACGAACCGGACCTCCGGAAAGCGGTCCGACGGCCCGTCCAGCAGCCCGCTGTCACGCCCCCGCAGCCACCGGTCGAAGAACGCCGTCACATACGCCCGCTGCGCGGCCACCGAGCGGCCCGGGGCGACCGTGCCCACCAGCTTCCCGACGGTCTTCCGCGGCAGCCCCGCCTCCCGGGCCACCTGCGGCACCAGCGACTGCGCGTCCGTGAAGCTCGCGTGCGCGGCGCCGGTCAGGGTGAGGTCCCGGTGCCACCCCGAGCTGTGGTCCCACACCGCCTTCCAGGACGCGACCGTGTGGTGGTCGTCGCCCTCCTTGCCCATCAGGAGCAGCGGACGGTCGAGCCCGTCCGTACCGACCGTCGACGGATTGGCCGGATCGTCGTCGCGCTGGGTGTAGCCCAGCACGCCGTCCAGGTTCGCCGCGGCCCTGATCCGGCGGTCGTCGTGCATGGCCTGCGCCGCCGTGAAGCCGCCGCCGGACTGGCCGAACATCCCCGTCGCACGCAGGTCGAGCGCCCCGCGCAGCGCCCGCGGAAGCGCCGCCGGCCGCGCCAGTTCGTCCAGGACGAAGCGGGTGTCGGCCACCCGTACCGCCGTCAGCTTCTTCAGCAGCGCGGTCAGCTGGGCGGGCCGCCGCACCTTCCCGGCCTCCTCCCGCATCCGGCTGTACGCGACCCGCCCGTCGGGGAACTGCACGCCGGGCGCCTCGTACGTGTGGTCGATGCCGACGACCACGTACCCCCGCGAGGCCAGCTCGTCGCAGAGCGTGCTGCCCAGCGTGCGCGGGTCGGCCGCGCCGGGCGAATAGAGGATCACCGGGAAGCCGTGCCCGCCGTGCCGCGCGAGCGGTGCGTCCTGGTGGGCGTGCGTACGGGTGGCGGCCCAGTCGGCCGTCCCCTTCGGGATGTCCGGCAGGAAGTTGTTCCAGGCGTCGAACGCGGCGGCCTCACCCGGCAGCATCTGCGGCGCGGGCGGGTGGCTCCCGGTCGCGCGCGCCGGGTAGCGGACGCTCACCATCAGCTCCCGGTTCGGCCGGTCCGCCACCCAGGGGTCGCGGCGGCTGCCGTCCACCAGGTGGAGCGAGGTGGTGCCCACTTTGTACGGGCCGGTCGGCGCGGGCAGCGTCATCCGCGCCGGAGCCGTGCCATGAGCGCCCGCCTGCGCGGCGCCACGAGCGCCGGTCTCCGCCACCCCCGCCCCCGAGGGCGCGCAACCCGGAACCGCCACAGCGGCAACAGCCACCAGCCCCGCCACCACACAGGCGCGTCGTGTGTACGTCGTCGTCATCCGGTCTCTCCCCGTCCAGGCCTGCCGCTCCCGGCCCGCCGGCCCCGCGGCTGTTGTCCCGGCCAGCCTTCCGGAGCCGCGAGCGCCGCGCGATCGTGCGGGCACCCCCATCCCCGGACCGGCCCGCACGAAGCCCGGCACCGCCACCCGCCCCGCCCGGTTCCTCCGGCACGCACATCACACCCACCGCGGCGAGCCCATGGCCGGAAGTGGATTACGCTCGAAGGCATGGCCGACGCACCGTACAAGCTGATCCTCCTTCGCCACGGCGAGAGCGAGTGGAACGCGAAGAACCTGTTCACCGGCTGGGTGGACGTCAATCTCAACGAGAAGGGCGAGAAGGAGGCGGTCCGCGGCGGTGAGCTGCTCAAGGACGCCGGCCTGCTCCCCGATGTCGTGCACACCTCCGTACAGAAGCGCGCCATCCGCACCGCGCAGCTGGCCCTGGAGTCCGCCGACCGCCACTGGATTCCGGTCCACCGCAGCTGGCGCCTGAACGAGCGCCACTACGGCGCCCTCCAGGGCAAGGACAAGGCGCAGACCCTGGCCGAGTTCGGCGAGGAGCAGTTCATGCTCTGGCGCCGCTCGTACGACACCCCGCCGCCGGCGCTCGCCGACGACGCGGAGTTCTCCCAGATCGACGACCCGCGCTACGCGGTCATCCCCAGCGAGCTGCGCCCCCGCACCGAGTGCCTCAAGGACGTCGTCGTCCGGATGCTCCCGTACTGGTACGACAACATCGTCCCGGACCTGGCCGCCGGCCGCACCGTCCTGGTCGCCGCCCACGGCAACTCGCTGCGCGCCCTGGTCAAGCACCTCGACGGCGTCTCCGACGCGGACATCGCCGGCCTGAACATCCCCACCGGCATCCCGCTCTCCTACGAGCTCGACGCCGACTTCCACCCGGTGAACCCGGGCGGCACCTACCTCGACCCGGAAGCCGCCAAGGCCGCCATCGAGGCCGTGAAGAACCAGGGCAAGAAGAAGTAAGAACCGCCGCGACCACGGCCCCTCAGCCGCACGTTCTGTGCGGCTGAGGGGCCGTGGTCTTTTCCGGGCCGTCCCCGGGCCCCGCGCACCGACCGTCCGGCGTCAGCCACCGTGGACAGCAGCCGTCCGCCCGTCCGCCCGGCATGCTGCACCACCCCTGATCGGAAACACCTGGAGGGTCTTACTAGGCGTTGTTTGAAAGAAACACTAATGATTCCGCGGGACGATCCCGGCTGTAGGAATTCAGCCAATCACGATGACGGGAGTGCCGAGATGTGTGGAATCTCAGGCTGGCTCGCGTTCGACCACGACCTGACCAAAGAGCAGGCGACGGTGGACGCGATGACCGACACCATGGCTTACCGGGGCCCGGACGCCAGGGGCACCTGGGTGGACCGGCACGTGGCACTCGGCCACCGCCGACTGGCAGTGATCGACATCGAGGGCGGCGCGCAGCCGATGCGTGCCGACACCCCCAACGGCCCGGTGGTCATGACCTACAGCGGTGAGGTGTACAACTTCACGGAGCTGCGCGAGGAGCTGCGCCGCCACGGCCACCGCTTCCGCACGACCAGCGACACCGAGGTCGTGCTGCGCGGTTACCTGGAGTGGGGCGAGGCCCTGGTCGACCGGCTCAACGGCATGTACGCCTTCGCGATCTGGGACTCCCGGCACGAGAAGCTGGTCATGATCCGTGACCGGATGGGCATCAAGCCCTTCTACTTCCACCGCACCGCCGACGGCGTGCTGTTCGGCTCGGAGCCCAAGGCCATCCTGGCCCATCCGATGTTCAAGCGCGTGATCGACACCGAGGGCCTGTTCGAGCTGCTGAGCGTGTGCAAGACGCCGGGAAACGCGATCTGGTCCGATATGCGCGAGGTCCGGCCGGGCAGCATCGTGGTGGTCGACCGCGCCGGTGTGCGCGAGCGGACGTACTGGAAGCTGGAGACCCGCGAGCACACCGACGACCTGGACACCACCGTCGCCACGATCCGTGACCTGCTCGGCGACACCGTGCGGCGCCAGCTCGTCGCGGACGTGCCGCAGTGCGTGCTGCTCTCGGGCGGACTGGACTCCAGCTCGCTCACGGCGCTGGCCGCGCGGGAGCTGGCCGAGCACGGCGACAAGGTGCGCAGCTTCTCCGTCGACTTCGCCGGGCTGGCCGACAACTTCCGGCCCGACAATATGCGGGCCACCCCGGACTCGCCGTTCGTGCACGCCGTGGCCGACCACGTCGGCTCGCTGCACGAGGACATCGTGCTGCCCCACACCGCGCTCACCGACCTTGACGCGCGCCGGACGGTCATGGCCGCGAAGGACTTCCCCAGCGGCATCGCCGACGTGGACGTATCGCTGTACATGCTGTTCAAGGCGATCCGCGAGCACTCCACGGTCGCGCTCTCCGGTGAGACGGCGGACGAGCTCTTCGGCGGATACCCCTGGTTCCGGGACCCGGTGGCGCAGCGCGCCGGCATCTTCCCGTGGATCATCCCCGTCATGTCCGCGTGGTCCGGAGCGAACCCGAAGGGGGCGCTCAACCCGGACCTGACGGCCGGGAACGGCCTGGTGACGTACCTCAAGGACCGGTACAGCGAGGCGGTTGCCGAGGTCGGGGTGCTGCCCGGGGAGGACACACAGGAACGGCGCATGCGTGTCATGAGCCACCTGCATCTCACCCGGTTCCTCCAGATGCTGCTCGACCGCAAGGACCGGATAAGCATGGCGGTCGGCCTGGAGGTCCGGGTGCCGTACTGCGACCACCGGCTGGTGGAGTACGTCTACAACACCCCGTGGTCGATGAAGAGCTTCGACGGCAGGGAGAAGAGCCTGCTGCGCGCAGCCGCCGGCGATCTGCTCCCGCGCTCGGTGGTGGAGCGGCTGAAGAGCCCCTACCCGGCCACCCAGGACGCGCGCTACGCGAGCGGGCTGCAGCAGATGGGCAGGCAGCTGCTCTCCGAGCAGGACCACCCGATCTTCCAGGTCGTCACCCGGACCACGATCGACGAGATGGTGAAGCTGGACCCGGCGACCATGCCGGTCCCCGCGCGCGAGCAGCTCGACCGCATGGTCGACATCGCAACTTGGCTGGACATGTACCAACCGGAGATCCGGGTGGCCTGACCGCCCAGAGCCAGCGGCCACACAGGGGCGAAAACGGACCTGCCGGACCCCGGGCAGGAGAAGTCGGTCCCCTGGCCTTGAGCCCCCTGCCTGCGGTCCTGCCGCGAGTAGGGGGGTTCTGGCCGGTGCTGGGCCGTCTTGTGCGGTCAGGTGCTCGTTCTGTTCCGAAGCAGCCGGCGTAGTCCTGTGCGGTGATGGCGCCACCGTTCAGGCACGCAAGGAGGGATTCGGTCCCCGAGGGAGCGTGGTCCACACGGCGGGCTCCCCGCCCGGCGTGGAGCGGGCCGGGTCCTGCCGTGCCGACGAGGGCCGGCACCCGCTCCGCCGGCTCCGGCGGAGCCTCGTACGTGATCACTTCGCTTCGTGCGGCACGCGTGTCGCAGATCAGCGGGCTTCAGCGTTTCCACGATCTCCTTTGGCGTGACGCTCCCGCTCACATTCCCGGGGCGCCCGAGCAGCCCCGCCCGGCCGACTGCCGAACGGGGCCCTTGTGTGTGCCGCGGTTGCGGCCGCGGCGGCCGCCGGAAGGGGGGGCCGCAACCGCGGTCGGACGTCAGCCGTAGCCGGCCTCGGGGGTCAGCTGCAGCCGCCGCCGCACTGGCAGGCGCCGCCGGCCTGGCAGCCGCAGGAGCAGCCGGGGCCGCAGGCGCAGTTGCCGGGGGCCGGGTTGGGGGTCGGGGCAGAGGAACGCGCCATGACTTGCCTCCTCGGGGAGAGGGCCATCCGAATGTCGTTCGCTATGTCGTTCGCTCTCCATTGGACGTCCGCCCGCCGAGGCGCATCAACGGCGCGTGGTGGCACGGCACGCCGCCGTACGGCTCCTGGCCGGAGCGTACGGGCCGTGCCGCGCGCGGCCGGGTGCTGCTACGCGCCCTCGACGGGCGCCGGCGGGGCCATCTCGTCCGCGTGTTCCCCGGTGACCAGGTAGACGACACGCTTGGCGACCGACACCGCGTGGTCGGCGAACCGCTCGTAGTAGCGGCCCAGCAGCGTCACGTCCACGGCCGTCTCGATGCCGTGCTTCCAGCGGTCGTCCATGAGGTGCTGGAAGAGGGCGCGGTGGAGGAGGTCCATCGCGTCGTCGTCCTGCTCCAGCTGGAGCGCGAGGTCGACGTCCTTGGTGATGATGACCTCGGCGGCCTTGGCCATCAGACGCTGGGCGAGCTGGCCCATCTCCAGGATCGTGGCGTGCAGGTCCCGCGGCACGGCCGTCTCCGGGAAGCGCAGCCGGGCGAGCTTGGCCACGTGCTGGGCCAGGTCGCCGGAACGTTCCAGGTCGGCGCTCATGCGCAGGGAGGTGACGACGATCCGCAGGTCGGTGGCGACCGGCTGCTGGCGGGCCAGCAGGGCTATGGCCCGCGCCTCCAGATCGCGCTGGAGGTCGTCGACCTTCTCGTCGGCGGCGATGACGGCCTCGGCCAGCTTCAGGTCCGCGTCGAGTATCGCCGTGGTGGCGCGCCCGATCGCGGAGCCGACGAGCCTGGCCATCTCGACGAGGCCCTCGCCGATCGAGTCCAGCTCCTCGTGGTACGCGTCCCGCATCAGTGACCTTCTCTCGGTTCGGGTGGTGGCGTGCAGCTCGGGGTGGTGATCTGTCGCCCGAAGTGGTGATGTCCGTCGCTCAGGGTGGTCGTCCGTCGCCCGGAGTGGTGAGGTGCCGCTCAGGGTGGCGTCCGCCGCCCGGAGCGCCGGGGTGCCGCTCGGGTGGTGATCTGTCGCTCGAAGTGGTGGCGTGGGGCCGGAATCCCCACGCTCCCACGTTCCGGCCGGAACGCGACCGGTTCTGCCATCCGGAATGAACCGGCGCCGACACCAAGGTGAACTCTGGGCGACGTATGTTCGATCGAGCCCTCGAACGGCTGGGGAAGTGTCACAGGCGACGCATAACCTGGAGTCATGAACGTGGATGCGGCCGTCGCCGCAGTGGCAGCGATCGCCGGATTGTGCACCGGCGTCTTCGCCATGCTGGCGTTCCGCTGGAGCGAGCGGGAACAGGCCAAGCCCACGCGTACGTCCCTGCACACCGACGCCGTCCTGCCACCCGGCGTGGACACGGTCCTGTCGGTGCTGCGCTCCTCGGCCGTCGTCCTGGACGAGGCCGACGCCGTGGTCAAGGCCAGCTCGGCGGCGTACGCCCTCGGCCTGGTGCGCGGCGGCAAGCTGGCCGTCGAACCGATGCTCCAGATGGCCCGCGACACCCGCCGCGACGGAGAGATACGCCAGGTCGAGCTGGACCTGCCGCGCAGGGGAACGGGCCGTGGCGGAGACGCCCTGGCGGTCTCGGCGCGCGTCGCGCCCCTCGGCTCGCGGCTGGTCCTGCTGCTGGTCGAGGACCTGACCGAGGCCCGGCGGATAGAAGCGGTACGGCGCGACTTCGTCGCCAACGTCAGCCATGAGCTCAAGACCCCGGTCGGCGCCCTGTCCCTGCTGTCCGAGGCCGTCATGGACGCGAGTGACGACCCCGAGGCGGTCGAGCGCTTCGCCGGGCGGATGCAGAACGAGGCCACCCGCCTGACCAACCTCGTCCAGGAACTGATCGACCTCTCCCGGGTGCAGAACGACGACCCGCTGGAGGACGCCGAACCGGTCCGGGTGGACGAACTGGTCGCGGAGGCGATCGACCGCTGCCGCCAGCAGGCGGGCAGCAAGCAGATCACCATGGCCGCGGCCGGCACCGCCGACCTGTACGTCTGGGGCAACCGCGGCCAGCTCGCCGCCGCCCTCGGCAACCTCGTGGAGAACGCCGTCAACTACTCCCCGGCCCGTACGCGGGTCGGTATCGCGGGCCGCCGTGTCCAGGCGCACGGGGGCGACCTGATCGAGATCGCGGTGACCGACCAGGGCATCGGGATATCGGAGAAGGACCGGGACCGTGTTTTCGAGCGGTTCTACCGCGTGGACCCGGCGCGCTCGCGCGCCACCGGCGGGACCGGCCTCGGCCTCGCCATCGTCAAACATGTGGCCGCCTCGCACGGCGGGGAGGTCACGGTGTGGAGCGCTGAAGGACAGGGCTCCACCTTCACCCTGCGTCTCCCGGAGGCCGGCGCCGTGCGCGACCGCGCGCGCACCGCCTCCGACCCTTCAGCGGATGGCCTCGACGAAGAGGACCGCCCGTACGAGACCTTCAACGATCCGCTCCCTGCTCATCCTGCCCCGGAGGTCCTTCCGTGACCCGAGTGCTCGTCGTCGAGGACGAGGAATCGTTCAGTGACGCCCTGTCGTACATGCTCCGCAAGGAGGGCTTCGAGGTCGCCGTCGCGGCCACCGGCCCCGACGGCCTGGACGAGTTCGAGCGCAACGGCGCCGACCTGGTCCTGCTGGACCTGATGCTGCCGGGCCTGCCCGGCACCGAGGTCTGCCGTCAGCTGCGCGGCCGCTCCAACGTCCCGGTCATCATGGTGACCGCCAAGGACAGCGAGATCGACAAGGTGGTCGGCCTGGAAATAGGAGCCGACGACTACGTCACCAAGCCCTTCTCCACCCGCGAGCTGGTCGCCCGCATCCGCGCGGTGCTGCGCCGCCGCGGGGAGCCTGAGGAGGTCACACCGCAGGCACTGGAGGCCGGGCCGGTCCGGATGGACGTGGACCGGCACGTCGTCACGGTCTCCGGCGGCAAGGTCGACCTGCCGCTGAAGGAGTTCGACCTGCTGGAGATGCTGCTGCGCAACGCGGGCCGGGTGCTGACCCGTATGCAGCTGATCGACCGCGTCTGGGGCGCCGACTACGTGGGGGACACCAAGACGCTGGACGTCCACGTGAAGCGCCTGCGCGCCAAGATCGAACCGGACCCGGGCGCGCCGCGGTACCTGGTCACGGTCCGCGGCCTGGGGTACAAGTTCGAGCCGTAAGAAGCGCGAGCCGTACGGGCGGGAGCCGGCCGTGGCGATGAGGCGGCCGTGGTCATGAGGCGGCCGTGGTCATGAGGCGGCCGTGCGGCTCGGCCTGCCCTCAGCGCCCGGAGCCGTTGCGGCGCGGCGTACAAGAGCGCCGTGCGGGCCGGAATCCTCTCCGGGCCGCACGGCGCTGCCGTGTACCTGCTGTACCTGCTGCACCTGTGACGCCTGTGCTGCCTGTGTGCTGCCGGCTGCGGTGCCGGCGCCGCGCTGTGCCGTAGTGCGGTCGCCCTACGCCGTCCAGCGCCGCGCCGTGGGCGTCAGCGTTCGGCGTCGGGCGACTGGCCGCCGCCGGGCGTCGTGGGCGCGCCGGGGGTGCCGGATGGCGTGGACTTGCCCGGCGTGCCGGCCGAGGAGGAGGGAGAGCCGGACGGGTTGGCCGTGTTGGACGGCGACGGCACCTCGCTCGGGCCGTACTCCTTGAAGTAGGTCTTCGCCGGGACGACGAACGCCCGCAGGACGACCTTGCCGGCGCCGCTGAAGTCGAAGGTCACGGACTGCGCGTCGCCGTTCTTCACGGACTCGCTGCCGTCGTTCAGTACGGCCGAGGGGTTGCCCTGGCCGCCGATGACGACGGAGCCGCCGGCCGGGATCACGATCGGCCCGGAGCCCTTGGCGGGCGACAGCTTCGCTTCCTTGTTCGCGCCGTCGACCTTGATGGACTCCAGCGTCTGGTCCTTGCTGCCGTTGTTGAAGACCGTCGCGGTCACCGCGGCCGGGCCCTTGGCGTCCGGGTCGGGCTGGGTGACGACGGAGGCGTTCTGGATCTTGAGGTCGCCGACGCTGGTCGCGGCGTTGTCCGGCCTGACCTGGAGCGTCTGGGCGTCGTTCCCGGCTCCGCACGCGGAGAGCGTGGCGATCGAGAGCGTGAGGACGGTGGCGGCGAGGACGCCGCGTCGAAGGCTGCGGCTCACGGCGGCGGCATCTCCTTGGACGAACTACGGCGGCCGAACTTCGAGCCCGGTCGCGGATGGGCGGCTGGGCGGCCCGTGCGGTCGCCGTGTCGACGTCCGCGTAAAGCCGCCCTAAGGGTGTGTCAGCGCCGCTAGGTTACCGAGCCGTCCCCGGGCCGCCGCACCCGACCCGCCCCCAGGACGATCACACCCTCGTCACATACCGTCGCAGCCCGTCCCGACGCGCCGCGACGGCCCGCCGCCGTACGGCCGTACGGCCGAATGCCGCGCCCCTCGCCGAGCAGGTTCCGAGACAGTTCACGGGGGCGCTCCGACGAAGCGCGTTGAAGCTCGTAGAAGTCTGTGACCTGCGCCTGGAAGAAACCCGAATATCCGGCAAGCGGCCGTTCGGGTGAAGCCCGGCCGGTTTCCCCCGAGGTAAATCGGCATTCGCAGGGAATGCGCCGGCTTCCCGTAATTGATCACGTACGGCGGCCGGTGCGTGGTGATCGCGTGGTGAACGCCCAGTGATCAATTCGCGAAACGGCGGACACCCGCCCTCCCGAACCGAACGGAGTAGCGGAACTGCGACATCCGGATTCCGGCAAAACGGGACGTAAGGTTTGCGCTTCGGGTGCTTCCCGGGGTGTGACGTACGTGTTTCAGGCCGCGCGCGAAGCGCCTCCGACCTGCGAATTCCTGCACCCGGAGGGCTGTCGAAGCACGTTCCGGCCGTTGTTGTCAAGCCCCGAGATATGCCCTGACCTGCGAAAACGCCATTCAGAACGGCCCGTTCCCGTGTTAGCATGGATAGCCACGGAAGGGGTACCTGTCACATGACGTTCAAGGTTGGCGACACCGTGGTCTATCCCCATCACGGGGCCGCGCTGATCGAGGCCATCGAAACTCGCCAGATCAAAGGCGTGGACAAGACCTACTTGGTGCTGAAGGTCGCCCAGGGCGACTTGACTGTTCGTGTGCCAGCGGACAATGCGGAGTTCGTCGGCGTGCGAGATGTGGTCGGCCAGGATGGGCTGGACCGGGTCTTCGAGGTGCTGCGCGCACCGTATGCCGAAGAACCGACGAACTGGTCCCGTCGTTACAAGGCCAATCTGGAGAAGCTCGCTTCGGGCGACGTGATCAAGGTCGCCGAAGTGGTGCGTGACCTGTGGCGTCGTGAGCGGGAGCGCGGTCTCTCCGCCGGTGAGAAGCGGATGCTCGCCAAGGCCCGCCAGATCCTCGTGAGCGAACTCGCCCTCGCGGAGAACACCAACGAGGACAAGGCCGAGGCCCTGCTCGACGAGGTCCTCGCGTCCTGACGACGTATGTATGCCGCGGCGCCCGAGTGGCGGCCGACTCCGGCCAGGAGCGGTCAGTTGCCGGGCGCTGCGGCATATCTGCACCTGTGCCCGACTGTGTACCCATGTGTGGATATGTGCCCGTGTACGGAGTTCGCACACCCGCGGAAGCCGTGCACCAGCAGCGAACTGTGTGATCGTTCCCCGTGGTGACCGCCCCCGTGCTCGTCCCCGTCCAGAACCGCCGTCTCGCCGGCTTATGGCGTGCCGGGCTCGGGCAGCTGTCCCGACCGGTGTCACGGAAGGGTCCGGATCGGGGCGTCGCGCCCGGCACACTGCGGCCATACCCATGTCGGCTCAGGAAACAAACCTGTCTGCGCTAATTCCGGGGTCTCCCCGGGCCTCGGAGCAACCGATGTCAGACGTATCCCCAGATTCCGTCAACCCCTCCGGCGCGCCCCGGCTCCGCACCGCGGCCGTGATCCCCGCCGCCGGGCGTGGCGTGCGGCTCGGGCCGGGCGCCCCGAAGGCGCTTCGAGCGCTGGGCGGCACACCCATGCTCGTCCACGCCGTACGCGCGATGGCCGCCTCCCGTGCCGTCTCCGTCGTCGTGGTCGTCGCCCCGCCGGACGGCGCCACCGAGGTCCGCAACCTGCTGGACCAGTATCCGCTGCCCGAACGCACCGACCTGGTCGTCGTGCCCGGCGGCGAAACCCGCCAGGAGTCCGTACGCCGCGGCCTGGAGGCGCTGCCCGAGGCCGTCGACGTGGTGCTGGTGCACGACGCGGCCCGGCCCCTGGTCCCCGCCGACACGGTCGACTCGGTGATCGCCGCCGTACGGCACGGCGCCCCGGCCGTGGTGCCGGCGCTGCCGCTCGCGGACACCGTCAAGCAGGTCGAACCGCGCACCGGCGAGCGGACCGGCGAGCCGGAGCCCGTGGTGGGCACCCCGGAGCGCGCCCGGCTGCGCGCCGTACAGACGCCGCAAGGCTTCGATCGGGCGACCCTGGTCAAGGCGCACGAGGCGGTCACTCTCCAGGGTGACGGCGCGACCGACGACGCCGGAATGGTCGAGCAGCTCGGCGCACCCGTCGTGGTGGTGCCCGGACACGAAGAGGCGTTCAAGGTGACCCGCCCGCTGGACCTGGTGCTCGCCGAAGCCGTACTCGCCCGTAGGAGGGCCACCGATGGGTATGTATGAGCCACGGACGCAGCTGATGCCGCTGGTGGGCGTCGGCACCGACGTGCACGCCTTCGAGAAGGGCCGCGAACTGTGGGTGGCCGGGCTGCTCTGGGACGACGCGGCGAGCGACGGCTACGGCCTCGCCGGGCACAGCGACGGCGACGTCGCCGCGCACGCGGCCTGTGACGCGCTCTTCTCGGCCGCCGGCGTCGGCGACCTCGGCGCGCACTTCGGCACGAGCCGCCCGGAGTGGTCCGGCGCGTCCGGGGTGACGCTGCTCGCCGAGGCCGCCCGCATCGTACGGGCCGAGGGCTTTCTGATCGGCAACATCGCGGTGCAGGTCATCGGCGTACGCCCGAAGGTCGGCAAGCGGCGCGCCGAGGCCCAGAAGGTCCTGTCGGAAGCGGCCGGCGCGCCGGTCTCGGTCTCCGGCACGACCTCGGACGGCCTGGGCCTGACGGGCCGCGCGGAGGGCCTGGCGGCGGTTGCCACGGCGCTGGTGCTGCCCGAGGTGGGGTAGTGGGGTAGCCGGTGGCGGGGGAGCCGGGCGGTGCGCGTCGTGGGAACCCTGCGCGGCGTAGGGGACGGGAACTCTGTGCGGCGTACGGGAGTTGAGCAAGGTGACCGGGGGTTCGCGGTCCGTGCCCCCACAGCCGTACGGGAAGGAGCCGCCGTGTCAGCCGCACCGGAGGCAACCGGCGCGCCGATCGCGCCGGCCGGGCCGACCGCACCGCCCCCGTCGGCCCCTCCTGCCGCGCCGGGCGCACCGGCCGCCCTGCCCGGTGCCCTCAAGGCTCTCCTCGACAGCCCGGTTTTCGCCACCGTGGCGACGATCCAGCCCGACGGCAGTCCGCAGCTGTCCCCGGTCTGGGTGAAGCGGGACGGCGACGACATCCTGTTCTCCACGACCGCGGGCTGCCGCAAGGCGCACAACCTCCGGCGGGACCCCCGCGTGACGGTGCTCGTGCAGCCGTCCGACGCTCCGTACACCTACGCCGAGATACGCGGCTCGGCCGCCCTGAGCAGCGCGGACGGCCGGGAGCTGATCGACGAGCTGTCGCACAAGTACACCGGCAGGCCGTACGCGGAGTTCAACCCCGGCGTGCCGGACGACGGTGAGCGCGTCGTCGTACGGATCACCGCGCGCAAGGTGGTCGCCCGGCTCTGAGGAGCGCCCGGCTCCGAGGTGCGCACGCGCCGGGCCAGGCGTCCGTACGCGCAGGGGCGGTCGGTCGTACCAGCCGGGCCGGACGTCCGTACCAGCCGGGCCGCTCGTCCGTACCCGCCGGGTCGGGCATTCGTACACGTCAGCCGTCGCAGTGCCCGCACGCGTCGCCACCGCAGGCAAAGTGTCACGCTTATGTGTCCGTGGCCCCGGGGGTCGCGGGGCACTGTCCGGTTCGGACTACCCTTGTTGCGTGACTATTCGGCTGTACGACACCAGCGCCCGGCAGATTCGCGATTTCACCCCGCTCACGCCGGGCTGTGTCTCGATCTACCTGTGCGGCGCGACCGTACAGGCCGCCCCGCACATCGGGCACATCCGGTCGGGACTGAACTTCGACATCATGCGCCGCTGGTTTCTCCACCGCGGCTACGGCGTGACGTTCGTCCGCAACGTGACGGACATCGACGACAAGATCATCAAGAAGGCCGGCGAGCAGGGCCGCCCGTGGTGGGCCATCGGCTACGAGAACGAGGTCGCCTTCAACACGGCCTACGACACGCTCGGCTGCCTGCGCCCGACCTACGAGCCGCGCGCCACCGGCCACGTCCCCGAGATGATCGAGATGATGCGGGGCCTGATCGACCGCGGCCACGCCTACGCGGCGGACGGCAACGTCTACTTCGACGTGCGCTCCTTCCCCGGCTACCTGGAGCTGTCCAGGCACGAGCTGGACAACCTGCTCCAGCCGTCCGCCGAGGGCGAGACCGGTAAGCGCGACCCGCGTGACTTCGCCATGTGGAAGGCGGTCAAGCCCGGCGAGCCCAGCTGGGAGACCCCGTGGGGCCGCGGGCGCCCCGGCTGGCACCTGGAGTGCTCGGCGATGGCGCACAAGTACCTCGGCAGCGCCTTCGACATCCACGGCGGCGGCGTCGACCTGATCTTCCCGCACCACGACAACGAGATCGCGCAGGCCAAGGCGTACGGCGACGATTTCGCCGCCTACTGGTGCCACAACGCGTGGGTCACCATGAGCGGCGAGAAGATGTCCAAGTCGCTGGACAACTCGGTGCTGGTCTCGGACATGGTCAAGCGCTGGCGCCCGATCGTGCTGCGCTACTACCTGGGCACCCCGCACTACCGCTCGATGATCGAGTACAGCGAGGAGGCGCTGCGCGAGGCCGAGTCCGCGTTCGCGCGGATCGAGGGCTTCGTCCAGCGGGTGGTGGAGAAGGCCGGGACGGTCGAGCCCGCCGCCGAGGTGCCACCGGCCTTCGCCGAGGCGATGGACGACGACCTCGGTGTCCCGCAGGCGCTCGCCATCGTGCACACCACCGTCCGCCAGGGGAACTCCGCGCTGACGGCCGACGACAAGGAATCCGCCGTCGCCCGCCTGGCGGAGGTCCGCGCCATGCTCGGCGTACTGGGCCTGGACCCGCTGGACGAGCAGTGGTCGGGCGGCGGCACGGACCGTGGCGAGGATCTGCACGGCGTCGTCGACTCGCTCGTCCGGCTGGTCCTGGAGCAGCGCCAGGCGGCCCGCGCCCGCAAGGACTACGCGACCGCCGACGCCATCCGCGACCAGCTTCAGCAGTCCGGCCTGGCCATCGAGGACACTCCTTCGGGCCCGCGCTGGTCGCTGTCGTGAGGCAGGCCGTGTCGTGAGTCGAGCAGTGTCGTGAGGCAGGCCGTGTCCTGAGCCGGGTTCTTCCCTGAACCGTCGGCCGGAGGGCGGGCCGCGGTCGCGGCCCGCCCGTACCGATGGGTGCCGGTTGGCCGTACCGGCCGCCTCCGGGCGACACTTCTTGCAGAGGCACAGCAGACGCATGGCACAGGACAGCAGAGACGCACCAGTCACGCGTCGAACACGCGTGGGGCACGCATCGGGCGTGCACCGGGCACACACATCCGTACGTACGTATCCACTCCACGTCGCGAGACGTCGAGAGCAGTGAAGAGACAGGTGACCCATGGCCGGCAACAGCCAGCGCAGGAACCGCCGCACGTCCAACAAGAAGGGTATGCAGGTCGGCAGCGGTGGCCAGCGGCGCCGGGGCCTGGAAGGCAAGGGCCCGACCCCGCCCGCGTCCGCGCGGAAGGGGCATGTGAAGAACCGCATCGCCAACGCCCAGGCCAAGCAGGCGGCCAACCGGCGCCCGGCCCCGCGGCGCGGCGGCGCCAAGGGCACCTCGGAGCTGGTCGTCGGCCGTAACCCGGTCTTCGAGGCGCTGCGCGACGGCGTGCCCGCGACGACGCTGTACGTGCAGCAGTTCATCGAGAACGACGAGCGGGTGCGCGAGGCCCTCCAGCTCGCCGCCGACCGCGGCAACATCAACCTGATGGAGGCGCCGCGCCCCGAGCTCGACCGGATCACCAACGGGCTCAACCACCAGGGCCTCGTCCTCCAGGTGCCGCCGTACGAGTACGCGCACCCCGAGGACCTGGCGGCCGCCGCCTTCGACGACGGCGAGGACCCGCTGATCGTGGCGCTGGACGGCGTCACCGACCCGCGCAACCTCGGTGCCGTGGTGCGGTCCGTCGCCGCGTTCGGCGGGCACGGCGTGGTCGTGCCCGAGCGGCGCGCCGCCGGCATGACCGCCGGCGCGTGGAAGACCTCGGCCGGCACGGCGGCCCGTACGCCGGTCGCCCGCGCCACGAACCTGACGCGGGCCCTGGAGGGCTACCAGAAGGCGGGCATGACCGTCGTGGGCCTGGCGGCGGACGGCGAGATGGAGCTCCAGGACCTGGAGGTGCTGGACGGCCCGGTCGTCATCGTCGTCGGCAGCGAGGGCAAGGGCCTGTCGCGGCTGGTCGGCGAGACCTGCGACGTCCGCGTACGCATCCCGATGCCGGGCGGCGCGGAGTCGCTGAACGCCGGTGTCGCGGCGGGCGTGGTGCTGTGGGAGGCGGCGCGGCGGCGGGGGTGAGTGTCCCCCCGACCGATCGGTGATCCGGTGAGCCGCCTGGTGGCCCTGTGACGCGGTGATCCGGTGATCCGGTGGGGTGGTGAGGGCGCGCGGACGGGGGCACCGGACCGCGCGCCCGCTCTTTCGCCCGGTACCGGGCGGGCTCTGCCGACGTACCTCCCGCTCTCGCACAGGCGCGCGAAAGATCACCCGAAAGAGTGTTCGGCAGCGCTAGGGAAGGGACCTGCGACCGCCATGTCAGGGCGGCCATGTGGAGGTCATCCGTAAGACCGCCGGTGATCCGGCGCCCCCTTGACGGGCCTCGGACAGATCCGGGAGGTCAAGGCAGTGTCTTAAACGCGGGTCACTCGGTTAGATGAGCGTGGACACCAGAACACCCCGCACGCCTACGGGGGGACGCTCGCCGGGCTTCGATGACGAGCCGGTGCTGAGCTCGGTCAAGGTGCCGTGCGATCCCGCGCAGGTCATTGTCAATCACGCCAGCTTCCGCGTGCAGCTCGCCGCGTCCGCCGCGAGCGGCAGCGCGGTGGCCGACACCGCGCGTATCCCCGCGGTCCGGGAGCCGGTGGTCGGCAGACGCCGCGCGCCCGTGGTGTGGAGCGGCCGCACCGAACCGGGCGGCACCACCGCCGCCACCAGCCAACTTCTGCACGCCGTACGGAAGTCGGGACGGACCACGGTCGCCGCCGACGGCGGCGAGGACGGCGGCACCACGACCCAGGTGCTGCCCAGGGTCCGGCTCGACGAGGAGCAGCAGCCCGGCACCGCCGCCGGCACCCGTACGGGGACCGGCGGCCCCGCCTCGACCGTGGTCGGCCAGCGCGGCCCCGTGGACGCGGACACCACCCTGCTCAGGGGGGTGCGGCCGACCACCGGGGCCTACGACCACTACGAAGACGAGCCGCCGTACTCGCACGAGGAGACGGCGGCGTACGAGCGGTACGGGGACGAGCCCAAGCGGCGCGGCGGCGACACGATCCGGCACGCCTACTACCCCGGCCGCCGGATGAACCTCGGCGTCGTCCTGCTGCCGCTGCGCGTCTTCCTCGGCCTGATCAGCGTGTACGCGGGCATGGGCAAGCTCTGCGACCCCGTCTACTTCGACGGCGGCAAGCGCGGCTCCATGGTCAAGTGGCTCCAGTCGCTGGACCCTTGGACCGTCGTCGCGCCGCTGCGCGACTTCGCGGTCTCGCACCCCGTGGGCGCTGGCCTGACCGTGGCCTTCCTCCAGGTCGTGGTGGGCGTGCTGACCATGTGCGGGCTGTGGCAGCGGGTCGCCGCGTCGTTCGGCGCACTGCTCTCCGCGGCCCTCCTGATGACGGTCAGCTGGCGCACCGTGCCGGTCTACGACGCGCCGGACATCATCTACCTCGCCGCCTGGAGCCCGCTGGTCATCGCGGGCGCGCCGGTCTACTCGATGGACGCGAGGCTGGCCGGCGAGGCGTGGCGGCGGCTGGGCCCGCGGGTCGAGCTTTGGGACCTGCGGCGCCGGGTACTGCGCCGTGGCGCCGTCCTGACGGCCGTGGTCGCCGGTCTGACGCTGCTGGGCGGGTCGCTGCTGGGCGGGGCCGTACGGTCCGCCACGGTGCCGTCCGTACCGCAGCCGGGCGAGCCCGCGACGAACAACCTCCCCGGCTCGCCGCTGCCGCAGCAGTCGCAGCCCGGCGGGCCGAAGGGCCGGCAGCACGGCCCCGGGCACACCGGCAAGACGCCGAAGCAGTCCGGCAAGCCGTCGGCCGGCGCCTCGCGCAAGGCGGGCTCCCCGAAGGCGAAGGCACCCTCGGCCCCGGCACCCGGCACGGCACGGGCCACCGGCAGCGTGAACGGATCGGCGCAGGAGCCCGGCCGCACGTCCACCGGAACGACGCCGCGGCAGTCCGCACCGACGCGCGCACCGGCCACGACGCCCCAGGCACCGTCCGTCGGCGGCACCGCCGGTGGCGCCAACGGCGACGCGGACGAGAGCGGTTCGAGCAGCACCAGCAGCGGCAGGGGGCGCGGGAGCACATTGGGCGGCTTGTTGGGGTGAGGACGGGCGCCTGAGGCCCTGAGGGGGCAGGCGGGCCGGACGGGCGCCTGAGGGCGCGGGCGGGCCCTGGAGCGGTGTGAGCGCTCTGGGGCCCGCCGCGGTGCGTGGTGGGGCTGTGGTGAGGGCTTGTGGGGCTAGGGGCGCCCCCACCCCTCCCCACTCCGCCCACCCCACCTCAGGCGGACTGCGCCCCGATCAGGCGGACTGTGCCCCGAGTTCCTTCGCGGCCTCGGTCAGGTCCTTGGCGGTGTCGATGGCGCGCCAGTAGGCGCCGTGCGGCAGCGGGAAACCCGCCAGGCGGCGTTCGCGGGCCAGGCGGGGGAACGTGGTGCGCTCGTGGTCCCCGCGCGCGGGCAGCAGCCCGGTGAAGGCGGCGGAGAAGACGTACACGCCGGCGTTGATCAGATAGGGGGAGGGCGGCGACTCGATGAAATCGAGGACGTGGCCGAACTCGTCGGTCTCCACGGCGCCCCAGGGAATGCGCGGCCGGGCCAGCGCGAGCGTGGCGTCCGCGCCGCGCTCATGGTGGAAGTCCGCCATCTCGCGCAGCGAGAAACGGGTCCAGATGTCGCCGTTGGTCGCGTACCAGGGCTCGTCCGGCCGGGGCAGCGAGGCGGCGGCGTACTTGAGACCGCCACCGCGACCGAGAGGCTCGGTCTCGACAACGGTCGTGACACGCAGGGGAAGTTGTGCCTGGGACAGCCAGTCCTGGAGCACCTCGGCGAGATGACCGCAGGAGACGACCGCGTCCGTGACGCCCTCGGCGGCCAGCCAGGCGAGCTGGTGGCCGATGATCGGGGTTCCGGTGCCGGGAATCTCGACCATCGGCTTGGGGCGGTCGTCGGTGTACGGGCGGAGTCGCGAGCCCTGGCCACCAGCCAGGACCACGGCCTGCGTGGGGTGCGGGTACGGGGCTGTCATGGTTCGCACCCTATGCGGTGCGAGCCGGGCTCACTGGACAGAGGCGACGCCGGTGGCGAACGACGTATCGCAGACCGGCCGGGACCAGGCCTGCGCACGGTGCGCGGCACCGCCGTACTTGGCGACCGCGGCACGGCCCAGGGCGCGCGCGATGGCCACGCAGTGCTTGGCCAGCGAGGGGCGCTTGGTGGTCTCCTCCTGGAGGTGGGTCAGGGCGACACCGGGGTTCTTGTCCTGGAGTTCCACCAGGAGCCGGTCGCGGAGCACGTCCTGCGGCGCCCGGGAACCGGCCTTGGTGGAGGCGTTCTCGGAGGACGCGGTCAGCATCTGCGAGTCCGTCCCGGGCGACGCCCACGGAACGCGGGTCACCGCGAGCGTTCCGGACAGGACGAGCACGACGGGCAGGACGAGGGCGAGGGTTCGGCCGATACGGCGGGCTGCGGAGTTCACGGGGCGATGGTAGCGAGTAGTGATGATTTGGCGACATTTAGTCACCGAATCGAGCGATATTTTCGCTCGATGAACGTGCGCGATGTTGACGTACAGGCTCGAAATGACGGCTCTGCCGGGGTATTTGTCGACAAGCTACGTACGGCGACCGGCCACGCGAAACGGCGGCGCCGGCCCCGAGGGACCGACGCCGCCGTATGGGGACGCGCCTTGCTGGTGTTCGGCCGGGGGCCGGTGGCTGGGGGCTGATGGCCGGTGTCTGGGGGCTGATGACCGGTGGCTGGTGGCCGGCTCGACTGCTCAGCCTCTCGATCGGCCTCGGCCTCGGCCTCGGCCCCTCGGACCTCGGATTCCCGGCCTGGGGACTCAGCCCCTGCCCCGGCCTCCCGCCCCGCTCAGTCGCTCAGCCGCTCGCCCGTCGACGTGGAGAAGACGTGCGTCTCACCCGGCCGCGGCACGACGTGCAGCTCGGTGCCCTTTTCCGGCACCTGCCGCCCGTTGACCCGTACGACCAGGTCCTTGTGCTCGTCGCCGACGACCGCGGACCCGTACACGTACCCGTCGGCGCCGAGCTCCTCGACGACGTTGACGGTGACGGCCAGACCCGCCGGGGCGTCCGCCGCCTCCTTGGACAGCGACTTGGCGGCACTGCCGTTCTGCTCGACGATGTCGAAGTGCTCGGGCCGGACGCCGACGGTCACCGTACGGTCGCCCTTGTCGGCAGCGGCGGCCAGCGCCTCCCGGCTGACCGGCACGACGCTGTTGCCGAACTTCACGCCGCCGTCCGTGATCGGCACCTCGACCAGGTTCATCGCCGGCGACCCGATGAAGCCCGCGACGAAGAGGTTGTTGGGCCGGTCGTACATGTTGCGCGGCGAGTCGACCTGCTGGAGCAGCCCGTCCTTGAGGACGGCGACCCGGTCGCCCATCGTCATGGCCTCGACCTGGTCGTGGGTGACGTAGACCGTCGTGATCCCGAGGCGGCGCTGGAGACCGGCGATCTGCGTACGGGTCTGTACGCGCAGCTTGGCGTCCAGGTTGGACAGCGGCTCGTCCATCAGGAACACCTGCGGCTCCCGGACGATCGCCCGGCCCATCGCGACACGCTGCCGCTGACCACCGGAGAGCGCCTTGGGCTTGCGCCCCAGGTACTCGGTCAGGTCCAGGATCTTCGCCGCGTCCTCGACCTTCTGCCGGATCTCGGTCTTGTTGACCCCCGCGATCTTGAGCGCGAAGCCCATGTTGTCGGCGACGGTCATGTGCGGGTACAGCGCGTAGTTCTGGAACACCATGGCGATGTCCCGGTCCTTCGGCGGCAGGTGGGTGACGTCCCGCTCCCCGATCCGGATCGCACCGTCGTTGACGTCCTCCAGCCCCGCGAGCATCCGCAGCGAGGTGGACTTCCCACAGCCGGACGGACCGACCAGGACGAGAAACTCGCCGTCCTCGATCTCGATGTCCAGCTTGTCGACGGCGGGCTTCTCGGAACCCGGGTAGATGCGGGTTGCCTGGTCGTAGGTGACCGTAGCCATGGTGTGTCCCTTCACCGGCAGGAACGTGCCGGACGATCCGAGTAAAAGGAGTGGTGTAGTCCACTGCTGCGGACTGTCCGTGACGGTACCGGGGCGAACGCCCGGTGTCAGTAGCCCGCGGGTCACGAAATGGCGGCGCCAGGTAGGCTGCGTGCCTGGGTACACTGCACGAGGCACGCCTCCTTAGCTCAGCTGGTCAGAGCAACGCTCTTGTAAAGCGTAGGTCGTCGGTTCGAATCCGACAGGGGGCTCGGAGAGTGGGAAACCCCTGGTCACAGACGTGGCCGGGGGTTTCTTGTTGTTGCTGGGGGCGGCTGCGGGGGCGGGGTGGGTGGGCTGCGTGGCTGTGGGCTTCATGGTGGTGGTTCGAGGGCGGGGTGTACCGGATCGGGCCTCCGGTACGGGGTGTGGCGGTGATCAGCTTTGCTCGTCTCAGAGCTGGATCAATCCGGCGTCCGTCGGTCTGAAGCCGCAGGCGTCGAAGTAGAAGCGTTTCAGGTCGTCGTCGAAGTCGACGTGCAGCCACTCGCACTTGGCGGCGCGGGCTTCTCGTACGGCCGTGGCTACGAGTGCCGTACCGATTCCGCTTCCGCGGTGCTGTCGGTTCACGACCGTGTCCAGGATGAATGCATGGACGCCTCCGTCCCATGCGACGTTGACGAAGCCGACGAGTCGGCCGTCCTCCCGGGCGCAGACCCAGCCGAGGCTGTACCGGCGTAGCTGCCCTGACCAGTCGATTTCCAGGGGTGGGTGGTCGAATCCTTCGGCGTGCAGCGCGTTGACGGCTGCGTTGTCGAAGTCGCCTCGCCATTCGTATGTGACCGTCATGGCGCGATTTTAGGAGCCGGGCAAGTTGCCGGTGGCGGTCGTGGTGATGGTCGTGGTGGCGGTCGGGGCGGTGGCGTGCACTGGGTGCAATCTGCCTGGTGTGCGGCCCGAGTTCGTAGGCCGGTCTAGTTGTATAGCGGGTGAGTTGATCGGCTAGCTTGCCGCCATGACCGACGACGACATCGTCCTGCGCCTCGATCGGGCCAGTGCTGAGGACCTGCACGAGGTGTTGTGGCTGGTAGGGGAGCATCTCGCGGCCGGAGCGCCGATCCCTGACCTGCCTCACGAGGCCAACGAGCGGCTGAGCGGGGTGATCCGGTCGCTGGCGGGCGCGCTCGGCAAACGACATCCTTACTCGCCGTGAGCCCGTGGCGTGCCGGGTGAGAGCTGAGCTGTGCTGTGTGGTGCCCCCGGTGGTGCCCACGGTCCGCTTGGGGCGTATGGCGTTGACTTCCGCCGCGGCCCCCGGCTGTCGGTGCCGGAGGGGTTCGGCTGGCCACCTGGCCAGGTGGCCAGGTGGTCAAGCGCCGAGCGTCATGGCGCCTGTTGCTCGGGACTTGGCGGCCGATCGTGCGGCCCGTACGAAATCGGCGCGGGTCGCGGCAAGGCTGCGCGGGTGCCAGGCGAGGACCAGCATCGTCCCCGGGTCGTCGGCGACCGGTACCGCGGCCACGCGCGGGCCCAGTCGGCGGCGGATGCTTTCGCCCACCACCGTGGTGAGTTTGCCGAGGGCCACCAGGTCGATGATCTCGTCGATCGCGGCGGGCGGGGACGGGGCTTGGAAGGTGGGGTCCTGGCGTAGGTCGTCCCGTGCGATCTCGGGTCGGGTGGCGAGGTGGTGGCCGGAGGGAAGCAGGGCGACGGAAAGTTCCGGTGCCAAGTCCTCGCTGTGCAGCCCGCTGAGGTCGTCGGTGCCGCAGAGCAGACCGATGTCGGCCGTTCCGTCGCGCAGCGCGCCCGCCTGGTTGTCGGTGAAGACGATTTCGGTGGGCATCGCGTTGCTCCGGGCCGCGTAGAAGTCCATGACGTCGGCGAGCATTCCCGTCGCCGTGCCCGGTCGTACGGCTACGACGAGGCGATCTCCCCGAGCCGCCTGGCGCGCACGCCGTGCCGCGGCGTCGACGGCGTCCAGCACCGCTCGCGCGTCCGTCAGGAAGATTTCGCCAGCCGGCGTCAGCTCGACCCGTCGGCTGGTCCGGTGGAACAGCCTTGCTCCGACGCGCCGTTCGAGCCGCGCGATCGCCCGGGACAGTGGTGGCTGGCTGATGCCGAGCCGCTCAGCTGCTCTCGCGAAGTGGAGTTCCTCCGCCACGGTGACGAAATAGTCGAGTTCTCGAGTCTCCAGCCGATCCATACCTACAGGGTATCGAACGGGATCAGAACCGTCATGGCTCGGGTGCTTCCGCGGTGCTCAACTGGAAAACGCCCTTCCGGCGCAGACAGGTTCCGGCGGGGCGTACGGCATGAGGCGCGGTTACGTATTCGGTCCGGGTGTGGAGAGTTTGCGTACCCGTATGAGGAGAGACCATGAGCAATATCCACACGGCCGCCGGGTTCATCGACTCCCGTCAGCTCGGCAAGACGCTCGTGCACGAGCATGTGTTCGTCATCGGGGAGGAATACCGGATCAATTACGAGACCGAATGGAACGAGGAGGAGAAGGTTGCGCAGGCGGTTTCCGACCTCAATGGACTCAAGTCCCTGGGGATCGACTCGATCATGGACCCGACCGTTCTCGGGCTGGGCCGCTACATTCCCCGTATCCAGGCCGTGGCCCGGCAGACGGATCTCAATATCGTCGTCGCCACCGGGCTCTACACGTGGAACGACATGCCGCAACAGTTCGGCTACCGCGGGCCCGGCGAGATCATCGACCGGCCCGAACCGCTGACCGATCTGTTCATCAGGGACATCACCGAGGGTATCGGAGACACCGGGGTGCGCGCGGCCTTCCTCAAGTGTGCGATCGACGAGCCGGGGCTGACCCACGGCGTGGAGCGCACGATGCGGGCGGTGGCGCGGGCCGGTGTCGAGACGGGCGTGCCGGTCACCGTTCACACGCATGCCGCGTCACGGTCGGGTTTGGTGGCGCAGCGCCTTCTGGCGGAGGAAGGCGTGGAACCGGGCAAAATCATCATCGGTCACTCGGGGGATTCCATCGACCTCGAATACCTCACCGAACTCGCCGACAACGGGTCACTGCTCGGTATGGACCGGTTCGGTGTCGACGTATTCCTGCCGTTCGAGCAGCGGGTCGCGACTGTGGTGGAACTTGTCCGTCGTGGATATGTCGAAAGCCTGGTTCTCTCGCACGACGCGTCGTGTCACATTGATTTCTTCGACGACCCGAAGGTCATGGGGGAGAGGTGGAACTACCGGCACATCAGTGAGGACGTTCTTCCGGCGTTGCGGGTGGCGGGTGTCAGTGAGGAGGAGATCGACATGATGTTGGTGGGGAATGTGCGGCGTCATTTTGAGTGAGGTGGGGTGGGGTGGGGTGGGTGGGATGAGTGGGGAGGGGCCGGGGCCGGGGGGCTGGTGGTTGGTGCCGGTGTTGCCAGCTGCTCCTTGCCTCCGTCCCCGTCCCCCCAGCCCCGCCGGTGCCTGCGCCTGTGTCGGTTTCTGCTCACCGGCGGAGCTGTTTGCCGCATATAGCGCCGGGCTATCCCTTCACGTGCACGGAATATGCGGAATGCGCGGAATGTTTAGCCCGGCCACGCTTCAGCCGGCAGTCGCCGCCTTCTCCACAGGAATCCACAGCTCCGCCTCTGCCTGTGTCCCGTCGTCAGTTGTACGGGTGCGCAGGATCTCCGGACCCGGCCTGCTCCGGTACGGATTCGACGGGAACCACTGCGTGAATACGTCTCGCCACAGAATCTGGAGCGCTTCCGGATACGGTCCGGAGTTCTCGAATACCGCCCAGGTGCCGGCCGGGACGACCAGCGCGTCCAAGTCGTCCGGTGTGTCCGTCCGGGTGGTCACCACGGCGTGGTAGTAATCGAGTTCGGTGCCCTCCGCCCGGCTCGGGTCGAGGTCGTCGCACACGGCTACGAGCCCCTCCGGCTGCTGGTCGGACAGTGCCGTGATCCGCTGAACCGTCCCCTGGTCGATGCCGCGGACGAAATCCACGATCGCCGGGTTCGCGCCCTGGTGGACGAGTGGGACACGTGCCTTCTTGCCGACGACGTGGAACTGTTCCTTCTCCACGACCCGATATCGCATACTGCTGCTCCCTTCGACAATGAGACGGAAGGACATCCGGGGCTGGGAACGCAGCGAAGCGCCGTTCCGCCGTGCCTCGCCAGGACCCACGCCGTGTACGGCTCGGAACGCCCGCGCGAACGCTTCGCCCGACCCGTACCCGTACCGCACCGCGATTTCCAGCAGCGTCCGGTCCCCGGCCAGCACCTCGGCCCCCGCGATCGTGAGTCGCCGACGACGGATGTATTCCGACAGCGGGATGCCGGCGAGTGCGGAGAACATCCGGCGGAAGTGGTATTCCGACGTCATGGCGATACGGGCCAGTTCGGCCACCTCGATCTGCCGGTCGATATGCCTTTCGATGTGTTCCAGGGCCTCGTTCAGGCGCTCCAGCACTCCGGTCTCCTTCCCTTACGCCCATTACGTTAGGAAGACCGCATCATTGCGCACCCGACATCCTGTGCCCGGTTCGGTCGGGTGCCGGGGCCCCTGGGCGCCGACCGTGGGACCTGACCGGGGTGTCGACCGGCTTTATCGGCGGTCCGGCGGGTGGCGTATCAGGTGGCGTGTGGGGACTACGAGCGGCGGATGACGCGGGCGGCCCATGCGGCGGAGGAGGCGGGGCCGGCGGGGATGATTGTGACGCCGGGGCCGTTGATGGAGTGGCTGTGCGGGTACGTGCCGACGCGGTTCAGGGGGCTGGCGACCGCGCTGGCCGTCACCTCGGAGGGGCGGACGTAGTTGCTGGTGCCCGCGGAGGAGAAGGGGTTTGCGGAGCAGGCCACAGGGGTGGGCGCTGCGGAGCTGACCGCGTAGGGCGAGGGTGTGGACCCGTACGGCCTGCTGACCAAGTTGCTTCACCCGGGGCGGTGTTACGGCGTATCGGACATGTGGACGGCGCGCGCCGGAGCAGCAGGCTACGGGATCAGTACGACCTTGCCCATCGTGCCGCGGCTCTCCAGTGCGCGGTGCGCGGCTGCCGCCTCGGCGAGCGGGAAGCGCTGCACGTCGGGTACGAGACGGCCGGCCGCGGCCTCGGCGAGAGAGGCCGTCTCCAGAGTGCGCATCGGATTGTCGCCGCCTGCCCTGGCCATCATCACCGGGCCGAGCACGGACTCCGAGGTGATGCCGCGCGCTTCCAGCTCGCCCTCGGCGAACTCCAGCGGCCCGCCGGTCAGCAGGCCGCCGGAGGACCACCCGAAGACGAGGTGACGCCCGCCGTGGGCGAGCAGGTCCACGGAGGCACGGCCCGGTTCGCCGCCCACGGAGTCGAAGACGATGCTGGCACCGGAGGCCGAGCGCTCGTCCAGAAAGGCGCGTACCTCGGTGGGCCAGCCGTCCTCCCGGTAGTCCACGGCGAGGTCGGCGCCCAGCTTCCGTACACGTTCGACCTTGGCCGGGCCACCGGCGAGGCCGATGACGGTCGCGCCGGTGTTCTTCGCATACTGGACGATCAGGGAGCCGATGCCCCCGGCCGCGGCCGGGACGATCGCGATGTCCTCGGCGGTGAGGCCGGCGAGGAGCAGGATGCCCATGGTGGTGCGGCCGGTTCCGATCATGGCTACGGCCTGGGCCTCGTCCAGGTTGCCGGGGATTTCGTGGAGCTTTTCGGCGTCGACCACGGCCTTTTCGGCGTAGCCGCCCGGGTTCATGCCCAAGTGGGCGACGACCCGGCGGCCGAGCCACGCGGGGTCGGTGCCGTCGCCGAGGGCGTCCACCGTGCCCGCGATCTCCCGGCCGGGGATGGTCGGCAGGTCGGGGAGCGGCGCCGGGCCGCCCTTGAGTCCCTCGCGCAGTGCCGTATCGAGCAGGTGGACGCCGGCCGCCGCCACGGCGATCCGGACCTGGCCGGGGCCCGGGACGGGGGTCTCGGTCGTCTCGTAGGTGAGGTTCTCGGCCGGGCCGAAGGCGTGCAGACGGATCGCGTGCATGGTGGTCTCCAGGTGAGGGCGATGGCCGCTCGCCGGTCGGGTCGGTTCGGTTCGGCGGGCGGGCAGGGCGGGTGTAACAGGGAGGGGTACGGCGGGGGTGAGTACGGCGCCGGTGGCTGGCGTGCTGTGCTCGGCCGGTGCCGACGGCGGTGGCGGTGCCGGGGCCGGTGCGGTTGGCCCTCACTCTGTGTCCTCAACTGCGGTTGAGGTCAAGGACGGACCGGGAGGCCCGTGGACTCCCGTAGATGTCCGGTCAGGAGGCCCGCAGATGTGCGCCCCCGGGAACCGGGGAGGGGACGCGGGCCTTGGCGGTATTGCCGGCCTTGTCCGCCTTGGCTGCCTCGCCGGTCCTGTCGGCCTTGCAGGTCTTGCCGGCGATGGAACGCAGCGCCAGAGCGCTCGCTTCCAAGGCGCTGCCGAACGACACCTCGCTGAGGACACCGGGCGCCGCCACCTGGTCACCGGCCAGGTAGACGCCGTTGCCGCGGTCCACGGAGGGCCGGTCGCGCCAGGTGGTGCCGGGCAGGTCCACCGCGCCCGTACGGCCGAGGGCCAGGGCGTCACGGCGCCAGGTGAGGCGCTCGCGCCACTGCGGAAAACCGGCGTCCAGGAGGCATTCGGCGCGCGCGAGGCCGTCGGCGCGGTTCTCGTCCGGGCCGATGCCGACCTGGCACTGGAGCAGTTCCTCGCCGTTCGGGGCGAGGGACCGGTCCTGAGCGGTGAAACGTTCGACCCAGCCGGGGAAGTCGAGCCCCGAGACGGTGAACAGGTCGCCGCGCCGCGCGCGCAACGCCACGTCGAGCAGCGCCGTACGAGCGCTGGGCCAGGTCAGACGGTCGTCCTTGAGGAGGGCCCGGGCCGATTCGAGGTGGGTCGCGACAATCACCGGGCCGCCTTCGGGCAGTGCGTCGATGCGGGCGCCCGTCTCGATGCGTACGCCCAACTCGGCGGCCCGGTCGGCCATACGGGTGATGAGTTCGCCCCAGCCGCCCTGAATGTAGTGCGCTTCGGGCGGGAACGTGGTGGTGCGCCGCAGCCGCTCCTGGACGAAGGCCGCGGAGAGCAGGCCGGGGGCGTGGTGGAAGGTGGCGACGCCGATGTAGTGGGCTGCGTCGCGTGCCGCCTCCTCGCCCACCTGGGCGGTGGCCCAGCCGAAGAAGTCCTGGTCGACCGGGGCGTTGCGGAGACCGCGCAGCTTGATCAGGCCTGCCGGGGGGATGCGGCGCAGCGTGCCGTGCCGGTGGAAGCGGATGCGGGTGGCAGCCAGGGGCGGTAGCGGGGCGAGCGGCTTGAGGAGGCCGCGCTGCTTGAGCCAAGTCCAGTGCGGGCCGCCGTTGTAGAGGGCGTGTGGGCCTTCGTTGGTGCGGTACGGGCGTTCGGCGGTACGGGCCCGGCCGCCGAGCGAAGAGTGCGCCTCGTACAGGGTGACCGCTGCGTTGCCCTCGGCGGACGAGATGGCCGCGGTCAGGCCTGCGAAGCCGCCGCCGATGACGGTGATGTGGGGTCGTCGCATGGTGAACGCTCCTTCGGGCCGGGCCGGGCCGGGCCGGGTGTGGGTGTGGGTGTGAGGGGGTGTGGGAGGCCGGGCGCGCGGGTGCGCGGGCGGCTTTGTGACTTGGACGGATGGGGCGGGGGCGGTTGTGACATGCGCGATGGCGTGGGGCGTTTCGCCTGGTCAGGTGCCGGGTCCGGGGGATTGTCAGTGGGGTGGTTCACGATGGGTTCAGATCGCGGTTGTGGGGCGGAACGGATCGCGGTTGTGGGGCGGGATGTGCGGGTTGGAATCCGGACGGAATCCGGACAGAAGCGGTACGGGCAGACAGGAAGGCGGTGGACGGGCGTGACGGAGCGGGGCGGCGGGTCGGGGCGGCCGGGTCGGACGGGACAGTCAGGGCGGCCGAGGCGATCGGGACCTACGGGAGGGGAGGACCGGGCGGGAGGGACGGACGGGGTGCAGCGTCCGGTGCGGGAGGTGCGGCGGCCGGCGGTGCGGCTGCCGGATCTGAGCCCGTATCCGGGTGGGGAGTTGGAGACCGAGGGGGATTACGACGGGCTGGAGTTCGCCGATATCGACCTGGCGGGGCAGTCGGGGCGCGGGGCCCGCTTCATGGACTGCGCGATACGGCGGAGCGCGCTGGACGAGACGGTCCTGAGCCGGGCGCGGTTCATCGACAGCGTGCTGGACGGGGTGCGCGGTGTCGGGACGGACCTGTCGCAGGTGTCGCTACGGGATGTCGAGGTCCTGGACGCGCGGCTCGGCGGCGTTCAGATGCACGCGGCGGCGCTGGAACGGGTGCTGGTGCGCGGCGGGAAGATCGACTTTCTCAATCTGCGCAAGGCGAAGCTGAAGGACGTCACCTTCGAAGGGTGCGTGCTGGTGGAGGCGGACTTCGCCGGCGCGGAGCTGGAACGGGTGAGCTTCGACGACTGCACGCTGTCCCAGGTGGACTTCAGCGGCGTACGGATGCGCGACGTGGACCTGCGCGGGGTGGCCCGGCTGGACATCGCGCGAGGGATCGACCGGTTGGCGGGCGCGGTGATCAGCTCGGCCCAGCTGATGGACCTGGCACCGGCGTTCGCGGCGGAGATAGGGGTGCGGGTGGAGTGACGGTGGGAGGGGGAGCGGGGGGCCGGATTGGAGTTTCGGAGGGACGTACGGGAGGGGGAGCTACGGGAGGGACGTGACGGGGCGAGGGAGGGGGAACGGAGGCCGGGAGCGGAAGGCGGAGCCCGTCCTGGAAGCGGGCGGCGCGTCGGGGAGCTGAGTCGTCGGGGCGCCCGGCCGTCAGGCCCTCCGGTGCGCGGAGGCTGAAGCCCGGACGGAGGCGGGGGAGCGAAGCCGGCGCGGAGCCGAAGTCGGCAGGGAAGCAGGAACCGGGACAGGAACGGAACCCTGGACGGAGTCAGAGGGCAGGACGGGAACGGAAGCCGGGTCGAAGGCAGGAGCCGGGCGGGGTGCTGGAGCCGGGGCGAAGGCGGCAATCGGTAGGGATGTGGGGGTGGCGGCCGGGAGGAATTCGGGAGCCAGGATGGAAGCGATAGCCGAAGCGGACACGACGACGCGCGGGGACGCGACGGGCGCGGTGGTGCATGGGGACGCGGCGGGCACAGCGGTGCCCGGGGTGCGACGAGTGCGGTGGCGCACGGGGACGCGACGGGCACGGCGGTGCACGGCAACGTGACCAGTGCGGCGCTGGGGAAGGCGGCGGGTGCAGTAGCGCAAGGGGGTGTGGCTGGCGCGACGGTGTGCGGATACCTGGCAGGCGTGACAGGCATCCGCGCCGTGGCAGGCGGCGCGGCAGTACGCGGGTGCGGCGCCGCAGCCGGGGGGACGTTCAGACGCGGGGGAAGCGGGCCTGGAGGTCCCATACGGCCGGGTTGTCGCCGAGTCCGTCGTGCAGGTCGGTGAGGTCGGCGATCAGATCGTGCAGGAAGTCGCGGGCCTCGCGGCGCAGCGCGGAGTGCTGGAGGGTGAGCGGCGCTTCTTCGGCCGGCATCCAGTCGGCGTCGACGTCCACCCAGCCGAAGCGGCGTTCGAAGTACATCCGGTCCGCCGATTCGGTGAAATCCAGCTCCGCGAACTGTGGCTGCGCGGCGCGGTTGCCGAGCGGATCGCGGTCGATCCGCTCGACGATGTCGCACAGCGCCCAGGCGAAGTCCAGCACCGGCACCCAGCCCCAGGCGGTCTGGATCTCGCGGTCCGCCTTGGTGTCGGCCAGATAGACGTCGCCGCAGAACAGGTCGTGGCGCAGGGCCCGCACGTCGGCGGTGCGGTAGTCCGTCTGCGGCGGGTCCGGAAAACGGCGGGAGAGGGAGTAGCCGAGGTCGATCACGTTCTTGATGGTGTCACGCTCGTACGTTCGTCCGCGCCGTCGCGGGCAGTCGGTGCCGCGGTTCGCCGACGCTGCCGAGGCCTGTCGTGGCGGCCGGGGCTGTCAGCGGCCGCCGGTGGCCGTCGGCGGGTGTCGGTGGCAGCCGGAGAGCGGACGGGCACGTCGGTCGACGTACTCGTAGGTGAGCAAGGAGGCGCGACTACGGCAAGGTCAGCACCCGGGGCCTGCGTCCTTGATGGCCACGGTGTGTTCGAAGTGGGCGGCGCGGCTGCCGTCGGTGGGGCACAGTGTGCAGCTGTCGGAGGCAGGGTAGTAGTGGTCACCGCCGCCCGTCGGGAACATCGGCTCGACGGCGATGACCGGACCTTGGCGGAGCTTGAAGCCACGGCCGGTGCGGCTCTCGTTGGGGTCCCGTTCCCCCTGGGGCACGGGGTCCCGGGGCCTCGTCGCCCTCGTGCATCCGGCGGACGATGCCGTAGCCGCCGTAGCCGCCGTAGCCGCCGTAGCCGCCGTAGCCGCCGCAGTCGGCCGGAATGCCGTAGCCGGCGGCGTGCCTGATGCTGCTGACGGCGTGGGCGATGTCCCCGATACGGGCGCCGACGACCGCCCTGGCGCCGACGACCGCCGTGGCTCCCGCGACTGCCGTGGCTCCCGCGACCGCCGTGGCTCCCGCGACCGCTGCGGCGATGCCGGCCGCCAGGGCCTGCCGCGTGGTGTCCAGTGGCTTCCGTTCGGCTGGGCTTGGCTCAGGGCGCCGATCGTGAAGCTGACGGCCGCGTTGCCTGCCCACCCGGCGACGATCGCGCCGCAGTACTGGGAGTACCGGCAGTTGGGAGTACCGGCAGCGCCGCAGGGTCGGCGGCGGTCCGCTTATCCAGAGACGCCGCCCCCGCCCCCGACGCCGTCCCCGCCCCCAACGCCGTCCCCGACCCCGCCCCGACGCCGTGGAGCAGCCGGAGCCCCCGGAGCCCCGCAGCCCCCGGAGCCCCCGGAGCCCCGCAGCCCCCGGAGCCCCGGAGACCCCCTGTTGGGCTGTGACCGAGGGGGCTGGAGCAGCCCCCTGGCACGCGGCGCGCCCCGCCGGGGCGGAGCTCTCGGCGGGGCGCGACGTGTGCGTGGTGGTCGGGCGCGGGCCGTTCAGGGAGGGCCGCGCCCGGGGATCGCTCGGGATCAGACGTTGACGCCGAAGTCCTTCGCGATGCCGACCAGGCCGGAGGCGTAGCCCTGGCCGACGGCGCGGAACTTCCACTCGGCGCCGTTGCGGTACAGCTCGCCGAAGACCATGGCGGTCTCGGTCGCCGCGTCCTCGCTCAGGTCGTAGCGGGCGATCTCGGCGCCGCCGGCCTGGTTGACGATGCGGATGAAGGCGTTGCGCACCTGGCCGAAGTTCTGGCTGCGGTTCTCGGCGTCGTAGATCGAGACCGGGAAGACGATCTTGTCGATGTCGGCCGGGAGGGCGGCCAGGTTGACCTTGATCTGCTCGTCGTCGCCCTCGCCCTCACCGGTGACGTTGTCGCCCGTGTGCTCGATGGACTGGTCCGGCGTGACCTTGTTGTTGAAGAAGACGAAGTGCTGGTCCGAGAAGACCTTGCCGCTCGTGTTGACCGCGATGGCGCTCGCGTCGAGGTCGAAGTCCGTGCCGGTGGTGGTGCGGACGTCCCAGCCGAGGCCGACCGTGACGGCGGTCAGGCCCGGTGCCTCCTTGGTGAGCGAGACGTTGCCGCCCTTGGACAGGCTTACAGCCATGGGGATGTCCCTTTCCTCGTCGAATCGTCGGGCTCCGTACTGCTGACGAAGCTACCGTCACCCTGCACAACGCCACTAAGGGACCGTCGGGTTCCAGCTCCCTTTACTTTCTTTGCCAAATCCTGATGCCGGGTGGCGGGGAGGCGTGCCGGATGCAGGGGGACGGCAGTGGCGGTGCGGCAAAAGAAGGTGACGGGAGCGGGCGGACGCGGGATCATGGGGGCATGTCAGGGCCCTACGTCATCCGCGGTTCGGTCACTCTCCCGGAGGCCGAGCTGGTGTGGCGTTTTTCGCGTTCCTCGGGCCCCGGCGGGCAGCACGTCAACACCTCGGACAGCCAGGTGGAGTTGCGTTTCGACGTCGCCGGCACCGATGCGCTGCCGGAGGTCTGGAAGGAGCGGGCGCTCCAGCGGCTGGCCGAGCGCGGCCGGCTGCTGAACGGTGGGGTGGTGTCCGTACGGGCCGCCGAGCACCGTTCCCAGTGGCGCAACCGGGAGACCGCCGCCGTACGACTCGCCTCGCTGCTCGCCGAGGTCACGGCGCCGCCGCCCAAGCCGCGGCGCAAGAGCCGGATACCGCGCGGGATCAACGAGCGCCGGCTGCGGGAGAAGAAGCAGCGCGGCGACGTCAAACGCGGACGCTCCGGACGCGACTGGACGTGAGCCCCGAGGCTTGAGTCGCGTGAGCGAGCATGAGGCTGTGACGTGAGCCCTCCCCGGCTTCGATAGACGGAGTCTGCTCCCGCCCTCTCCGGCCCCGCCCGCTCCTCACCCCAAATGCCGATACTTCCCCCGGAAATACGTCAGCGGCCCCTTGTCCGCCCCCGGGGCCCCCGCCGTCAGCACCCGCCCGATCACCAGGGTGTGGTCGCCGGCGACGACTCGTTGTTCCGTACGGCACTCCAGCCGCGCCAGCGCCCCGTCGATCAGTGGTGACCCGGTCGCTTCGCCCCGTTCCGTAGGAATGTCCTGGAAGAGCAGTCGGTCGCTGATGCGGTTCTTCATGGCGAACCGGCCCGCAATGTGCCGCTGCCCCTCCGACAGCACCGAAACCGCCCATAGGGGCTGGCGTTCCAGAAGGTCGTCCATGCGGGAGTCGTTGCGAACGCTCACCATCACCAAGGGCGGTTCGAGCGATACGGACATGAAGGCCGTGGCGGTCATGCCCACGTCCTCGCCGCGCGGCCCGTCCTCCGCGTCGTGTGCGGTGATCAGTACGACCCCGGCGGCGAGTCGGGACAGGGCGGCGCGGAACTCGTCGTCACTCACCCCTCCAGGATGGGGGATCGGGCCTTCACCGGGTGCGGAGAGTGGCGCGGCGGGCGCCGTGGGGCGATCGCCGGGCGTGGCGGCGGAGGTTTTCGTGAACACGCCATGAACGCTAACGGGGGCCGTGGGCGGCCCGCATCGGGCCCGGGGACCAGGCGCGCCCTAGGTCCGGCGGCGGAGCCCTCCCTTGCGTCCGGATTTGCGTTCAGGAATTGTAGAAGCGGCCCCGGCGACCCGATTTCGAAGATCATCAAGTGACCGCCACGCTCTGTGACTTGAGTCACAGCAGCCAGTAATTGTTGACCCTGTGTACCGAGTGAACAGCTCACTGTGATTCAGTGGCCGTGGCAATCGGACGACACAGAATCCTGGAGTTGCTGTCGAGGTCTCGGGGAGAGCGAGCGATGGAGACCGAGTCGGAGCCATACGTCCGTCTTGCGACCCTGCGGCAGCTGCACCAAGTGGTCGCCGAGCTGAACACCGCACGCAGCCTTGCGGACACCCTGCAGACCGTCGCCGACGGAGTGATCACGGGGCTCGGATACGAGCTGGCCGCGGTCAACCTCGTACGGCCGGACGGTGATCTCGTGGTGGCCGCGGTCGCCGGCAGCGCCGGTGCCGAGGCCCTCATGGCGGGCCGGGTCGGCTCCCGCCCCTCGTGGGACCGCCGGCTGAACATGGCCGAGCGCTGGGGCGGCCTGTGCTTCATCCCGCACACCGAGGGCTGGGTGCTGGACGACGACGATGTGCCGCAGTGGCACGCCGCCGGGCCCGAGCCGCGCTTCCCCGGCGAGTGGCATCCGATGGACCGCCTCTTCGCGCCCATGTACGCGGCCGCGAACGGCGGCGGCGAACTGCTCGGCGTGCTCTCCGTCGACAAGCCGCGCAACGGCCGCCGCCCCGGCGCGTGGGGGCAGGAAGCCCTGCAGATGTACGCGTTCCAGTCGGCCATCGCGATCAGCAACGCCCGGCTGCGCGCCAACATGCAGCGCGCGCTGGTCCGCCTGGAGCGCGAGCAGCAGGCCCTGCGCGCCAGCGAGGAGAGTTTCCGGCAGGCCTTCGAGTACGCGCCGAGCGGCATGGCCATCGCCGAAATGGGTGGTGACCAGCACGGCCGTCTCCACCGTACGAACGACGCGCTGTGCCGTCTGCTGGGCCGCCCGGCGTCCGCCATGCGCCGCTACTCCTTCTCCGATCTCGTCCACCCCGAGGACATCGGCACGCTGCTGCGCACCTCCGCCGAGGGCGGGCGCGCCGAGCTGCGCCTCGCCCGCCGCGACGGCACGTACGTATGGGTCTCGCTGCGCAACTCCGTCGTCGCCGACACCGCCGACGGGCCGCGCTTCCTGCTCACGCACGTCGAGGACATCGAGGAGCGCAAGCGCCACGAGCTGCAGCTCGCGCACCGCGCCAGTCACGACGCGCTGACCGGCCTGCCCAACAGTGCCGAGCTGCGGGCCCGGCTCGGCGCCCGGCTGTGTTCGCGCCCGCCCGGCTCGGACGCGGACGCGTACGCCTCGGCCGCCTCCGCCGCGTCGGTCGCCGCCTTCCAGGAGGCGCACGGTTTCGGCTCCGACGGCCCCGAGGTCTTCGACGGGTACGACGCCGCCGACGGCCCGGAGCGGGGGCCGACCGGCCCGTACGACCACCACGTCCACGTCATCGCGCCGTCGGACGGGCCGGAGGACGACGGGGCCAAGGGGCTCGCGGTCCTCTTCTGCGACCTGGACGGCTTCAAGTCGATCAACGACCGCTTCGGGCACCACACGGGGGACGCGGTGCTCATCGAGGTGGCCCGGCGGCTGACCAACGGCGTACGGGACGGCGACACGGTCGCCCGGCTCGGCGGTGACGAGTTCGTGGTCCTCGCGGACGGCCTCGGCAAGGCCGACGCGCAGGACCTCGCGGTCCGGCTCCGCAACGGCATCATCCCGCCCATTCGGGTGGACGGCCGGGCGGTCCGGGTCGGCGCGAGCTTCGGCATCGGCTGGGCGGCCTGCGGGATGTCCGCCGAGGAGGTCCTGCAATCCGCCGACCAGCGGATGTACGTCGAGAAGCGGTCCCGCTCGAAGGCGGGCCGGCGCGCGGGCTGACCGGCGCGCGCCCTGGGGGGCCGGAGCGCCCCGGGCCGCGCCCGCGCGCCCCCTCAGCCGTGCACCCGCACACCACCGTGCACCCGCACACCACCTCCGCCGAGCCCCCACCCCGCTTCCGCCGGGCCTGCACCCCCCTTCCGCCGGGCCTCCATACCGCTTCCGCCGGGCCCCCGCCCCGCGCATCTGTAGCGATCCTGTGGCCGTTCCGGCTCGGCGTGGCATCCCTCGAACGGGGTAGGCTGCGCCGATGCGGCGGGGCGCCGCCGGGGGCCTGAGAATCAGTACAGCCATCTCGTACAGACCGCTGGGGAGTGACACGGAATGACGGCCGGCAACAACGGCGCGGGCACGCCCGAGGACGACGACCCGTTCGCCCACCTCTACCGTTCCGAAGGCGGCGAGGGCGGCGCACAGGGCACGGCGGGCGGCCCGGCGGAGCGTCGGCCGGGCGTACCGCGTGCCTCGTACAACCAGGTGCGCGCGGTCGGCGAGCGGCAGTACGGACAGCGCCAGTACGGCCAGCAGCAGGTCCCCGCGCAGCAGCCGTACGGGCAGCAGAACCAGCAGCCCTACGGGCAGCAGAACGCCCACTACGCGGCCCCCGAGACGCTCCCCGGCGGCGACAACGCCCGCCAGGGCCCACCCCAGGGTCACGGCGACGGCGCGCCCCGGCGCAACCACAAGGGCCTGCTGATCGGCGCGGTCGCGGTCGTCGCGGTGGTCTGCGTCGGCATCGGCGTGGCGATGATCACCAATAGCAACAGCGACAAGAAGGACGAGGCGGGCGGCGGCGACCCGACGCCGACGGCCGGTGAGTCCGTCGAGCCCAGCGACAAGCCGTCGAGCAAGCCGTCCCAGGGCCCGCTGCCGAAGGAGGCCGCGGCGTCGCTCTCGCTGAGTCCGGAGGCGAGCACGGACAAGTCGGTACCGGGCGCGAAGTCGCCGAACGGCGCGTACGTGTCGCTGAACAAGGTCGGCGCCGCCGCCACCTGGTCGGTCGACGCCCCCGAGGGCGGTGACTACACGCTGCTCATCGACTACGGCGTGCCGGGCAAGGACGCGAAGACGACGCTCGGGGTGAACGGCGGGACACCCGACAAGATCAACATGTCCAACTTCGCCCACGCCTCCGAAGGTGCCTGGGACAAGGGCTGGACGTACACCTACCGGTGGATCAAGCTCAACAAGGGCACCAACACGCTCAAGATCTCCTGCGAGCAGGGCGACCAGTGCGAGGTCAACCTCGACCGCGTCCGGCTCAAGGCGGGGCATGTGAAGGGCTGACGACCGGCCCCGTACGTGTGCGCCGACGTCCGGGCCGGCCGCCTGTGCCGACGACCGGCCCCGCACCTGTGCGCCGACGCCCCCTCAGGCGACGTCGGCGCCTTCGGCCTTCGGGACGCACGCGGGCGCCGGGCCGGCGCCCCGTCCCTCAAGCCCCCGTCGGATGCTCCGTAACCCTGATCTCCCCCAGCAGTTCTTCGTACGTCCCCCGGTCGAACTCCCCCGCCGCCGGGGCCCGTACGGTCGCCGCCGACAGGGCCACCGCGCGTGCCAGCCGGGCCGGCCAGGGCAGGTTCTCGACCAGGCCGGAGAGCAGGCCGGCCACCGCCGAGTCGCCGGCGCCGGTCGGGTTGCCGGCGATGCGCCGGGGCGGGGCGGCCTGCCAGGCGCCGTCCGAGGTGACCACCAGCATGCCGTCGGCGCCCAGGGAGGCGGCCACCGTGTGGGCGCCGCGGCGGCGCGCGTCGCGGGCGGCGCGCAGCGGTTCGGTGGAGCCGGTGAGGGCGGCCAGTTCGTCGGCGTTGGGCTTGGCGAGGTCGGGGCGGGCGGCCAGGCCGCGGCGCAGCGGCTCGCCGCTGGTGTCCAGCAGGACGGGTACGTCCGCCGTACGGGCGGCCCGGGTCAGCCGCGCGTAGACGTCGACGGGGACGCCCGGCGGGAGGCTGCCGCACAGCGCCACCGCCCGCGCGTCGGCGAGCAGTTCGCGGTAGGTCGACATGAACGCGTCCCACTCGGCGGGCGTCACGATCGGGCCCGGCTCGTTGAGCTGCGTGGTGTCGCCGGTGGACTCGTCCACGACGGCGACGGTGCGCCGGGTCGCGCCGCCGAGCGGTACCAGCGCGTCGGTCACCGCGGTCTCCTGGGCGAGCAGCGCGCGCAGCGCGTCGCCGGTGCCGCCGCCCGCGAACCCGGTGGCGACCGCCTCGTGGCCGAGGGCGGTCAGCACCCGGGCGACGTTCAGGCCCTTGCCGCCCGGGCGCTCGGAGACCTCGGTGACGCGGTGGGTGGAGTGCGGCTGGAGCCGGGGCACGCGGTAGGTGATGTCGAGGGCTGCGTTCAGCGTGACCGTGAGGATCATGGTTCCCCCTCCCCGGAACATACGTGGACGGACGGCGGCACACCGGGCAAGCGGCCGGTGGGCCCGTGCGGGACGGACAGCCGCGCGGGTGCGCGAGTGCGCAGCGATCATGCCATCGTGAGCGGCGGTTGGCCCAGCCTTTGAGCCGACCGCCGCACCGTCGGCACCGGTCCGGGCGGGCCGAACCGGCCATGTGCCACAGGTGGGGCGGTGTGCCGCACCCGCCCCGCCGGTGCACGGACGCGCCTCGCGCACCGCCTCCGGGCGGTGCCTCGCGCACGCCTCCGGCGGGCCCCCGCGGGCTGTCCACGACCGTCCTCGCCCCGCCCCGCCCCGTACTCCGACCGGGCCCCGCCCGTACGCCGCGCGAGCCCCGCCCGTACGCCGTCCGGGCCCCGCCTCACACCCCCTTCGGCCGCACCACCCAAGCGCCCTGCCGCACCACGCCCACCAGCTCGTACGACGCGTCCAGGACGACCAGGTCGGCGTCCTTGCCCGCCTCGATCGAGCCGGTGCGCCCGTCGATGCCGAGGAGCCGGGCCGGGGTGGCCGACAGGGCCCGTACGGCCTGGTCGACGGTGAGCCCGTCGACGGTGACGGCGCGCTGGAAGGCGAGGTCGAGGGTGAGGGTGGAGCCCGCGATGGAACCGGCGGTGGGCCCGTCGCTGATGCGGGCCACGCCCTCCTTGACCTCGACCGTCATCGGGCCGAGCGGATACATGCCGTCCTCCATGCCGGCCGCGCCCATCGCGTCGGTGATGAAGGCGACCCGGTCGGCGCCCGCCTCGCGGAAGGCCAGCTGCAGGACGGCGGGGTGCAGATGCGTCCCGTCGTTGATCAGTTCGACGGTGATCCGCTCGTCCTCCAGGAGGGCGGCGATCGGTCCCGGCGCGCGGTGCCCGAGCGGCGGCATCGCGTTGAACAGGTGGGTGGCGACGGTCGCGCCCGCGTCGATGGCCTCGCGGGTCGCGTCGTACGAGGAGTCGGTGTGGCCGACGGCGGCGATCACGCCCGCGTCGGCCAGCAGCCGTACGGAGTCCAGGCCGCCGGGCAGCTCGGGCGCCAGGGTGATCATCTTGGCCGCGCCGCGCGCGGCGTCGACGAGCTTGCGCACGTCCGCCGGGTCGGGGTCGCGCAGCAGACCGGGCTGGTGGGCGCCGCAGCGGTGCGGGGAGATGAACGGGCCCTCGAAGTGGATGCCGGCCAGGTCGCCCTGCTCGGTCAGCTCGGACAGGACGGCGGCCTGCCGGGCCAGGTCGTCGAGGTCGCCGGTGACGGTCGAGGCGAGCATGGAGGTGGTGCCGCGCCGCCGGTGGGTGTCGATGGCCGTCAGGCACTCGTCGGCGTCGGCGGACGAGAAGGAGCCGCCGCCCCCGCCGTGTACGTGGATGTCGACGAAGCCGGGGACGACGAGGTGGCCGGTCAGGTCGATCACCTGGTCCCCGGGAGCGGTGGCGGCCGTCCCCGCGGTGCTCGTGGCGTCGGTGATCCGGGTGCCCTCGAAGGCGAGCAGGCCCTCGTCGGTCACGCCGGACGGCAGGGCGAGCCTGGCTCCGGTCAGGACGGTGCGCCGGGGGCTCGGGGCGCTGTCCCCGGACTGTTGCAGCGGCATCAGGCAGTTACCTCCGTGGAGAGAAGATCCCAGGCGAGCAGACCTGCGCCCAGGCAGCCGGCGGCGTCCCCGAGCGCCGCCGGCACGATCAGGGGGAGCCGCTGGAAGGTGACCCGTGCGCGGACCGCCTCCCGCAGCGGCTCGAACAGCGTGTCGCCCGCCTCGGCGAGCCCGCCGCCGATGATCAGGGTGTCCGGGTCGAGCAGGGTCAGGGAGGTGACCAGGCCGGCGGCGAGCGCGTCCACCGCGTCCTGCCACACGGCCTGTGCCTGCGGGTCGCCGGACTCGACGGCCTTGGCGGCGTCCGCGGCGGTGGCCTGCGGGTCGCCGCAGGCCTCGGCCCACGCGCGGCCGACGGCGGCGGCCGAGGCCAGCCTCTCCAGGCAGCCGCGCTGCCCGCAGTCGCACTCGGGCCCGCCGGGCCGTACGACGATGTGGCCGATCTCGCCCGCGCTGCCGTGCGAGCCCGCCTCGATGCGGCCTTCGATGCCGATCGCGCCCGCGATGCCGGTGCCGAGCGGTACGAACAGGAAGCGGTCGGCGCCGCGGCCCGCGCCGATGCGGCCCTCGGCCAGGCCTCCGGTGCGTACGTCGTGGCCGAGCGCGACCGGGACGCCGCCCAGGCGTTCGGAGAGCAGGGCGCGCAGGGGGACGTCGCTCCAGCCCAGGTTGGTCGCGTAGACGGCGATGCCGCGCGCGTCGTCGACGATGCCGGGGACGGCGACGCCGGCCGCCAGGGCCGTTTCGCCGAACCGCTGCCGTCCGGTCTCGCGCAGTTCCTCGGCGAAGTCCAGGATCGAGGCGATGACCGCCTCGGGACCGCGTTCGCGGCCGGTGGGCCGTCGCGCCTCGTGGAGCAGCGTGCCGTCCGCGCCTGCCAGGGCGGCCTTCATTCCGGTGCCGCCCACATCAAGGGCGATGACGTGTCTCACGGGAACAGTTTCGCGCGATCAGCCATGAAAGGTCTAGTCCACTCGCGGGGATGGCGTGGTTCCGCTCCGGCCGGGCCCCTTCGGAGCGGTGTGACCTGCATGTGTGACAGGCGATACGCAAGCGATATGAGGGGTGGTGTAGACCTTGTGTGGGTAAACGGGGGAGACTCGTCGTTCATGCCGGTTGAGGGCGGGCCCCTGAAGCCACGGGGCATTCCCCGGCAAGCACGGAACATTCGGGACAAAAGGCGGTAATGGCAGTGCAGCGGCGGTACTTGAGCCTGGCGGCAGCGGGACTCACCACGGCCATGACGCTCTCCTTGTCCGCCTGCGGAAGCGGCTCGGGCGACGGCGGCGACGTCACGCTCAAGCTCATCGCGGCGGACTACGGCGACAACGAGGCGAACTCCTCCCAGCACTACTGGGACAAGCTCGTCAAGGACTTCGAGAAGAAGAACCCGGGCATCAAGGTCGACGTCTCGGTCTACAGCTGGAAGGACGTCGACAAGAAGGTCGAGGACCTGGTCGAGTCCGGTCAGGCACCGGACATGGCGCAGATCGGCGCGTACGCGGACTACGCCGCCGAGGGCAAGCTCTACAGCGCCGACGAGCTGCTCTCCATCTACGTACAGGCCGACTTCGTGCCCGCCCTCGCCCAGGCGGGGGAGTACCAGCGCCGCCAGTACGGAATGCCCTTCGGCGCCAGCACCCGCCGCCTGTTCTACAACAAGAAGCTCTTCGCCGAGGCGGGCATCACCGACCCGCCGGAGACCTGGGCACAGGTCGTGTCGGACGCGGCCAAGCTCAAGGCCAAGGGCGTGAAGATGCCGTACGCGCTGCCGCTCGGCCCGGAGGAGACGCAGGCCGAGACGCTGATGTGGATGCTCAGCGGCGGCGGCAGCTACACCGACAGCATCGGCAAGTACACGATCGACTCGCGCGAGAACGTCAAGACGTTCGAGTGGCTGAAGAAGGACCTGGTCGGCGCGGGGCTGACCGGCTCCGACCCGGCCAAGCTCAACCGCCAGGACGCCTTCAACGCCTTCGCGGCCGGCGACGTCGGCATGCTCAACGGCCACCCCACCCTGATGAAGCAGGCCGAGGCCAAGGGCATCGACTACGGCACCGTCGAACTGCCCGGCCCCTCCGGCAAGGCCAAGGCGACCATGGGCGTCGCCGACTGGATGACGGCGTTCAAGAAGAACGGTCACCGCAACCAGGTCGGCAAGTTCCTGGACTTCGTCTACAACGAGAAGAACGTCATGGACTTCTCCGGCGAGTACGGGCTGCTGCCCGTCACCACCTCCGGGTCCCACGCGATGCTCGCCGACAACAAGTACGCCAAGCTGCACAGCTTCCTGCGCCAGCTGGGCAGCGCCGAGTTCTACCCCGCTGACAAGACCTCCTGGCCGATGGTCAGCAAGACCGTCAAGGCGAAGATGGGCACCGCGGTGGGCGCCAACGGCAACCCGGCCGGCGTGCTCAGCGACATCCAGAACGCGGCGAGCGAGGCGGACAACACCGGCAAGTGACCGCCGCCGGGCAACGGCGGGGGAGCGGCGGGGACGGCCGGGGGACGGGCGCGGGATTGTCGTACCGCGGCCTTATCGTGGACGGATGATGACGAGCGACGGCACCGACGGTGGCACCGGAGGCGGTGGCACCGGAGCGCTGTCCCCCCAGGACGAGGCGGTGCTCGGCGTCGAGCGCCGCTCCTGGCCGCGCCCGGGCACCAAGGAGCGGGTCATCCGCGAGCGGCTCGGCATCTCACCGACCCGCTACTACCAGCTGCTGAACGCGCTGCTGGACGACCCGCGCGCGCTCGCTCACGACCCCGTCACGGTCAACCGGCTGCGCCGCGTCCGCGAGGCCCGGCGCAGCCGCCGCTGAGCGCCCGGCAGGCCCGCGCGGACCGCCCGCGGCGCAGTGGTGCGCCGATGCGTCCGTACGCCCGGCACGCTCCCGCGCGCGCCCGGTAATGTCGTCGCCATGGGCAGCCCCCCGAACTCCTTGCCGACGCCGGTCACCGAAGCGGGCCGGGACGGCCTCGCCGCGCTGCTGGACAGCCCCGGCAGCGCCGTGATCGCTCTTGACTTCGACGGCACGCTCGCCGACATCGTGCCCGACCCCGAGAAGGCCCGCGCCCACCCCGGCGCCGTGGCCGCGCTGTCCCGCCTCGCGCCGCTGCTGCGCTCGCTGGTGGTCATCACCGGCCGCCCGGCCGGCGTCGCGGTCCGCCTCGGCGGCTTCGCGGACGCGGCGGGCCTGCAACGGCTCGTGGTCCTCGGTGGTTACGGCGCCGAGCGCTGGGACGCGGTCACCGGCACGGTACGGGCCCCCGCGCCGCCCCCCGGCGTCGCCGCCGTACAGGCCGAACTCCCCGGCGTCCTGGACAAACTGGGCGCCTGGCGCGACTCGTGGGTGGAGGACAAGGGCCGCGCCATCGCCGTGCACACCCGCCGCGCCGAGGACCCGCAGGCCGCCTTCGAGCTGCTGCGCGAGCCCCTGTACGCGCTCGCCGAACGGCACGGCCTCATCGTCGAACCGGGCCGCTACGTCCTCGAACTGCGCCCGCCCGGCATGGACAAGGGCGTCGCGCTCGCCGAGTACGTACGCGAGACCGGCGCCACCACCGTCCTGTACGGGGGCGACGACCTCGGCGACCTCGCCGCCTACTCCGCCGTGGACAAACTGCGCTCGGACGGTCTGGCCGGGACGCTGGTGTGCAGCGGCAGCGCGGAGGTCGCCGAGCTGGCCGGCCGGGCGGACCTCGTCGTCGACGGCCCGGCGGGCGTCGTCTCGCTGCTGCACGGCCTCGCGGACCGGCTCGGCGTGCCGCCCGCCTGAGGGGCGCGCCCCCGGCGGGCCGGCCCGTCCCGCTACTGCTCCAGCGCCCGCAGCTGCTGGAGGAACCACCGGTCCGGCGGCAGCGCGGTGGCCGCCGCGGCCAGCCGCTTCGTGCGCTCGGCCCGCTCGCCGTCCTCCATGGACAGCGCCTCGTGCAGGGCGCGGGCGGTGCCCGAGACGTCGTACGGATTGACGCAGACCGCGTCGTCGGCCAGCTCCGCGTACGCCCCGGCCTCCCGGGACAGCACCAGCGCGCAGCCCGCCTCCGAGATCACCGGGACCTCCTTGGCGACCAGGTTCATGCCGTCCCTGATCGGGTTGACCAGCGCCACGTCGGCGATCCGGTAGGCGGCCAGCGACCGCGCGAAGTCGTCCTTCACGTGCAGCACGACCGGCTGCCAGCCCGGCGTGCCGAACTCGGCGTTGATCTCCTCGGCCAGCCGCCCGACCTCGGCGGTGTACGCGCGGTAGACCTCCAGGTCCTGCCGGGACGGATAGGCGAACGCGACGTGCACGACGCGCTCGCGCCACTCGGGGTGTCCGGTGAGCAGCGCCCGGTAGGCGCGCAGCCCGCGCACGATGTTCTTCGACAGCTCCGTACGGTCCACCCGGACGATCGTCCTGCGGTCCTCGCCGCCGATCTGCTCGCGCAGCGCCGCCAGCCGCTCGTCCACGTCCGGGCGGTGCGCCCGCTCCCGCAGGAACTCCGCGTCGGCGCCCAGACCGTGCACACCCAGCCGGGTCGTACGGCCCTCGTGCGTGACGCTCGGCCCGCCGTCCTCGCCGCGCGTCACCTCGGCGCCCAGCACGGCGGCGCAGCAGTCCGCGAACGCGTCGGCCCAGCGCCGCGTGAGGAACGCGGCCCGGTCACCGCCCAGCATCCCGCGCAGCACCGCCCCGGCCACGTCGTCCGGCAGCATCCGGAAGTAGTCGGCGGGCGCCCACGGCGTGTGCGAGAAGTGCCCGATGCGCAGGTCGGGGCGGCGGGCGCGGAGCAAGCCCGGCACCAGCGTCAGGTGGTAGTCCTGCACGAGCACCACGGCGCCGGGCGCGGCCTCGTCGGCGAGCGCGTCCGCGAAGGCCGCGTTGTACGCCTCGTACGACGCCCACTGCGCGCGGAACCCGTCGTCGAAGGAGGGCTCCAGCGGCGTCTGGTAGAGCATGTGGTGGACGAACCAGAGCACCGAGTTCGCGACGCCGTTGTAGGCGTCGGTGAAGACGTCGGCGGGGATGTCCAGCATGCGTACGTGCTGGCCGCCCGTGTCGGCGGGGTCCAGATGGCCGCCGCCGCGCCGGGCGGCCTCGCGGTCGCCGTCCCCGAGAGCGGCGCACACCCACACCGCTCCGGCGTCCGGGCCGATGGCGGAGAGCCCGGAGACCAGCCCACCACCGCCGCGCTTGGCGGTCAGCGCGCCGTCCTCCCCCTTCGCGTACGAGACCGGGCCGCGGTTGGACGCGACGAGAACCTGGGCACCAGAACGCTCGGAGACCATGTTGCGAGACTAGCCCGCCGCCCCTGCGCTCAAACGTGCGCGGGAGAGGCGGAACGTCACGGTTTCGGAGACGCCTGGGCCCGCCGTCAGGCGGCGCGGCGCTCCGCGTACTCCGGTATCTCCGCCATCGGCGGCCGCTCCTCGGTGTCCACGTCCGTGGTGCGGGCCACGAAACCGGCCTCGCCGCGCTCGAACTGGGTCAGCCGCGGGCGCACCAGGTGGCCGCGGGCCAGCCGCAGCTGCGCGGTGCGGTAGATCGCCGCGGCCATCCTGCCGAGCGCCTGGCCGCTCTGGTGGCGGTGCTTGCGCACCCCGACGTCGACCTGCGCCAGTGCGTCCAGACCGGCCGTGTGCAGCGCGTCGACCAGCAGGCCCAGCTCCACGCCGTACCCCACCGGGAACGGCAGCCGCTCCAGCAGCGACCGGCGGGCCGCGTACTCCCCGCCCAGCGGCTGCACGAACCCGGCGAGCTGCGGCCAGTGCAGGTTCAGCAGCGGCCGGGCGACCAGCTCGGTGACCCGGCCGCCCTGGCCCGCCGCCTCGCCCAGCGGACGGTCGTACATGCCCTTGACGAACTGCACGCCGGGGTCGGTAAGCAGCGGGCCGACGATGCCGGAGACGAATCCGGCGGAGAACTCGCGCAGGTCCGCGTCGACGAAGCAGACGATGTCACCGCCGGTGACCAGCAGTGAGCGCCACAGCACCTCGCCCTTGCCGGGCAGCGCGGGCAGCCGCGGCAGCACCTCGTCCCGGTGGACCACCCGCGCGCCCGCCTCGGCCGCGACCTTCGCCGTACCGTCCGTGGACCCGGAGTCCAGCACCACCAGCTCGTCGACGAGCGGCACCGCCGGCGTCATCAGCTCCGTACGGATCGCCTCGACGATCGCGCCGACCGTCGCCTCCTCGTCGAGCGCCGGCAGCACGACGGAGACCGTCTGCCCTGTCTCGCGCTTGGCGGCCAGCAGCCGGTCGAGCGGGCGGTCGGCGGCCGACCAGGACCGACTGGCCAGCCAGCGCTCCACCTCTTCCAGCACGTGCGCGTCTCCTTCGTTCCCGGACCAGCGATGTGATCCATCTCGCGGTGCGGACGACTGTCTCAACCGCCCGGCCCTTCGGCTACAGTCTTGAACAACGCGATCGCCCCGGACATGCCGGGGTCGGCGCGACAAACGCCTGGGCCCCGGCCCAGCGCCATACCGCTCATCCAGAGGGGCAGAGGGATACGGCCCGTTGAAGCCCCGGCAACCCTCCAGCCGGTCTCCGTCGCCGCGCGTCACGTGCGGCCCGCGAGGCTCCCGGCTAGGGAAGGTGCCAATTCCGTCTCGTGGCGAGATGCGCCGCGAGGAAGATGAGGAGAAAGGGCCTCGCCTCCATGGCTGTGCAATCCGTTGAAAGCACCACTTCCGCCACCGTTTCCCTGGGCCCGGCCGCCGCGCTGTCCTGCCGCGAGTGCGGCGAGCGCTTCGAGCTCGGCCCGATCTTCGCCTGCGCGTCCTGTTTCGGACCGCTGGAGGTGGCGTACGACCTGCCGGCCGGCGACCCCGAGGGCCTGCGCAAGCGGATCGAGGCGGGCCCCAACAGCATCTGGCGTTACGCGCCGCTGCTGCCCGTACCGGCCGACGTCGCGGACAAGCCCAACCTGAACCCCGGCCTGACCAAGCTGGTCAAGGCCGACAACCTGGCCCGCGAGCTGGGCGTCACCGGCGGCCTCTACGTCAAGGACGACTCCGGCAACCCGACGCACTCCTTCAAGGACCGCGTCGTCGCCATCGCCGTCGAGGCCGCCCGCGCCTTCGGCTTCACCACCCTGTCCTGCTCCTCCACCGGCAACCTCGCGGGCGCGGTCGGCGCCGCGGCGGCGCGCGCGGGCTTCCGCTCCTGTGTGTTCATCCCGCACGACCTGGAGGCGGGCAAGGTCGTCATGGCCGCGGTGTACGGCGGCGAGCTGGTCGGCATCGAGGGCAACTACGACGACGTCAACCGCTTCTGCTCGGAGCTGATCGGCGATCCGCTCGGCGAGGGCTGGGGCTTCGTCAACGTCAACCTGCGCCCGTACTACGGCGAGGGCTCCAAGACCCTCGCCTACGAGATCTGCGAGCAGCTCGGCTGGAAGCTGCCGGACCAGATCGTCATCCCGATCGCCTCCGGCTCCCAGCTCACGAAGATCGACAAGGGGCTGAAGGAGCTGATCGCGCTCGGGCTGGTCGAGGACAAGCCGTACAAGATCTTCGGCGCCCAGGCCGAGGGCTGCTCGCCGGTCTCCACCGCCTTCAAGGCCGGTCACGACGTCGTACGGCCGCAGAAGCCCGACACCATCGCGAAGTCGCTGGCCATCGGCAACCCGGCCGACGGTCCGTACGTGCTCGACATCGCCCGGCGCACCGGCGGCGCGGTCGAGGACGTCAACGACGCGCAGGTGGTCGACGCGATCAAGCTGCTGGCCCGTACCGAAGGCATCTTCGCCGAGACCGCCGGCGGCGTGACCGTGGGCGTGACGAAGAAGCTGATCGAGGACGGTCTGCTCGACCCGGCGCTGACCACCGTCGTGCTGAACACCGGCGACGGGCTCAAGACGCTGGACGCGGTCGCGCCGACCACCGGGCCCACGGCCACGATCCGGCCGAGCCTGGACGCGTTCCGCGCCGCCGGTCTGGCCGGCTGACCGCCGCGCGCGGCCGTACCCGCCCGTACGCGGCACCCGCCCGCACGCGGCCGCGCGCAACCCCGCGCGCCGGTACGCCCCCGGTCCGCGCCTGCCCCTACGTACACCTCCCGCAAGCTGGAAGGCAGAACACCATGAGCGTCAACGTCCGCATCCCGACCATCCTGCGCACCTACACCGGAGGCCGGGCCGAGGTCGCCGCCGAGGGCGCGACCCTCTCCGAGGTCATCCAGGACCTGGAGAAGAACCACGCGGGCATCGCGGCCCGCGTCCTGGACGACACCGGCAAGCTGCGCCGCTTCGTGAACGTCTACGTCAACGACGACGACGTGCGCTTCGAGCAGGGCCTGGCGACGCCGACGCCGGACGGCGCGGGCGTCTCGATCATTCCGGCGGTGGCCGGCGGCTGCTGAGCGCCGGGACGCCGTAGAGGATCTTTTTCGGCCCTTGTGGGGTCGAACGGCTGGAATCGCCCCGTCCGCCACGATGCGGACGGGGCGATTCCGTGTTGTTAAAGGCGATACAGTTGAGGCGATCCCTCGTCCAGCGCGTGCCGAACGCATATGAGACCCCGGCAAGTTGTGCGCGAAGTGTGGACATGATTTGTCGCGTTGGTGAGCTTTGCCCGGCCCGACTTGCCCTGGAGTAAGGGCTTTTATCCGCTTAATTGCGATTGTTCGCAAGCGGAATTCTCGTCCGACTGACCTGTTGCGCTGGGCAGTTGGACAGATACATTCAGCGGCGGTCGACGCGTTCCGGCGCACACCCCCTCCTGTCGGGGGGTGAGGTCTGACCCGGGTCCGCGGAGTGCGGTCCTGTGCAAGGGCCAGTAATAGGGGAGTTAGGCATGGCTCAGGGCACCGTCAAGTGGTTCAACGCGGAGAAGGGGTACGGCTTCATCGCGGTCGACGGTGGTGCGGATGTTTTCGTCCACTACAGCGCGATCCAGATGGACGGTTACCGCACCCTTGAGGAGGGTCAGCGGGTCGAGTTCGAGATCTCGCAGGGCCAGAAAGGGCCGCAGGCGGACATGGTCCGCGTGGCCGGCTGAAGCGCCGACCGACTGCTGCGTACGAAGGCCCGCGTCCCCTTGTGGGGGCGCGGGTCTTCTGTGTTTGGGTGGCGGTACAGGGGAGTGCCGGTCCATCCGTCCGGGCGGGCGCGGTTTGCCGCCCGGCCCCCGAAGGGGAAGCTCCCCCGAGCCGCTCGCGCCCGGCCGCCACCCCTACAGGAGGCTTCTTCGAAGCCGCTTGCTCCCGCCCGTCGCCCGACCACCACCCCTATAGGAGGCTTCTTCGAAGCCGCTTGCGCCCACCCGTCGCCCGACCACCACCCCTATAGGAGGCTTCTTCGAAGCCGCTTGCACTCTGGTGGGTCGAGTGCTAATCATTGCGTTAGCACTCTACGAGTGAGAGTGACAGCTAAGGACCGACTCGGTGAGGTCCGTGGGCAGGTGGGGCAAGGAACCACAGGCTCGCAGACCGTCCGTCGCGGGCGCCAGCGCGGTCCGGAGTATCCACCCTCCCCCAGACGTAGTCCGGGGGGACCCCCAGTCCGGGAGGACCACTTCACATGGCCAAGATCATCGCGTTCGACGAGGAGGCACGGCGCGGTCTCGAGCGCGGGATGAACCAGCTCGCCGACGCCGTAAAGGTCACCCTCGGCCCCAAGGGCCGCAACGTCGTCCTTGAGAAGAAGTGGGGCGCCCCCACGATCACCAACGATGGTGTTTCCATCGCCAAGGAGATCGAGCTGGAGGACCCGTACGAGAAGATCGGCGCCGAGCTGGTCAAGGAGGTCGCGAAGAAGACGGACGACGTCGCCGGTGACGGCACGACGACCGCGACCGTCCTGGCCCAGGCCCTGGTCCGCGAGGGCCTGCGCAACGTGGCCGCCGGCGCCAACCCGATGGCCCTCAAGCGCGGCATCGAGCGCGCCGTCGAGGCCGTCTCCGCCGCCCTGCTGGAGCAGGCCAAGGACGTGGAGACCAAGGAGCAGATCGCTTCGACCGCCTCCATCTCCGCCGCCGACACCCAGATCGGCGAGCTGATCGCCGAGGCCATGGACAAGGTCGGCAAGGAAGGCGTCATCACCGTCGAGGAGTCCCAGACCTTCGGTCTGGAGCTGGAGCTCACCGAGGGTATGCGCTTCGACAAGGGCTACATCTCGGCGTACTTCGCCACCGACATGGAGCGTATGGAGGCGTCGCTCGACGACCCGTACATCCTGATCGTCAACTCGAAGATCTCCAACGTGAAGGACCTCCTTCCGCTGCTGGAGAAGGTCATGCAGTCGGGCAAGCCGCTGCTGATCATCGCCGAGGACGTCGAGGGCGAGGCCCTGTCGACCCTGGTCGTCAACAAGATCCGCGGCACCTTCAAGTCCGTCGCCGTCAAGGCCCCGGGCTTCGGCGACCGCCGCAAGGCCATGCTCGGCGACATCGCCATCCTCACCGGTGGCACCGTCATCTCCGAGGAGGTCGGCCTCAAGCTGGAGAACGCCGGTCTCGACCTCCTGGGCCGCGCCCGCAAGGTCGTCATCACCAAGGACGAGACCACCATCGTCGACGGTGCCGGTGACAGCGAGCAGGTCCAGGGCCGCGTCAACCAGATCCGCGCCGAGATCGAGAACAGCGACTCGGACTACGACCGCGAGAAGCTCCAGGAGCGTCTGGCGAAGCTGGCCGGCGGCGTGGCCGTCATCAAGGCCGGTGCCGCCACCGAGGTCGAGCTCAAGGAGCGCAAGCACCGCATCGAGGACGCCGTGCGCAACGCGAAGGCGGCCGTCGAGGAGGGCATCGTCGCCGGCGGTGGCGTCGCCCTGCTGCAGGCCTCCTCGGTCTTCGAGAAGCTGGAGCTGGAGGGCGACGAGGCCACCGGTGCCGCCGCTGTGAAGCTGGCCCTGGAGGCCCCGCTGAAGCAGATCTCCGTCAACGGCGGCCTTGAGGGCGGCGTCGTCGTGGAGAAGGTGCGCAACCTGGCCGTCGGCCACGGTCTGAACGCCGCGACCGGCGAGTACGTCGACATGATCGCCGAGGGCATCATCGACCCCGCCAAGGTCACGCGCTCCGCGCTGCAGAACGCCGCGTCGATCGCCGCGCTGTTCCTGACCACCGAGGCCGTCATCGCCGACAAGCCGGAGAAGGCCGCCGCGGCCGCTCCGGGCGGCATGCCGGGCGGTGACATGGACTTCTGATCCTCCCGGATCAGCTGTCCCCAGATCGCCGGGGCGGCACCCCTCCTCCCAGGGGGGTGCCGCCCCGGCGGCGTTTTCGTATCCGTAAGGGCCGTACGGATTCCCGTACGGCCCTTGCGTACGGCGCCTCGGCGCGTCCTGCCGTGTGGCCGAGGCGTGCCGGTTCCGTACGGCGGTCCCTGTGCGGCTCCCGGCCCGGCGGGGCACGATCGCCCCATGACGACTCGAAACGGGCAGACCCCCCGACCGGACCGGTTCGCCGCGGACACCGTCGCCCTGATCACCGGCGGCACCAGCGGCGTGGGCCTGGCAGCCGCGCGGCGGCTGCTCGCGGACGGCGCCCGGGTGGTGGTGTGCGGACGCGACGAGCACCGTCTCGACGCCGCCGTGGCGCACCTGAGGGAGCAGGCGCACGAGGCGGTGGCGGGCGGCGAGACGGGGACGGGCGGAGCGGTGGTGCCGGGTGGCGGGGCGTCCGGCGGGGGCGGTACGGGCCCGGCGGGCGCCGCCGCGGACCGGGTGCTGGGTGTGCGGGCCGACACCGCCTCCGTCGCCGACCTGGACGCCGCCCTCCGGGCCGTACGCGACCGCTTCGGGCACCTCGACATCGTCTTCGCCAACGCGGGCCTGTATGCCGCGGCTCCCTTCGAGGAGATCACCGAGGCCGACTTCGACCGCGCGGTCGGCGTCAACTTCAAGGGCGTCTTCTTCACCGTCCAGCGCGCGCTGCCGCTGCTGCGGGACGGCGGCGCCGTCGTCATCAACGCCTCGTCGCTCATGCAGCGCGGCCAGGCGGACGCCACCTTGCACTCCGCGACCAAGGCCGCCGCGCACAACCTCGCCCGTACGCTCGCGGCGGCGCTCGCCGGGCGCCGCGTCCGCGTCAATTCCGTCAGCCCCGGCTACGTCGAGACGCCGATGTTCGCCGGCTCGGACATCGACCCGGCGCAGGCGGAGCAGCTGCGCGCCCGGACGGCCCTGGGCCGGTTCGCGCGCCCCGAGGAGATCGCCGACGCGGTGGCCTTCCTCGCCTCCGGTGAGGCGTCGTACGTCAACGGGCAGGACCTGGTGGTCGACGGCGGGATGCAGGGCTGCGAGATGTGAGGAGCGGTGCGGCGGCGTACCGGTGTACCGGCGTGTCCTGTGTGCCGTCGCGCCGGCCTGTCGTTATGTCGCTTTCTGTGAGATTCAGCATGTAAGAGGGTGGTAGTCCGGGTATGGCGGTGGCGGTCATACTTTCCGGAGCCGTAGTGGAATGTGATCTTCCGATACGGCCTGCCCCGCACCCCGGACGCCCCTTAAGGACGCCCATGAGCACGCTCGACTCCCTGATCGTCGGCCTCAACGACGGTCTCTGGACCTACCTGCTGATACCGCTGGTGGTCTGCGCGGGGCTGTATTTCACGGTCCGCTCCAGGGCCGTACAGCTGCGGCTCTTCCCCGAGATGCTGCGTGTGCTCGGGGACCGGTCGCAGCCCAGGGCGGACGGCTCCAAGCCGGTCTCGTCCTTCGGCGCCTTCACCCTCTCCGCGGCGGCGCGGGTCGGTACGGGCAACATCGCCGGTGTCGCCACCGCCATCACCCTGGGCGGCGCGGGCGCGGTGTTCTGGATGTGGGTGATGGCGCTCGTCGGCGGAGCCTCGGCGTTCGTGGAGTCGGCGCTGGCCCAGCTCTACAAGGTCCGCAACGACGACGGCTCGGGTACGTACCGGGGTGGCCCCGCCTACTACATGCAGCGCGGGCTCGGTAAGCGCTGGCCCGGCGTCCTGTTCGCGGTCGCCATCACCGTGACCTTCGGTTTCGTCTTCAACGCCGTGCAGTCCAACACGATCACGGCGGTCGCCTCCGGGTCCGTCTCCGGCAGCGGGTCCTCGTGGTTCGCCCCGGCGGTCGGCCTGCTGCTGGCCGTACTGCTCGGCGTCGCGATCTGCGGCGGGGTGCGCCGGATCACCTCGGTCACGACCGTCCTCGTACCGGTCATGGCCGTCGTCTACCTGCTGCTGGGCGCCGCCGTCGTCCTCCTCAACCTCGGCGACCTGCCGCGGGTCCTCGGCGACATCGTCGGCGGCGCGTTCGGCTTCAAGGAGCTGGCGGCCGGCGGGATCGGCGCGGCGATCCAGCAGGGCGTACGGCGCGGCATGTTCTCCAACGAGGCGGGTCTGGGCTCCGCGCCCAACGCGGGTGCCGCGGCGGAGGTCACCCACCCGGTCAAGCAGGGCCTCGTACAGTCCCTCGGCGTCTTCTTCGACACCCTGCTGATCTGCACGATGACCGCCTTCATCATCCTGACGACCACCCCGGACCTGGGCGGACGCCAGGGCGCCGACCTCACCCAGACCGCGCTGACCGACACGCTCGGCGGCTGGGCCGGTCATGTGCTGACGGTCGTCGTCTTCATGCTCGCCTTCAGCTCCATGATCGGGAACTACTACTACGGCGAGTCCAACATCGGCTTCATGACCCGGCGCACCTGGGTCCTGCCCGTCTACCGCGCCGTCGTCCTCGCGGTCGTCTTCCTGGGCGCGCTGGGCTCGGTCGGCGTCGTCTGGAACCTCGCCGACGTCTTCATGGGCTTCATGGCCCTGGTCAACCTGCTGGCCATCATCCCCCTGTCGGCCATCGCCTTCCGCCTCCTCGACGACTACACCGCCCAGCGCCGGTCGGGCCTCGACCCGGTGTTCACCAGGTCGCGGATGCCGGATCTGACGGGGGTGGAGTGCTGGCCGGACGAGGGCGAGGGCAGAGACAGCAGTGAGGAGACGGGCCCGCGGGCCGCGTCCGTGGCGACGCCGGCCTAGCAGCGGGGCCCGGGGCAGGGCGCGCTTCTCGGCCACTTCCTGCCGTTCTGCCTCAGCTGATCAGGGCCCGGCCGGACGCCTGCCCGCTGGCGGTTCCGGCGCCGCCGGTGGTCCCGGCCGCCGGGGCGTCGGCGGCGGGGGCGGTGTCCGGGGCCGTGGCGGCGTTCAGATCCGCCAGGGCCTGCTTGCCGAAGCCGAAGAAGTACGTGGCCAAGAAGCCGGCCGCGTAGCCGATGAGCAGGCCCAGCGCGTAGACGACGAGGGTGGCGCCGAGGGGCTGGTTGCCCTTGAGCAGGGGGAACAGGGCCCAGCCGGACGGGCCGATGGCGGTGGAGCCGGCCGCCGTACCGAGCTGGTTGAACAGGCCCACGAAGCCGCCGCCGAACGCGCCGCCGACGCAGGCGGTGACGAACGGGCGGCCCAGCGGCAGCGAGACGCCGTAGATGAGCGGTTCGCCGACCCCGAGGAAGCCTGCGGGCAGCGCGGACTTGATGGTCGTACGGATCGAGCGGTTGCCCGGCAGCCGGACGTAGACCGCCAGGGCGGCGCCCACCTGGCCGGCGCCGGCCATCGCGAGGATGGGCAGCAGGACCGTGTAGCCCTGCTGTTCGATGAGCGTGGTGTGGATGGGGATCAGGGCCTGGTGCAGGCCCAGCATGACGAGCGGCAGGAAGAGGCCGCCGAGCAGGAACCCGGCCGCCGCGCCGCCGTGCGCGAGCAGCCAGTTCGCGCAGGTGCCGATGGCGGTGGAGACCTCACCGGCCACGAACATCAGCCCGAAGAGCGTGACCAGGCCGGAGAGCAGCACGGTCACGGTGGGGGTGACCAGCACGTCGATCGCCTCGGGGACGCGCCGGCGGCACCACTTCTCGATCCGCACGGCGAGCAGCGCCGCGCCCAGCGCCCCCAGGACGCCGCCCTGGCCCGGCGAGAGCTGCTGGCCGAAGGCGGTCACCTTGGCGACGCCCGCGTACACGATGATCGCCGCGACCGCGCCGCCGAGGACGGGCGTGCCGCCGAACTCCTTCGCGGTGTTGACGCCGACGAAGACCGCGATCAGGGACATGAAGCCGGAGGCGATGGCGGCCAGCGCCGGGACGAGGGCGGGCAGCACGCCGAAGTTGGTCAGCAGGCCGTTCAGGCCGGCGATGATGCCGCAGCCGATGAGAGCGGGGATCAGCGGGACGAAGATGTTCGCGATCCGGCGGAGGAAGAGCTTGACCGGGGTGGCGTTCCTGGCTTTCTGACGGGCCTTGAGGGCGGCGCCCTGGGTGGCCAGTTCGTCGGCGGTGGGGGATGCGGGAGCGGGAGCGGGGGAGGCGGCCGGGGCCGGGGAGACGTCGGGCTCAGCCGTGGCGGCCTCGGTGCTCCCGGCCTCGGCGTTTGCGGCCTCGACCAGGGACGCGAACTCCGGCGTGACCCGGGCGACCGTGCCGGGACCGAGCACGATCTGGTACGTGTCGTCCTCCACCACGCCCAGCACGGCGGGCAGCGCCTTCAGCGCGTCGTCCTGGACCAGTGAGCGGTCCCGGACGCCGAGGCGCAGCCGGGTCATGCAGTGCGTGACGGACGTGACGTTGGCGGCGCCGCCGACCAGGGGGAGGAGCGCGGCGGCGGTGGCGCGGTTCTTCTCATCGGACATGTGTGGTGCCTTGCTGTGCGTGCCGGGACGGCTGGAGTGCGGGGAAAGGCGCGCCGGGGTGGCGGCGGTGCGGCCTGCGGCCCGGGTGTGTCAGCTGTTGGGCGGTGGCGCGGTGTGCAGGGCGGTGTGCAGCGCGGCCCTGAGGTGGCCGCGGGCGTCGGCCAGCAGGCGGGCCGCCGCCGGGCCGTCGACCCCGGCGAGCACGACGAGGATCGCGTTCTTGACCTCGCCGTCCGTGGCGGCGAGGGCGGCCTCGATCTCCGTGTCCCCGGCGCCGGTGGCCAGCGCCACGATGCGGCGCGAGCGGGCCCGCAGCTTCTCGTTGGAGGCGCGGACGTCCACCATCAGGTTCCCGTAGGTCTTGCCCAGCCGGATCATGGTGATGGTCGAGAGCATGTTGAGGACCAGCTTCTGTGCCGTACCGGCCTTCAGGCGCGTGGAGCCCGTGAGGAGTTCGGGGCCGACGACGACCTCGATGCCGTGCTCGGCGGCCGCGGCCAGCGCGGAGCCCGCGTTGCACGACAGGCCGACGGTCAGCGCGCCATGGGCCGCGCGGGCGTGTTCGACGGCGCCGATCGCGTACGGGGTGCGGCCGGAGGCGGAGACGCCGACCACTGTGTCGTCGGCGGTCAGGCCCAGCGCGTCCAGGTCGGCGGCGGCCAGCTCCTTGCTGTCCTCGGCGCCCTCGACGGCGGTGACCATGGCGGCGGGGCCGCCCGCGATCAGGCCCACGACCTCGGACGGGTCGGTGTTGAAGGTGGGCGGGCACTCGCTCGCGTCCAGCACGCCGAGGCGGCCGGCGGTCCCCGCGCCCGCGTAGACCAGGCGGCCGCCGCGGGCCATCCGCTCGGCGGTGGCGTCGATGGCGGCGGCGATCTCGGGCAGCCGGTCGGCGACGGCGGCGGGGACGGTGGTGTCCTCGCCGTTCATCGTGCGGGCGATTTCCAGGGTGGACAGCCGGTCGATCTCGGCGAGTTCGGGCCGGAAGGCTTCGGTGGTGAGCGAGTCCAGTTGGGCGCGCAGCTGCGCGTACTCGGCGGGGGAGGTCATGGTGGTGGCGGCTCTTTCCGGGCTCGTACGGCTCTGTACGGGGGAGCGGAGACGGCGGACGTGGGCGGCAGTGGGATCAGCGGGTGGGGGCGCGGGGCGAGTGGCGGTGGGCGAGGGCTTCGTAGGAGGCGGACAGGGCGGGCGCCGCGGTCTCGTACGTACGCTGTGCGACGCCGACGAACAGGCAGTCCACGACGAGCAGCTGGCTCGTGCGGGAGGACATCGCGGCGGGGCGCAGCTCGCTCTCGCGGGCGGTGGACGTGGTCAGGATGTGGTCGGCGTACGAGGCGATGTCGCCGTCCGGGCGGCCGGTGATCGCGATGGTCGTCGCGCCGTGGTCGAAGGCCACCCGCAGGGGCTCTATGACGTCGGTCGTGCGCCCCGAATGGGTGATCGCGAGGGCCACGTCGCCGGCGCGCATCTGGACCGCGTTGGTCACCGCGAGGTGCGGGTCGGAGTGGGCGTGCGCGATCAGGCCGATCCGCAGCAGCTTCTGGACCAGGTCCTGGCCCACGAGGTTGGAGGCGCCTATCCCGTACACGTCGATGCGCCGGGCGGCGGCCAGCGCGCCGACCGCGGCCTCCAGCTGCGTCACGTCCAGCCCGGCCGCGGTGTCGGCCAGGCACTGCTGCTCCTCCTGGGCGAGCTTGGCGACCACGTCGGGGAGCGTGTCGTCGACGGCTATGTCGGCGGTGACGGCGGGGGCGCTGCCGGTGGCCTGCTGGGCGGCGAGGGCGGCCAGCGCGAGGCGCAGGTCGCGGTAGCCCGGGTAGCCGAGCAGGCGCGAGGTGCGCACGACGGTGGCCTCGCTCGTGCCCGTACGCGCGGCGAGGCCGGTGACGGTGAGCGCGGCGCAGCCGGCCGGGTCGCCCGCGACCGCCTCCGCGACCCGCTGCATGGACCGGGTCATGGAGGGCGCCAGCGTCCGCACCTTGGCGGCCAGGGCCGCGGGGGCGGGCGGGCTCGGGGCGGCCCGGACGGCGGCGCCGGAGTCCTTGAAAGTTTCCTTCAGCTCAGGGCTCACAGCTGAAAAATAATTTCACCGCCGGTCCGCGTCAATACCCCCTGAGCGGCTGTGGACAGACGGTCGCGGGGGTGGCAGAACGGGTGGTCGGCGGAGGACCGTACGCCGGGCCGGAGCCGGGGGGGCGGGCGCCCGGGGCCGGGTGGCCGGACGGGCCGGGAGTGCCTGGCCGGGGCCGCCGTCGCGGTCAGCCGGGGCGGTTGTCAGTGGTGCGGGAGAGAATGGGGGACATGGAGCTCGAACAGGCACTGCACGCGGCCCGCGCCCTGGTCCTCGCGGATCTGGTGGCGGGCGAAGTCGCCGACGCGGAGATCGTCTCGCTCGTCGAGGACTCCGTGGCGCATCGGCGATGGTGGGTCGAGCAGTGGCCCGAGGGCGTCGAGTTCGTGTCCGGGCTGATAGCGCAGGACGTCCAGGACGCGCTGCTGGAGCGCTACGGCCGCTGGCCGCTGTGCCCCGTGTGCATGCACGGCGGCGATCCGCACGCACTCGACGTCGAGCCCGAGTTGGGGCCCGACCCGCACTGGGTCTGCCCCAAGACGGCGGTCTCGGTGGCGCGGGTCGGCTCGCTGGGCGTCATGAAGGGGAGCTGACGTGGCGCTCTTCATCGACCCGCCCACCTGGCCCGGACACGGCCGGATGTGGTCCCACCTCGTCAGCGACACCTCGTTCGCGGAGCTGCACGCCTTCGCCGAGCGCATCGGCTGCCCGCAGCGGGCGTTCGACGGCGATCACTACGACATACCGGCCGAGCGCCACGCCGACGCGGTGCGCGCGGGCGCGGTGGAGATCGGCAGCAAGGAGCTGGTGCGCCTGCTGCGCGAAGCGGGCCTGCGGCGGCCGAAGAGCGGACAGGGCGGGGCGGTGGGCCGGTAGGCCCGGGGGCCCGCCAGGGGGGCGGGGCCCCGGCCTACCGGCCCCGCCAGGGGGCGGGCCCGGTCTTACCGCCCCTGCCAGGGCCTCCGGCCTGCCCGCCCTCGGCTTCAGCCCCGCTGCGCGGCCTCGGCCGATTCGGCCGATTCGGCCGACTCGGCCGTTCGCGCCGCATCCGTCGGCGTGCGCGCCGCGTCGGCCGAGGAGGCGACGAGGCGGGAGGCGCTCCGCGTACGGTGCAGCCGCAGGGCGACGACCGTGGTGCCGACGCCCAGCACCGCGAGCAGCGCGGCCGTCCACGCGACGGCCGGGTAGCCCCAGCCCGCGCCGATGACGAGCCCGCCCAGCCACGGCCCGATCGTGTTGCCCAGGTTGAAGGCGGACGTGGTGGTCGCGCCGGCCAGCGTCGGCGCGGCGGTCGCCACGTTGAACATCCGGGCGTTCAGCGCCGGCGCGGTGGCGAACGCGGTGACGCCGAGCAGCAGCGAGAGTGTGACGGCGGCGATGGGCTGGTGCGCGGTCAGGGCCAGCAGCGCGAGCACGGTGGCCGAGGCGCTGATGCCCCCGATGATCGTCCCGAACGGGTGCGCGTCCGCTATCCGTCCGCCGACGAACGTACCGATCAGCGCGCCGACGCCGAACAGCGCCAGTACGGTCGGCACGCTGCCCTCGGACAGGCCCGCGGTGTCGGTCAGCAGCGGCCCCAGGTAGGAGAACAGCGCGAAGACCGCCGCGCCGTTCAGCGCGGTGCCGATCAGTGCCAGCCAGACCTGCTTGTCCCGGTAGATGCTCAGTTCGCGGCGGAGCACCGGCCGCTCGTCACCGGTCGGCACGGCGGTGCGCGGCACCAGCGCGATCACGCCGATCAGGCCGACCGCCGAGAGGACCGCCACGGCCCAGAAGGCCGACCGCCAGCCCGCGTGCTGCCCGAGCAGCGCGCCGGCCGGGACGCCCGCGATGTTGGCGATGCTCAGCCCGCCGACCATCACGGCCATCGCGCGGGCGCGGGCCGTGACCGGCACCAGCGACACCGCGACGGCCGCGCCGACCGCCCAGAAGCCGGCGCAGGCGAGCGCGCTGACCACGCGCGAGACGAACAGCACGCCGTACGACGGCGCCAACGCGCCCGCCACCTGCCCGAGGCCGAAGACGGCGAGCAGCGCGATCAGCGTGGTGCGGCGCGGCAGTTGCAGGGTGGCCCCGGCGAGCACCGGGGCGCCGACCACCATGCCGATCGCGAAGGCGGAGACCAGGAGACCGGCCTGGGGGATGGACACCCCCATGTCCCGGGCCAGGGGCTGGAGGATGCCCGACAGCATGAATTCGCTGGTGCCGAGGGCGAAGACGGAGAGCCCGAGGACGTAGACGGCCAGGGGCATGCGGGTGCGGGCGGGAGCGGGGGTGGCGGCGGGAGCGGGATGGTCAGGCATGTCACGCACGAACAGTGCCGACGCGCCTGACATTCCCGGCCGCGGTGTCGATCCCGGAACGGTACCGGGCGGTTCCGGACCCGTTCCGGGCGGTCCCGGACCGGTGCCGGATCGATTCAAGAGCGGTTTCGATCGCTTCCGTACGGCTGGCCGGGTCGCGCCCCCGCGGCGTTTTGCCCCGTGGGCCCGGGGTACCTCGGCGGCTGCGCCCGGCCCGCGAAGGCGCGGAAGCCCGTATGAGGAGGGCGGAGGCCCGTATGAGGAGGTCCGTATGACGCGTGCGAGGACGGTGGTCAGCGGCGTACTGACGGGGATCGGCACGGCCGCCTTCGTCGACGAGACGGTCTTCCACCAGCTGCTGCACTGGCACCACTTCTACGACAAGTCCACCACGGACGTCGGCCTGGTCTCCGACGGACTGTTCCACGCGGGCAGCTGGCTCGCGATGGTGGCGGGCCTGGTCCTGTACGCGGACGTGCGCCGCCGCGGGACCCTGGTGCCCCGGGCGTGGTGGGGCGGGCTGTGCCTGGGACTGGGCGGGTTCCAGCTCTATGACGGCACGTTCCAGCACAAGGTCCTGGGCATCCACCAGATCCGTTACGGCGTGGACCTGGCGCCGTACGACTGGACGTGGGGCGGGATCGCCGTGCTGCTCCTGCTGGCCGGCGCGCTCCTGCTGGTCCGCGCCGGGCGCGCACCATCACGCGCCACGTCGCGCACCGCGCCGCCCACCGTCTCCCGCAGCCGATGACGGCGACCGCCCTGCCCCCGCCCTTCACCGCGGCCGTCACCACCGCCACCGTCCTCGGCTGCCTCGCCTACCTGGCCGCCGCGGCCCGGCTGCGCGCCCGCGGGGACGCCTGGCCGTACGGGCGCGACGCGCTGTTCTGCGCGGGCGGCGCGGTGCTGGTGGCGGGCGTCGCCGAGCCGTGGGGCGCCGCGCCGCCGTTCACCGCCCACATGCTCACGCACCTGTGTGTGGGCATGGCGGCCCCGCTGCTCCTGGTGCTCGGCCGTCCGCTGACGCTGGTCCTGCGCACCGCGCCCGTACCCGTAAGGCGCCGCCTCGTGTCCCTGGCCCGCGCGCGCTGGGCGGCGGTCTGGGCTCTGCCGCCGGTGGCGGCCCTGCTCGACTTCGGCGGGCTGTGGCTGCTGTACCGCACCCCGCTGCTGTCCGTCGCCCACCACAGCCCCTGGCTGAACACGGCCGTGCACGTCCACATCCTGCTCGCGGGCGCCCTGTTCTCCTTCGGCCTGCTCGCTCTGGACCCCGTACGGCACCGCCCCGGCCCCGGCCTGCGGGCCGGCGTGCTGCTGGCCGCGGGAGCCGCGCACGCCGTCCTCGCCAAGTCCCTGTACGCGACGGGCCCGCCCGGCACGTCCTTCGGTACGGCCGACCTGCACCTGGCCTCGCAGGTCATGTACTACGGCGGCGATGCCGTCGAACTGGCACTGGCGGCCGTCGTGGCGTACCAGTGGTACCGGGCCGAGGGCCGTGCCCTGCGGCGCGCGCGGCGCGTACAACCCCGCCTGCGGTGCGAACAGCCCCGCCCGCGGCGCGCGCGGCGCGCACAGTCGCGACAGCGGCCCGGCCGCGCGCCCGTCCCTACTCGGTGGTGAGCAGCTCCAGTTCGGTGCTCAGATTGCGGCGGGCCACCCGCTCCCACTGCTGCTTCCCGTACAGGGTCCGGAACACGCTCTCCATGCCCAGGAGCCGGCGCAGCACACCGGCGCGCCCGTCGCGGAAATCCCGGTCCGGCACGAACCCGTACTCCTCGCGGACGGCGGCGGCGTAGGCCGCGTACTGCTCGGGCGCCCCCGCCAGAACCGCCAGGTCCGCGTCGCACAGGGCCGCGCCGTTGTGGTCGTCGGGGCCCGGGTCGTGGCTCGCGGTGAGCCGTACGAGGCGGGCGACCTCGGCCGTACAGGCGCCGTCGATGCCCAGCTCGGGCAGCGCGCGCTCGGCGAGGGAGGCGCTGCGCTCCTCGTTCTCGGAGCGCTCGGGGCGGTAGACGGCGTCGTGGAACCAGGCGGCCAGGCGGACGGCGTCCCAGTCCACGGGGACGCCGGCGTCCAGGTCGGTCGCGTGCACGGCCAGCTCGTCGACGCGGTCCAGTACGGCGATGAGGTGGCCGGTGGTGTGGTAGCGCCGCTGCGGCTCGGCCCAGCGGGCGAGCAGGTTGTCCGCGTACGGGGCCGGGTCGGGGTCGGCGGGCCCGCTGCCGCCCCGGGCGCCTGCGACGGCGGTGGCCCAGCGGTGGTGCAGGTCCGGGAACGGGTCGGCGCCGCCACCGAAGTGGGCGTGTGCCGTACCGGACGGTGGTGTCGTGCGAGCCATACGGGCCATTGTGCCCGTGTGGAGGTCAAGAGGGGGTTTCCGGTCGAGTACCGGGGCGTTGTGGCCCCCGGGGGCGGGTCGGCCCGTACCCTGGGACATTGGACTAGACCTGTCGTCCTCTCGCTGTCCGCGTCGGCATCCCGTCTCGTCCTGCTCAGTCGTCTCGTCGAAGGAATGGGGACCCATGACCAAGCGCGCACTCCTGGAGGTGATCGCGCTCGACGCCGCCGACGCGGTGGCCGCCCAGGCCGGCGGGGCGGACCGCCTCGAACTCGTCAGCGACATGGCCGCCGACGGGCTCACCCCGTCGCCGCGGACCGTCGCGGCGGTCCGGGCGGCCGTCGACATCCCGGTGCGGGTGATGCTGCGGGCCGCGGACGGCTTCGCCGCGGGCGAGGTGGACGCGCTGTGCGCGTCGGCCACGGCGCTGCGGGCCGAGGGGGCGGAGGAGTTCGTCTTCGGCTTCCTCGACGCGGCCGGCAGGCCGGACCTGGCCGCCGTACGGGCACTGGCCGCGGCGGTCGACGGCTGCCGGTGGACGTTCCACCGGGCCATCGACCGCGCCGCCGACCGCGCCGCGCTGCGCAGGGAACTGGCCGGGCTGCCCGGCCTGGACACGTACCTGACGGCGGGCTCGCCCGCGGGCGTCGAGGACGGCCTGCCGACGCTGCTGGCCGAGCGCGCCCGTACGGCGGACGGCGAGCCCGGCTACGAGCCGCGGCTCCTGGTCGGCGGCGGGCTGGTGCTCGCACACCTGCCGGAGCTGCTGGCGGCCGGAGTGGACGCCTTCCACATCGGCGGCGCGGCGCGCCCGTCCGGCTGGGCGGCGCCGGTGGACGCGGAGGCCGTGGCGGCGTGGCGGGGGGCGCTGGAAGGCGTACCGGTCTAGAGCGGAGCAGAGGCCGGGTCGGGCCGGTCCGGTGAGGGCCTGTGGCGCGCGGGTCCGCCGGCCGTCACCGGGCCGGGCCGGTGACGGCCGGACGGGCGCGCCGCACTCAGATCGACCGCCGGACGGGCACGCTGCCGGCCGCCCGTCCGGCCGCCCGTCCGGCCGCCCGTCCGGCTCCCGTCCGGCTCCCGTCCGGCACCTGCCCAGCGTCACCCCCTGGGCGCCCCCGGCCCCCAGGGCTCACCCCACCGCCGCCCCGAGCAGCCGCTCCGGCAGGCCCGCCGCGTGCACCACCGTGAGTCCGGAGACCGGGCGGGTCAGGCAGACGTACAGCCGGCGCAGGCCGGTGCGCTCGTCCGGTTCGCCGCCGACGATCGCGGCGGGCTCGTCGAGCACCACGTAGTCGTATTCGAGGCCCTTGGCGAGCGTGGCCGGGACCAGCGTCAGCCGGGCATCCGCCGAGGTCTCCTCGCCGGGCGCCAGGACGGCCAGGCCCGCCGCCTCCAGGGCCGCGCGCAGCGCGGGCAGCCGGGCCTCGGCGGCGATCAGGCCGATCGATCCTTCCTTGGCCAGCGCCTCGTGACAGGCGGCGATCACCGCGTCGTCCAGCTCCGCCGCCGCGACCGGCCGGATCGCGAAGTCGCCCGCGGACTCACGGATGGAGGTGGCCTCGGTCAGATCCGGGGCGATCGCGGGCAGCAGCCGCGAGGCGTACGCGATCACCTCGCGCGGCACCCGGAAGCCCAGCGTCAGCTCCTCGATCTGCGCGCCCGGCTTGCCCAGGTGCACCAGCGCCTCCTCCCACGTGTCGGTGGACCACGGCGTGGTGCCCTGCGCGATGTCGCCCAGGATCGTCGCCGAACCGGTCGTACAGCGCCGGCCCACCGCCCGGTACTGCATCGGCGACAGGTCCTGCGCCTCGTCGAGCACCACATGGCCCAGCGAGTGCGTACGGGAGACCAGGTCCGCCGCCTCGTCGATCAGCACCGCGTCCGCCGCCGACCACTTCGCGCTCTTCACGCTGCGGGCCGGCTTCGCCCACAGGATCGTCTTCTGCTCCTCCGGCGTCAGGACACCCGCCGCCTGCTCGGCCAGGAACTCCGCGTCGCCCAGCAGCCGCAGCACCAGCTTGGCCGGGTCGACCGGCGGCCACACCTCCTTGACCACCGCCTTGACGGCCGCGTTGCGCGCCACCGCGTCCTGCACCCGGTCGTCCGGCGCCTCGCCCGCCTGCTCCATCCGTACGAGCACGGCGTGCGCGATCCGCTGCGGCAGGGCCTCCCGGGCCGCCCCGTAACGGATGTCGCGGCGCAGCAACTCCTCGACGATCTCCTCGATCTCGTACGCCGGGACCCGCCAGCGCCGCGAACCGCGCACCACCACGCACGCCTCGGACGGCATCCGCACATGCGAACGCACCGCCCGCCGCAGCACCTCCGCCAGCCGCGCGTCGCCCTTGACCGTCGCCGCCGCGGCGTCGTCCGCGCCCCGCACCTCGACGTGCGCCACCAGGTCGTCGACCGTGGCCTGCTTGACCTCCAACTCGCCCAGCGCGGGCAGCACCTGCTCGATGTAGTGCAGGAAAGAGCGGTTCGGGCCGATGACGAGCGTGCCGGAACGGGCGAGGCGCTCGCGGTGCGCGTACAGCAGATACGCGACCCGGTGCAGGCCCACCGCGGTCTTGCCGGTGCCCGGCGCCCCCTGGACGCACACCGTGCCGCCGATCCCGGCACGCACGATCTCGTCCTGTTCCGGCTGGATCGTCGCCACGATGTCGCGCATCGGGCCCACCCGCGGCCGTTCGATCTCGGACTGGAGCAGCTTGCTGTGCTGCTCGGCCTCCGCCGGGTCGGTCAGGTGCTCGTCCTCGTACGCGGTCAGCTGCCCGGCCGTGTAGCCGAAGCGGCGGCGCAGCCCGAGGTCCATCGGGTCCTTCTTGGAGGCCCGGTAGAACGGCTGCGAGACCGGCGCGCGCCAGTCGATGACCATGGGGTCGCCGTCGGCGTCGTGGACGTGCCGGCGGCCGATGTAGAAGTTCTCCCCCTCCGCGCCCTCCGCGGCGTCCACGCCCGGCGCGTGCAGGTAGTCCAGCCGCCCGAAGAAGAGCGGGGTGTGGGCCAGGTCGGCGAGCGCCTTGATGCGGGCGTCCACCTCGCCCTGGAGGACTTCGGCGTTGACCCAGTTCGCGGTGACGTCCGCGATGTTGAGCGCCTCGGCGTCCCGGCGCATGGCGCGCAGCGCCGCCCGGGAGCCGGCGAGGTGGGCGCGTTCGCGCTCCAGGGGGTCGGGCTGGTCGTGGGCGCGGTCATGGGCCGGGCCTTGGGCCTGGTCGTGGGCGTGCGAGGGCACGGTGTTGCCTCCGGCGGATCCGGCTACGTACGTACGTGACGGCGTACTCGTAGGCGTCTTCAGATGCGTTCAGATGCGTGCAGCGAGAAGCCGGCCGGTTTCCGTGCGGCCGGTGGCACTCCGCAGAGGGAGGCGGGCAGACCGGCGATTGTAGCCAGCAGGTATCGGGGGCGCCAACGGATTTCCACGGCGGACGGACCTGCGACGACGTGGGGTTGCCGCCGTGCGCGCCGCGACGATCGTCGCGGCGACCCCTACACCTTCGGCCCGGCCCGTCCATCTCCCGTAGGGGACGGCATCGGACCAGGGGCTGACCAAAGGCCGATCAGGGATGGGCCCGTGGGCCGATGTGCGGCGACCCCGCGAAAACCATCATGGAGTCATGAGCAGCGCAACCATCACCCCAGGCCCTCTGCACCCGACCCACGGCGCCACCGCCCTCGGCCAGGACGCCGCCCGCGCACCGCGCACCCACGAGCAGCGCCACATCGTGGGCAACGTCTTCCGCGCGGTCAAGGTCTTCGCCGCCGCCGCGGTCAGCGTCGTCCTCCTCGGGGAGTACGCGGAGGACTGAGCCCTCCGCCCCGAGTCCGACACCCGTCCCGAACCTCCACCCAGCCCTCCACCTCAGTCCTCCATCCCGGACCACCACCCGCCCCAGCCTCCACCCCTCTCCGCGCCTCTCCCCCACCCCTCTCCGACCCTGATTTCCGGCCCAGACCGGCACAGATCAGCTCCGGATGACCGGAAACCATTACAAGCAGTCGGTCTCGATCGACTAGCGTCGCCGCAGACAGCGTGCAGCGTTCGGCGACGACGAGGAGGGGCCAACAAGTGTCTGCCGCCGAAGGGACGCGGTCGCTACCGCACAGACGGCCGTGGACGCGGCATCTCACCCGCCCGGGCAGGAAGACGATCGCCGCGGCAGTACTGCTCGTGGTGTCCCTGGCCGCACTGGCCGCCGTATTCCGGCTGGTGGAACTGTCCATGTCCGACATAGCCGTCTACCGTGCCGAGGGCGAGGCCGCGGCGACCGGCGGTGACCTGTACGGCTTCACCGTCACCGAGTGGAACCTCCCCGCGACGTACCCGCCCTTCGCCGCCCTGCTGTTCATCCCGACGACCTGGCTCCCGCTCGGCGCTCTCAAGGTCGCCTCCGTCGTCGTCAACGTGGCCCTGATCCCGGTCCTGCTGCACCTCTCGTACAAGGCCGCCTACACCACCGGCACCGGCCACCCCGCGGGCGCGTCCCGGCTGCGGAGCGCGCGGACGCTGCCCGTCGTGCTCGCCGCCACCGCGCTCGCCATCTGGTGCGAACCGGTCTTCCAGACCCTGGTCTTCGGGCAGATCAACATCGCCCTGACCTGCCTCGTCCTGTGGGACCTGGCCCGCCCGGACGGCGCCCGCCTCAAGGGCTTCGCGGTCGGCATCGCCACCGGAATCAAGCTCACCCCCGCGGTCTTCGCCGTCTACCTGCTGATCACCGGCCGGGTGCGCGCCGCCTGCACCGCCCTGGCCGGGTTCGCGGTCTCCGTCCTGCTCGGGCTGCTGGTGCTGCCGGACGCGAGCGTGGAGTTCTGGACGAAGCGGATGTTCGAGACGGGCCGGGTCGGCAAGGCGTGGATCGTCGACAACCAGTCCCTGCAGGGCTTCCTGGCCCGCACCGTGCACACCGCGGAACCGGGCCTGCTGTGGGTGGGCGCGGCACTGCTGACCGGCATGGCCGGGCTCCTCATCGCCCGCCGGGTGTACCTGCGGCGCGGCCTGGACTCCTGGGGCGTGCTGTGCACCGCCGTCACGGCCCTGCTCGTCTCGCCGATCAGCTGGTCCCACCACTGGGTGTGGTGCGTGCCACTGCTGGTCACCCTCGGGGCGCACGTCCGCGGCGTACGGTGGCGCCGCGTCCTGCTCGCGGCCGTGGCGCTCGCCTTCACGGCCCGCACGATGTGGATACTCCCGCACCAGGGCGACCTCGACCTGAAGTTCTCCTGGTGGCAGCAGCCGCTGGCCGCCCCCTACCCGGTCCTGGGACTGGCGTTGCTGGCGGCGGTGGCCTGGTGGAGCCGCCGGCCCCCGGCCGCCCCGCTGTCGGCCCTGGCCCGCCGCCCCTTCCCGCTGCCCCGCGCTGCCCGCCCGGCCCGCGAACTGAGCACCCGCATCCCCGAACGCTGACGCCGGCCCGACCGGGCGCCCACCGCGCCCGGTCCGGCCCTCTCACCCCTCTGCCAGCAGCTCCGTGGCGTCCACGATCCGGTACGCGTACCCCTGCTCCGCCAGGAAGCGCTGCCGGTGCGCCGCGAAGTCCTGGTCGACGGTGTCGCGCGCGACGACCGAGTAGAAGCGCGCCTCGTGCCCGTCCGCCTTGGGCCGCAGCACCCGCCCCAGCCGCTGCGCCTCCTCCTGCCGGGACCCGAACGTGCCCGACACCTGGATCGCCACCGTCGCCTCCGGCAGGTCGATCGAGAAGTTCGCGACCTTGGAGACGACCAGCACGGAGATCTCGCCCTCCCGGAACGCGTCGAAGAGCTTCTCGCGCTGCGCGTTGCTCGTCTCGCCCTTGATCACCGGGGCGTCCAGGTGCTCGCCCAGCTCGTCGAGCTGGTCGATGTACTGCCCGATGACCAGGGTCTGCTCACCCTTGTGCCGCCGTACCAGCGCCTCGGTCACGCTCTGCTTGCTGGCCGTCGTCGCGCAGTACCGGTACTTCTCCTCGGTCTCCGCCGTCGCGTACGCCAGCCGCTCCGACTCGGTCAGATTGACCCGTACCTCGACGCAGTCCGCCGGCGCGATGTACCCCTGCGCCTCGATCTCCTTCCACGGCGCGTCGAAGCGCTTCGGCCCGATCAGCGAGAAGACGTCCGACTCGCGCCCGTCCTCGCGCACGAGCGTCGCGGTCAGCCCCAGCCGCCGCCGGGCCTGCAGGTCGGCGGTGAACTTGAAGACGGGGGCGGGCAGCAGATGCACCTCGTCGTAGACGATCAGCCCCCAGTCCCGCGAGTCGAACAGCTCCAGGTGCGGGTAGACGCCCTTCCGCTTGGTCGTCAGCACCTGGTACGTCGCGATGGTGACCGGCCGGATCTCCTTCTTCGTACCGCTGTACTCGCCGATCTCGTCCTCGGTCAGCGAGGTCCGCTTCACCAGCTCGTGCTTCCACTGCCGCGCCGAGACGGTGTTGGTGACCAGGATCAGCGTGGTCGCCTTGGCCTGCGCCATCGCACCGGCCCCCACCAGCGTCTTTCCCGCGCCACAGGGCAGTACGACGACACCCGACCCGCCGTGCCAGAACCCCTCCACGGCCTGCTGCTGGTACGGCCGCAGCGACCAGCCGCTCTCGTCCAGGTCGATCGCGTGGGCCTCGCCGTCCACGTACCCGGCCAGGTCCTCGGCCGGCCAGCCCAGCTTGAGCAGCGTCTGCTTGATCTGCCCGCGCTCGGAAGGGTGCACCACGACGGTGTCCGGGTCCAGCCGGGCCCCCACCAGCGGCTGTACCTTCTTCGACCGCAGGATCTCCTCCAGCACCGGCCGGTCGGTGGTGGTCAGCACCAGCCCGTGCGCCGGGTGCTTGGTCAGCGTCAGCCGCCCGTACCGCGACATGGTCTCGGCGATGTCCACCAGCAGCGCGTGCGGCACGGGATAGCGCGAGAACGCGACGAGCGCGTCCACGACCTGCTCGGCCTCGTGCCCGGCGGCCCGCGCGTTCCACAGCCCGAGCGGCGTCACCCGGTACGTGTGGATGTGCTCCGGCGCCCGCTCCAGCTCCGCGAACGGCGCGATGGCCCGCCGGCACGCCTCCGCCTGCTCGTGGTCGACTTCCAGCAGCAGCGTCTTGTCGCTCTGGACGATGAGAGGTCCGTTCACGCGCCTCGCCTTTCGCGTCACCTGCACCCGGCCGTCTTCCAGCCCGACCGCGGCACCCGGCCGCCCGTACGGCCAAACGTCCAGTGTGCCGCATCGGCGGCGAGGACCGGGGCGGTGCCGGATACGTATGGAGGCACGCGGCCGCCCGCACGGCGAAAGCGCCCCTCCCCGAAGGGAGAGGCGCTTGTGCCCGGGGATTTCGCTCAGCCGGCGGTGACGTCGAGCGTGCGCGACGTCGTCCGGGCCTGGGGATTCTTCTCGGGGCCGCCCCATACGATCACCACGGCCCTGCCCGTGGGCGCGCCGGAGGCGATCCGCAGCCGGACGTCCATGGTCCGCAGCTCACCCTTGGCGAGCTTCGTCGGGTTCAGGGAGCCGAGGGTGTCGATCGGCCGGTTGCGGGTGACCTTCCACGGCTGCCACGGGGCATCGGGGGAGGTGCGGTACTCGATCTGGGCCTGGCCGGGCTGCGCCCTGCCTGCGAGACCCACGCTCATGAGGAGCTTGAAGTTCGCGATGTCCGCCTCGCCCCGGCGGTTGTCCAGGACGAGCTGGAACTGCCGCCAGCCGCTGCCCGCCCGGATTTCGGACTCGGGGGGCAGACCCGTGAACGCCACTCGGGCGCTGTGGTCCGTCGCCTTGTCCGGGGGAACCTGGACCCCGTCGGCGGGCCGGACGTCGAAGCTCAGGGAGGTGCTGCCGCCCCACCCGGTGTGGGAGTGCGAACCCACCATCGCGTTGATGATGCCGTGGCCGGCGACATGCGACGCGTACCGTATGCGCACGTCGATGGTGAAGACGGCGCCCTTCTCCACCCGGCCCCATTCGATCGAGTGCGAGTTGCCGCCGAACGTGAAGGGCTGCTGCCAGGAACCGTTCTGGGCCCGGTATTCGAGCTCGGAGTCGCCGGCCTTGAAGTCGCTTGCCGACACGAAGGTTTCGACAACCGCGTAAAAGTCCTCCATGGTCCTGCCCGCGCGGTTGTCGACGGTGAGCTGCAGCTCCGTCCAGACACCCGCGGTGACGTTCCCGGGCACCTTGGCGGACACGGCGGCGCGCCCGGACTCCGTGGTGACGGCCGACTGCGAACCGGCCGCCGGCTTCCCGGCCGCCACGGCCGGAGCCGAAAGGAGCAGAGCCGGGGCTATCGCGGCAGCGGCGACGGCAACCGCGATTCGATGAGACTTCACGTGAGGTGACCACCTGGTGTCGACGTACGGGGACAGGCACCGAATGGCTGTGCGGCCCCTTGAGAGATGATCATCGTATGTCGGTAATTAGGGCAGCGACAGCGCATTTACGGCCTGCCCGACGGCTCGTGGCCGCGATCGCGAGCACCAGGCTGTTGGGCTCGGGGGCCGTGGAATCGTCGTAGTACTCGGTGCGCGCCGTCGGCTCACCCGTCCTCGGGGCGGGCGGCGGCCCGCACGGCGTCGCAGCTCCCCTCAAGAAGCCGTCTCGTCCGCCAGTTCCGCCACGCCCGTGATGCGGTGGAGGGGGAAGGTGCGGACCTCGTCGGCGGTGTGGTCGTAGGCGGTGACGAAGCCGCCCTCGACGCGGACGGGGGCGATGACGCGCTGGCTGGCGGCGCCGTCGGCGTTGACGTAGCCGATCCACAGGGTGGCGTTGGTCAGGACGGCGGCCTGCATGGTGGCGAGGGTCTCGGCGGAGGTGGTGCGGGGGAGGCCGCCGGGGGCCGGGGCGGTGGGGGCGTTGGCCGGCTTGCGTTCGGCGGTGGCGGCCAGGTCGCCGGCGCGGATGGCGCGGACCGCCGCTTCGAGGAGGGTGGTGTCGGGCTCGGGCGGGCCCTCCGGGACCGGGGTGGGCGCGCTGCGCGGCGGGGTGCGGTAGGCGTCGGGGCGGGCGATGAGGACGTCGCCCTCGGCGGATTCGGCGGCCGGGGCGTAGCCCATCGCGCGCAGGCCCTCCAGGAGCTGGTCGGGCGGGGCGGCCGAGGCCAGCACGGTCGGGGCGAGGCGGCGCAGGCGCAGGCCGACGGCCCGGCGGTCGGCGAGGATCTCGGTGAGGAGTGCGTCGTCGTCGCAGCGTACGTACGCGGAGGCCGCGCCGACGCGGAGCCGGCCGTGGCGCCGGGCCACGTCGTCGATGAGGTAGGCGAGCGGCTGCGGCACCGGGGTGCGGGAGTGGGTGGCGAGGAAGGACTGCAGTTCGGCGGCGGACCGGCCGGCGTCCAGGGCGCGGCGTACGGAAGCGGGGGTGAAGCGGTAGACCGTGGCGCCGCCCTTGGACTCGATGTCGGCGAGGACGCCGAGCGCGTCGGCGAGGGGGCGCTCCAGGGGGCCGGGGGCGACGGCGGTCAGGTCGGCCTGGAGGAGGACGTGGTCGAGGGGCTCGGGGAGGAGGGGGCTCAGGAGGGCGGCGGCGCGCTGGGCGGGATCGGCCCCGGGGGCGGCTTCCAGGAGCGCGCGGGTGTGGGTGGCGAGGGCGCCGCGGCCGGTGATGCCGAGGAGTTCGGCTTCGGCGAGCGTCCAGCGGGCGATGCGGGAGCGGAGGTCGTCGGTGGCGGAGGCGGCTGTGGCCGCGTTGCGGGCGGCGTTGGCGTCGGCCGTGGTGGCAGGGTCCGGGCGGCGGGCGGGGGCCTTGGCGCCGCTGTTGGCGGCGGCGTCGGGCGCTGTGCGGGACGCGCCGCGCAGCGGGTGTTCCCAGCGCAGCCGGTCCAGTACGGCCTGTGCCGGTACGGACGTGCCGGGGGCCAGGGACGCGAGGAGGGCGAGCGTCCGGTGGCGTACCTCGGGTGCGGCGGACCGGTCGAGGTTCGGGCCGAGCGCGGACAGCGTGCGGCCCTTCGGGTCGGGGGAGCCGACCAGTCCGGCCGTACGGGTGGCCGCCAGCCAGGCCGTGGCCAGCCGCGTCCAGCGCTCCTCGGTGGGGAGCCGGCGCCAGTCCTCGGCGGCGGGGGTGGGGGCGTACCGCTCGTCCGCTTCGCCGTCGGATGCCAGCAGACCGGCCGCGTAGGCGAGTTCGAGCCAGAACGCGGCGAGCTGCTCGGTGCAGTCCAGGGCGGCGGCGGTCCGCTTGAGGTCGCGGACCGACAGGCCGCCGGCGCGCAGCACGCCCGGTCCGCCGAGGTCCCACTCCTTGAGCAGTTCCTCGACGGTGGCCAGCGCGGTGAACGCCTGGCCGGCCGCGGCGCTGTCCACAAGCTGTGGATCACGCTCGGTGGTGGGCGCGAGGGCGGGCGGCAGCGGCTCGGGCACGCGGTGCGCGCGCCCGGCGCGCAGGTGCAGCGCGGCCTCGCGGGGGAGGACGACGTTGCGCGGCCCGGCGGGCAGCAGCAGCCCGCGGTCGAGCAGCCATTGCAGGTGCGCGGCGGGCCGGTCGGTGACGGCCCCGTACGGCGGGCCCCAGACCAGCCGGTCCAGGACGGTATGGGCCTCCGCGGGCGCATCGGCGAGCAGCTCCGCCATGCGCGTACGGTCCTGGAACAGCCCGGACAGGGCGGCGACGGCGGTCACCGGATCGTGGGTCGCGGCCAGTCCGGCGGTGGCCAGGATCTCCTGGAGGCGGCCGGGCGACATACCGGACGAGGCCTCGGCGACGGTCGGCCCGAGGCCGGTGGGGGAGGGGTGCGCGGGGCCGGGCGCGAGCAGTTCGCGGGCCGTACGGACGAGGCGCAGCCGGTCGTCGCCGCCCCAGACCAGCGCCTGGTCCCGCAGGGTGCGCAGGGCGCGGGGCAGTTCGGTGGTGATGGCGGTGGTGGTGCCGGGGGCGGGGGTGTTCTCGTCCGTGGCGTTTGTGGTCGTGGCGTTTGTGGTGCGGGTCCCGTTGGTTCCGCTGGGCGCGTTGGCTCCGTTCGGCCAGTCCGCGCCATTAGTCCCGTCCGTGCCCGCGTCCCCCGCCATCAGCCCGAGCAGCGTCTCGTACGGGCAGGGGTCGGGCGCCACGGCCAGCGCCTCGGCGGTCTGCAGCGCGAAGCGGTCCAGGCGCTCCACGGCCCGCACGACCGAGGCGCGGGTGCCGGCCCGGGTGGCGAGCTGGGTCAGGTCGCCGGGGACCGGGTTGAGGAGATCGGGGCGGGCCCGCAGCAGGTCGGCGAGCCCGCTGTCGGGGCGGGTGCGGAGCTCTTCGGCGAGCGTGCGGGGTGTTTCACTCATCCGCTACACGGTAGCGGGGGCGTGTGACGTTGTCGGGTGCGGCGCCGCGCCCGCCGTCGTCCCGCTGTCGCGGCGGCGGCGTGCGGCCGGTTCGGGAGCCGGTGCGCGCGGGTGTCCGGGCCGGTCGGCGGTGCCGCCTCCGTAAGAAGAGCGATCGGGGGTACCGTCTCCGGAGGAACCGGGCTGTGCCACAGGGGATTTCGTGGGGATCGAGAGCGACCAGCTGGTCTTTGACTATCTGAGCCGGGTCGGTGATCTGGCCCAGCAGCGCGGGCTGTCCTCCGGGGCGCGGATGCGCCTGGTGGCCGAGCTGCGGGCGCAGGTGGACGCGGTGAAGCCGGACACGGTGCCCGGGGTGAGACGCGTGCTGTCCCGGCTCGGTACGCCGGAGGCGGTGGTGAAGGCGGCCGGGGGCAGCGGTCCGCCGCCCCCGCCCGGGTCCCAGGGCGGGCCGGAGCCACGGCCGGGCCTGCGCGACAAGCTGGGCGGCGCCGCCCGCCGCCTGGGCACGGGCGGTACGGGCGGCAGCGGTACGGCCGGTAGCGGTACGGGCAGCAGCAGCTTTACGGGCAGCACCACGGGCGCCCCCGGCGAGTCGAGCACCACGGGCGGTCCCGGCGGCCAGGACGGCGGCCCGGCCAGGAGCGGCGGCCTCCCGGGCCTGTCCGGCCTCGGCGAAGGCCTGCGCGGCCTCGCCGGAAAGGTCCCCGCACCACGCGACGGCAGGCGCCGCCCGGCCCGCAGACAGGAACCGGAGCCGCCGCCGACCGCTTCCCCGCCGCACCTCGCGGGCTTCGACGAGCTGGGGGACGGCACCGTAGACCTCGGTGACGACCTCCACGAACCCGACTGGTGGCGCGTGGAGGACGGTCCGCACGGCCCGTTCACCTCGTACGAACCCGGCGAGACGGTGCCCGGCTTCATCGGTGGCATCGAGATCCCCGAGATCCGCGAGCGCCCTCCGGGCGAGCGCAAGGACGGCCCGCTGTCCCTGGAGAAGGGCGCGCGGGACGCGGACGAGGAGGCGGAGGACGAGGAGGCCGAGGACGGGGAAGAGGACGGCGAGCACGGGGAGGAGGCGGCCGGGGCGCCGCGCGGCATGCTGCCACGCGTACTGCCGGGCGTGCTCGCGTGGCGTCGGCGGTCGGCCGCGCCCGAGCCGTACGCCGAGGAGCCCGAGCCGGTGGAGTACGTACAGGCCGCGCGGCCCCCGCTCAGCCCCGTCCTGCTGCTGGCCGTGCTCCTGCTGGTGGCGGGCGCGGTGCTGGGGTCCTGGCTGGCGCTCGCCGGCGGCTGGGTGATCGCCTACACCTCCCGGCGGCTGCCCCGCCGTGAGGCGAAGTTCGCGGCGCTCGGGGTGCCGGGGCTGATCGTCGGCGGGCTGGTGGTGTGGCTGTGGGGCCGGGTGGACGGGCGGTGGGGCGAGCCCATCGCGGAGGGACAGCTGGGGCCCGAGCTGACGGGGGTGCTGCCGGTGGTGGTGCGGGTCGCGGCCGTGGCCTCCGCGCTGTTCCTGGTGTGGCGGATGCGACGGCAGCCGCGTTGAGCGGGGGCGGGCCCCGGCCGGACCCGCCGGGGCCCGGCCCGCCCGCCGCCTACTTCTTCCCCAGCTTCTCCTGCAACTGGTCCAGGATCTTGTCCGCAGCCGTGTAGCCGATGCCCTGAATCCACAGCTGGTCGTCGACGCGGAAGGTCCGGCCGTTCCTGACCGCCTTCATGTTCTTCCACAGGGCCCCGCCGGTGATCTGCGACTCCTTGGACTTCTCCGGGCTGCCGTACGCCGAGTAGAAGACCGCGTCCGCGTCCGCCTTGTTCATCTGCTCGGCGCCGACCTCGATCATCATCCCGTCGCGGGCGTCCCGCACCACGCCGGTCGGACCGGTGCCGATGTCGTCGAGGATGGTGCCGATGTAGCTGCGGCAGCCGTAGACGCGGGTGTCGGCGCCCTCGACGAAGCGGACGACGTTCGTCGTGGTCCGCCCGGCCGCCGCGGCCCCGCCGAGCGCCGCGGTGACCCGCTTCGCGTGTGCCTCGTACGCGCCGACCGCCTTTCGCGCCTCCGGAATCTTTCCCAGCGCGTCGGCATGGGTGGCGAAGTTCTGCTTCCACGGGTAGCCGGTGGTCTCCGTCATGACCGTCGGCGCGATGGCCTTCAGCTGCTCGTACCGTCCGCCGTCGCGCACCTTGCTGGTCAGGATCAGGTCGGGCTTGAGGGCGGCGACCGCTTCCAGGTTCGGGGCGCCGATCTTCCCGACGTCCTTGATGCCGGTCAGCTCGTCCTCGGGCAGGTAGTCCAGGAAGCCGCTCGCCACGTCGGAGCGGGTGGCGCCGACCGGCCGCACCCCGAGCGTGATCGCCGAGTCCAGCTCGGCGGTGTCCAGCACCACCACCCGCCGGGGCGCGTCGGGAACTTCGACCTCGCCCATGGCGGTACGCACCTTGTGCCCGCCCCCGCCGGACGCGGGCCGCGCCCATGTGGTGGCGGGCTGGGCCGGGCAGTCGGCGGCCTCGGCCGAGGAGCCGGAGCCGCCCGGACCGGACGATCCGCCCGAACCGCAGGCGGCCAGTGTCAGGGACGTCGCCAGCGCGGTGCTCACGGCGAGCAGGGCACGGGCACGGCGGCGCCCGGCCCGCGGAACCGGACGGGGAACTGCGGAGAGCTGCATGACAAGCCCTTTCGGCTGGGGAGCGGCGCGGTCACCCGGACCCGGGCGCGCCGACCGCCCCGCCGGGGGCCTGCCAAGGCCGCCCCGGCACCACCAGCGGCGAGCCCGTCACCGGGTCCGGTACCACCACCGACTCCAGTCCGAACACCTCCCGCACCAGTTCCGCCGTGACGATCTCCGAGGGGCGCCCCTGCGCGACGACGCGCCCCTGCTTCATCGCCACCAGGTGATCGGCGTAGCGCGCGGCCTGGTTGAGGTCGTGCAGGACGGCGACGACGGTGCGTCCCCGGTCGTGGTTGAGCTGACGTACCAGGTTCAGCACCTCGACCTGGTGCGAGATGTCGAGGTATGTCGTCGGCTCGTCCAGGAGCAGCAGGTCCGTCTCCTGCGCGAGCGCCATCGCGATCCACACCCGCTGCCGCTGCCCGCCGGACAGCTCGTCCACCGGCCGGTCCGCCAGCCGCGTCACGTCCGTACGGGCCATGGCCTCGGCGACGGCCCGCTCGTCCGCCTCGGACCACTGCTGCCACCAGCGCTGGTGCGGCTGGCGGCCGCGCGAGACGAGGTCGGCGACGGTGATCGCCTCGGGTGCCACCGGGGTCTGCGGGAGCAGCCCGACGGTTCGGGCGATCTTCCTGGTGGGGATGCGGGCCAGGTCCGTACCGTCCAGGAGCACGGCGCCGCGGCGCGGTTTGAGCAGCCGGCCCAGGGCCCGCAGCAGCGTGGACTTGCCGCAGGCGTTGGGGCCGACGACGACCGTGACCGCGCCGTGCGGGACGTCGAGGTCCAGCCCGTCGACGACCGTGCGGTCCTCGTAGGCGAGGGTCAGGCCGCGGGCCGAGAGACGGCTGCCGGCGGATGCCGTGCCCCCGGCGCCCCCGGCGCCCCCGGCTCCCTGGCCCCGACTGCCCTCGCCCCCGTGGCCCCCGACGCCCCCGTTGCTCCCACTGCCCTCGCTCACGCTCGTCCTCCCACGGCACGGCTGCGGATGATCAGGTGGATCAGGTACGGGGCGCCGACGGCCGCGGTCAGCACGCCCACCGGCAGCTCGGTCGGCGCGAGCAGCTTGCGGGCCAGCAGGTCGCCGAGGACGACGACGACCGCGCCCAGCAGTGCCGAGCAGAGCAGCGGGATCTGCGCGGTACGCGTCAGACGGCGGCCGATCTGCGGGGCCAGCAGCGCCACGAAGTCGACCGGCCCTGCCGCGCCGGTCGCCATCGACGCCAGCACCACACCGAGCGCGACCAGGCCCAGCCGGGTGCGGCCCAGCCGTACGCCGAGGGCGGTCGCGGTGTCGTCGTCCATCGGGACGGTGCGCTGGGCGCGGGCCGCCCACAGGACGGCGGGCAGCAGCACCAGCAGCGCCCAGCCGAGCGGCGCCGCCTCGGCCCAGCCGCGCCCGTTGAGCGAACCGGTCATCCACACCTGCGCCTGCTGCGCCACGAGGTAGTCGCCCTTGGTGAGGAACAGGTGGGTGACCGAGCGCAGCGCGACGGCGAAGCCGATGCCGATCAGGACGAAGCGGGTGGCGTGCAGGCCGCCGCGCCAGGCGAAGACGTAGCCGAGGGCGGCGGCGAGGACGCCGCCGGCGACGGACAGGTACGGCAGAACGGCGTACGAGGTGACGCCGAACGTCATCGCGCCCACCGTCAGCGCGCTCGCGCCCTGGGTGATGCCGATGACGTCGGGGCTGGCCAGCGCGTTGCGGGCCACGGTCTGGAGCAGCGCGCCCGCGACCCCGAAGGCCGCGCCGACCAGCAGCCCGGCCACCATCCGGGGCAGCCGCAGCGTCCCGACGACCAGTTCGGCCGACGAGGGCCGCCCGAAGACGGCCTTCAGCGCCTCGCCGGGCGCCACGAAGGACTCGCCGACGCACAGGTACGCCAGGCAGACGGCGGCGAGCAGCACGGCCAGCACGACGGCGACGCCCGCCGCCCGCCGGTGCACGAGGAAGGAGCCGCGCCCGGCGCGCACGACGGCGTACCCGGTGGGCCGCGTACGCCCCCGCCGTACCCCGGTCACCGGCACCGTCACGCGGGCACCGCCTTCCGCCGCACGAGGGCGACCAGGAACGGGACGCCGATCAGGGCCGTCATCACCCCCGCCGGGACCTCGGACGGCGGGAACAGCACGCGGCCCACGGTGTCCGGGACCAGCACGACGACCGGGCCGAGGAGCGCCGCCGTCGGCAGCAGCCAGCGGTGGTCGCCGCCCACGGCCGCGCGGGCGATATGCGGTACGGCGAGGCCGACGAAGGCGATCGGCCCGGCCGCCGCGACGCCCGCGCCGGTCAGCACGGCCGCCCCGAGGCCGGCCACCACGCGTACGGCGGCGACGTTCTGCCCGAGTCCTTTGGCGACGTCCTCGCCGAGCGCCAGCGCGTCCAGGCCGCGCGCGACGGACAGCACGAGCACCGCGCCCGCCAGCAGGAACGGCCAGATCCGAGCGGCGACCTCGCTGTCCCGGCCGGTCAGCGAGCCGACCTGCCAGAACCGGAACTCGTCCAGCGCGGCGGCCTTCGTCGTCAGCACCGCCATCGTCACCGCGACGAGCAGCGCGTTGATCGCCGCGCCGGACAGGGCCAGCTTCACCGGCGTCGCGCCGCCCCGCCCGGCGGCGGCGATCGCGTACACGACGACCGCGGCGGCACCGGCCCCCACGAAGGCGAACCACACGTAACCGCCGGGCGTGTGCACCCCGAGGAAGGACAGCGCGAGGACCACGGCCACCGAGGCGCCCTGACTGAGTCCCAGGACGCCCGGGTCGGCGATGGGATTGCGGGTGATGCCCTGCATGGCCGTGCCCGCCAGGGCGAGCGCGGCACCGACCATCAGACCGATCAGCGTGCGCGGCAGCCGCAGGAAGCGCACGACCTGCGTGGCGTCGTCGTCCCCGCCGTACAGCAGCGCGTCGAACACCTCGGACGGCGCGAACTGCCGGCTGCCGACCGCCAGCGAGAGGAGCACCGCCAGCAGCAGGGCGAGCACCGCCGCCGCCGTCCAGCCGGCGCGGCGTCTCACCAGGGACGCTCTGGGGCTGCCGGCCCGGACGACTGGCATCGGTTCCCCTTCGCGACGGCGCCGGCGCGGGCAGGCGACAGGGGGCGGTCAGGAGGGGCCCAGTGTACGACCGCCCTCCCCGGCCATCGGCCACAATGGCCACCATGGTTTCGCACACCCCGGCCCCCGGTCCCTCGGTCGCCACGGCCGCGCAGACGCTCACCGTCGGCTTCGACCTGGACATGACGCTGATCGACTCCCGCCCCGGCATCAAGGCGGCCTACCAGGCGCTGTCCGCCGCGACGGGCACCTACATCGACGCGGACCAGGCGATCACCCGGCTCGGACCGCCGCTGGAGCAGGAGATCCGCCGGTGGTTCCCCGAGGAGCGGGTGGCAGAGATGAGCGACCTGTACCGGGAGATGTACCCCGCCCACGCGATCGGCGGCACGCTCGCGATGCCGGGTGCCCGCGAGGCGGTGGCCGCCGTACAGCGCCACGGCGGGCGGGCGATCGTGGTGACCGCGAAGTACGAGCCCAACGCGAAGCTGCACCTGGACCACCTCGGCATCGGCGCGGACGCCGTCATCGGCTCACTGTGGGCCGAGGCCAAGGCGGAGGCGCTGCGCGCGCACGGCGCGTCCGTCTACGTCGGGGACCACACCGGTGACGTACGCGGTGCGCAGACCGCCGACGCCGTGTCCGTCGCCGTGGCGACCGGGCCGTGCGACGCGGACGAGTTGCGCGCGGCCGGCGCCAACGTCCTCCTCGACGACCTGACCGGCTTCCCGGCCTGGCTGGCGGAGTACGTGGCGCGGCGTTCCCCGCGGAACGCGTGACTCCGTAAGACGTCGGCCGCTACGCCGTGGACGACCTCGCCTGCCGGCGCTGCGCCGCGACGGAACGCAGCACTCCGGCCCCGGCGATGAGGAACCCGGCGCCCATCAGCATGCACACCCAGTAGAAGACCGACGGCAGCGGATCGCCCCCGACGAACAACGGGGCGACGGTGGCGAGTGTGGCCACCGCGCCAATCAGGAAAACAATCGCGCCGATCCGGACCAGCAGATCCCCGGCCTGGGGAGTTTCGTCAGACACATGACCAGGGTAAGTCCGGGCCAGAAGCGCGGGGGAACCACCCGGCGACGTCTTGTCACCGGGCATCGGACCATTAGCCTTGGGGGGTGGCGGGTCCGGTGGCCCGCTGCACTGCTATCCAGAGCTGTTTTTCCCGCAGAAGACGCAGTAACCAGACCCCAGTGTTTTTCCGACGAGTACGAGGACGAGGACAGACGTGCCTACCGGCAAGGTCAAGTGGTTCAACAGCGAGAAGGGCTTCGGCTTTCTCTCCCGCGACGACGGCGGTGACGTCTTCGTGCACTCGTCGGTGCTGCCCGACGGCGTGGACGCACTCAAGCCGGGCCAGCGCGTCGAGTTCGGCGTGGTGGCCGGCCAGCGCGGTGACCAGGCGCTTTCGGTGACGATCCTCGACCCCGCGCCGTCGGTGGCGGCGGCCCAGCGCCGCAAGCCGGACGAGCTGGCGTCGATCGTGCAGGACCTCACCACGCTCCTGGAGAGCGTCACCCAGCAGCTGGAGCGCGGCCGCTACCCCGACAAGGCGCACGGCGCGAAGATCGCGAACATGCTCCGGGCGGTCGCCGACCAGCTGGACGTGTGACGGCCGGCGGCCCGGGCCGGGCGCGGCCCGGCTAGCCGAAGCTCAGTGCATCGCGGCCGAGGGGCGGTACGAGCCCCTCGGCCGCGGCGCGCGTGAGCAGGCCGCGCACCGCCGCGTAGCCGTTCTCGCCGAGGTCGGCGGTGAACTCGTTCACGTACAGGCCGATGTGCTGGTCGGCGACGGCCGGGTCCATCTCCTGCGCGTGCTCCAGCACGTACGCCCGCGACGCCTCGGTGTCGTCCCAGGCCATCCGTACCGACTCGCGGGCCGCCGCGGCCAGCTCGCGCAGCCGCTCGGCGCCCAGCGAGCGCTTGGCGATGATCGCGCCCAGCGGGATCGGCAGACCGGTGGTGTGCTCCCAGTGCTCGCCCATGTCGGCGAGGCAGCTGAGCCCGTAGTTCCGGTACGTGAAGCGGGCCTCGTGGATGACCAGACCGGCGTCCACCCGGCCGTCCCGTACCGCCGGCATGATCTCGTCGAACGGCAGCACCTTCACCTCGCCGACGCCGCCCGGCACCTCGTCGGCCGCCCACAGCCGGAACAGCAGATACGCGGTCGAGCGCTCGCTGGGCACCGCCACCGTCCGGCCGGCCAGGTCCTTCGCCTCGCCCGGCTCCTTGGTGAGCACCAGGGGGCCGCAGCCGCGCCCCAGCGCGCCGCCGCACGGCAGCAGCGCGTACTCCTCCAGCACCCAGGGCAGCACCGCGTACGACACCTTCAGGATGTCGCCCTCGCCGCGCTCGGCCATGCCGTTCGTGATGTCGATGTCGGCGAAGGTGACGTCCAGCTCGGGCGCGCCCGGGACCTTGCCGTGCGCCCACGCGTGGAAGACGAAGGTGTCGTTCGGGCACGGCGAATAGGCGATCTTGAGCGGGTCGCTCATGGCGTCCTCCAGGAGGTCGGGGCCCCGGCCGCCGCCAGGACGCGGGGCAGCGCGGCGCAGGCGGCGGAGAGCGCGCCGAGCGCCTCCCCGATGCGCCACGCGGCGCGGTCGCGCGGGCCGACGGGGTTGGAGACCGTACGGATTTCGAGCACCGGCAGGCCCCGCGCGGCGGCGGCCTCGGCAACACCGAAGCCCTCCATCGCCTCGACGAGGGCGCGCGGATGGCGCGCGGCGAGGCGCGCGGCGTGCTCCGCGCTGCCGGTCACGGTCGAGGCGGTGAGCACCGCCCCGCGCGCTGCGCCGGTGGCCGCGGCGAGGGCCTGTACGAGGCCCGGCGGCGGGGTGTGGACGACGGTCCCGAAGCCGAGTTCGGTCACCGGCACGAAGCCGTCCGGGGTCTCGGCGCCCAGGTCGGCGGCGACGATCTCGTCCGCGACGACCGTGGAACCGACCGGGGCGCCGGATGTGGTGCCGGTCGCGGCACCGGCCGGGGCGCCGGGCCGTCCGGCGGCTCCTCCGGCGGTCTGCGCCGGTACGAAACCGCCGCCGATCCCGGCGGAGATCACGAGGTCGTAGCCGAGTCCGCCGCAGATCGCGGCGGTCAGCGCGGTCGCCGTCCCGGCGGCAGCGGCGGCGGGGCCGACACCCGCGGCGAGCACGTCGACGACCAGCCCGGCCCCTTCGCCGGCCGGTGGCCCGGCAGCCCGTACCCGGTGCAGCGTGTGGCCGCCCCCGGGCAGCGCGACGGCCTCGGCGCCGCCGTCACCGGCCACGCCAGCGGCCACCGCGTCCCGCTCGGCCGGAACAGCGGTGACGACCAGGACACGCGTCACGGTCACCTCACCACCACCGGCCTCGCACGTACGTCAGTGGACTCAGGATTCCGCGCGCTTGAGCTTGACGTTCCACACGCCCGTGTACTTGCCGCCCTTGGAGGCGACGACGGACACCACGGTGGAATCGGCCAGGCTGCGGGTCTGCTGGTTGACGAACAGCTGGTCCGCGCCGTCGATCACCTGGTACGTCTGCTTGCTCATGTTGGTGATCGGGCTGCTGTTGGACAGCGCGATCCAGCCGTCCTCGGCCACGTCCGGCTCGACACCGAGCCGCAGCTTCTCACCGGGGTGCACCGTGAGCGTCTTCTTGGGCTCGGTGGTCAGGCACTTGGTGAACTCGGCCTGCGCCTTCTTGTCGCTGGCGGCCAGATCGCCGATCACCTTGCCGTCGTCGTAGCAGGCGGCCTCGGCCGTCACGGTGTCCTTTCCGGCGGTCACCGTGGCGAGCGGAGTCGGCTTCTCACAGGCGGAGAGGGTGACGAGCCCCAGGGACACGGCACCGAGGGCGGCAGCGGCGCGGCGGCCTGTGCCCCAAGAAGAGAACGCGGTCATGCGGGCAGGCTATCGGTCGGCCCCGGTCACGCCACACGAGGGTGGGGCGCGCCGTGCCGCGCCGCGCCCAGCAGACCGCGTACGGCCAGCGCCGCGCCCGTCGCCACGAGCGCCGCGGCCACCGCCAGACCCACCGTCCCGTTCAGCGGCAGCGCGATCCCGACGGCGCCGCCGACCACCGAGGACATCTGCAGCACCGTCTCGGAACGGGCGAACGCGGAGGTACGGACCAGCTCCGGCACATCGCGCTGGATCACCGCGTCCAGCGACAGCTTCCCCAGCGCCTGGCACAGGCCCGCCGTCGCCGCCGCGGCCGTCACCACCACGATCGCCAGCACCGCGTAGAAGACCGCGGCGGTCACCGAGACGGCCAGGGCCAGCCCCAGCACCACCGCGATGATCAGCTCCGGGGCCCTGGACCGCAGCCACGCGCCGACCGCCGTCCCCAGCGCGTTGCCCGCGCCCGCCGCCACCGCCACCAGCCCCAGCGAGACCTGCGGCCCCAGTCCGCCCAGCGGCTGCTCGCGCAGCAGGAACGCCAGGAAGAACGTCAGCAGGCCGGACAGCGACCGCAGCGCGCAATTCGCCTGGAGGCCGTGCAGCACCGAAGGGCCGACCGTCCGCAGTCCCGGCCGCCGACCGCCTGCCAGCGCCTTGCCCGGCCGCTCGCCGGCCGCCGGCCCGCCCGGCCCGTCCTCCCCGGACGCCAGCCGCGCCCGCCCCTCGCCCTTCGCCGAGTCGACCTTGTGCGGCAGCGAGAACGACAGGAACGTACCCGTCACGAACACCGCGAACGCGCCGTACAGCGGCCAGCTGGGCCCGATCAGATGCAGCGCGCCGCCCACCGGCACCGCCGCCCCCGTCGCCAGCAGCCCCGCCAGCGTCACCCGCGAATTGGCCTTCACCAAAGAGATGCGGGGCGGCAGCAGGCGCGGTACGACGGCGCTCCGCACCACCCCGTACGCCTTCGAAGACACCAATACACCCAGTGCCGCCGGATACAGCTCCAGCCCGCCGCCCGCGACGGCGCCCGCCATCGTCAGCGCGAGCAGCGCGCGGGCCAGCATCGCCCCTGCCATCGCGGCCCGGCGCCCGTGCGGCAACCGGTCCAGCAGCGGCCCGACCACCGGCGCCAGCAGCGCGAACGGCGCCATCGTGACGGCCAGGTAGAGCGCCACCCGGCCGCGCGCCTGGTCCGTCGGCACCGAGAAGAACACCGTCGAGGCCAGCGCAACCGTGATCAACATGTCACCGGCCGAGTTCACCGCGTGCAGCTCGATCAGCTTGCCGAGGCCCGACTCGCCCGCGCCCTGAGCGTGCGTGGCACGCCGTATGCCGCGCCCGGCCGCCGTGAACGGGCTGCGCAGCGCCCGGCCCACCGCGCGGCCCGCACGATGTGCCCGGCCGCCCTCCGTGCCCGGTCTGGTGGACGCCGTGGAGACCCGCGCTCCCTTGGAGACACGCGGGCCGGTGGAGATCCGCGAAGCCTTGGCGACCCGCGGGGTCCGGGCGGCTCTCGCGGTCCCCGCACCGGAGACCCGCGACGCCCGCGACATCCGCGGCAGCCTCGGCTTTCTCGACGCCCGTCCGGCAGCCACGGGGCAATACTGCCCCAACTCGCCCGGGACATGGCTCTTTCCGCGGCCTGTCGCCCCGGGCCACACGGCCGCCGGACGCTGCCGGTGACATTTGCCGCTCCCGCCGAGGGGTCGCGCACCGTTGAAGGGGTAGCGTGTGTAGCGCGCCACCGGCGGTCGTTCTTGGCCGCGCGCCTTGCCGCGATCCCGCAGAATGGTTCGTAAGAGGTGCGCTCGACCGAGATGACCGGGCGCGGACGTCGACGCGGTCCCCAGGTCCGCTCCGCCCGCCCCGGCACGCCGGTCGTCCGGACAGGACAGGACAGCTCCGGCTGGCGCACTCGTGAGACGGCGTGGAAGAGAGAATCGATTCTTGTGAGTGCTGCGATGCGAAGCCGTACCCCTGACCGCCTGTGCGCCGAGGCGGTCGACCTTGCCCGCGTGGCGGCCGAGGAGGCCGCGGCGCCAGGCACGGTCGGCGAGCACGTCGACGCCGTCGCCGACGGGGACCGTGTCGTCACGCACCTGTTCGAATGCAAGGAGCCCGGCTACCGGGGCTGGCGCTGGGCCGTGACCGTCGCCCGCGCGTCCCGGGCCAAACACGTCACCCTCGACGAGAGCGTCCTGCTGCCCGGGCCGGACGCGCTGCTGGCCCCCGAATGGGTGCCCTGGAGCGAGCGGCTGCGGCCCGGCGACATGGGGCCCGGCGATCTGCTGCCCACCGAGGCCGAAGATCTTCGGCTGGAGCCGGGCTACACGGGTGCGCAGGCGGCGCAGGAGGACGCCGGGGCGAGCGGGGGCCAGGCCGCGGTTGCGCCGGGCGTCGCGGAACTCGCGGACGTCGAGGACGCGGATGTCGAGCCCGGCTCGCCTGCCGCTCAGGCTGCCGCCGCCCGGGCTGCCGCCCAGGTCGCGGAGCCGACCGCACGCGGCAGTATCGCCGCGGTTGCCGACGAGCTCGGCATGGGGCGCCACCGGGTCCTCTCCCGTTACGGGCTGCACGCCGCGGCGGACCGCTGGGAAGAGGCCTACGGCCCCAAGACCGCCATGGCCCAGGCCGCCCCCGCCAACTGCGTCTCCTGCGGCTTCCTGGTCCCGCTGGCCGGGTCCCTGCGGCAGGCCTTCGGCATCTGCGCCAACGAGTTCGGGCCCGCCGACGGGCATGTGGTCTCCCTCGGCTACGGCTGTGGGGGGCACTCCGAGGCGGCCGTCATGCCGAGGCCTCCGCGGCCGGCGCCGCCGGTCATTGACGAGAACGTCGTCGATCCGTTTGCGTTGCGGCCCGACCGGACTGGGGGGTCTGTGGAGGAGACGGGGCCGTCCGAGGAGTTCGGCCACAGCTGAGGGCTCCCGGTGGGGCCGGCCGACGACGTTCCTCAGGGGGCTGGGCCTGCTTTTGGGTTCACGTTGTGGGGGTGTGCGGTTTGCGCTTCGCGCGGGGGTTGCGCTGTCGCGCGGGTCGCATTGGATTCGTTCTGGGGGCGGGGGTGCGCAGGGGGCCAACTCCTCGACACCGTGCACGTCATCGGTGACGTAGTCGTGAACCCAGATACCCGGCTGCTCTGCGGGGATGGCCCCCTACGCACCCCCTCCGGCCGGTTTGGCGCGTGCGGGACAGCTGGTGGGGAAGATTTCGATCACCCTGGTCGGCGCCCCACCGTGTGGTGAGGCTCGCGGTGCCGGAGGGCGGGAGGTCTGCCCATCGCCGCCGAGCAGTACGGGCAGCGCAGATGGCGCCACCCCGCTCGCCCCGCTCCGCGCGGCGAGCCCGGCCCCTGCGCTCCGCGCAGCGGAACCGCCCCTGCGCTCCGCCCCTGCGCTCCGCCCCTGCGCTCCGCGCAGCGGAACCGGCCCGGTCCAGCGCTCCGCGCCGGACCGGGCTGTGTGTTTCCAGCCACGATGTACGGATAGTCGCCCACGGCGCGGGGCTCGGGTCCACGCAGGGGTCTCCCCGCAGAGCAGCCGGGTATCTGGGTTCACTACTAAGGCACCGATGACGTGCACGGTGTCGTGGGGGTACCCCCGGCCGAAGGCTGGGGGAGAGTGACCCCTGCGTGGGCCCGAGCCCCCCACCCACCGGACCGACAGCGCACAACGCGCACCCCCACCCAGGCAACCCGGACAACCGCGCCGAAGGCGCGACCCGATTCCCCCACCCCCCACCCCACCCGGTAAAAAGAACAGTTCGGCATCGGACTACGGGAGAGAACGTGAGCGAAGCGGCAGAGGCAGATCCGTTCGGGACGGCTCGGCTGCGGCGGGGGGTGCTCGACGCGTGGGCGGCCTCGCCGGCCCGGTTCCGGGAGGACGCGAACGCCGAGGAGGATCTCGCGCTCGGCGGATACCGGGACCGGCTCGCCGTGGAGCTGGCGCAGAACGCCTCGGACGCCGCGGCCCGCGCCGGCGTGCCCGGGAGGCTGCGCCTGACCCTGCACCCGGCCGAAGGGCCCGACCCCGCGGTGCTGGTCGCCTCCAACACCGGCGCCCCCATCGACGCCACCGGCGTCGAATCGCTGGCCACCCTGCGCGCCTCCGCCAAGCGCGAGACGGAGACCGAGACCGCGGTCTCCGTCGGCCGTTTCGGTGTCGGCTTCTCGGCGGTGCTCGCGGTCAGCGACGAGCCCGCGCTGATCGGCCGCACCGGCGGCGTCCGCTGGTCGCTGGCCGAGGCCAGGGAGCTGGCGGGGCAGGTCGCGGCGCACAGCCCCGGGCTCGGCGGCGAACTGCGCCGACGCGACGGTCACGTACCGCTGCTGCGGCTGCCGCTGCCCGCGGAGGGCTCCGCGCCGCAGGGCTATGACACCTCCGTGGTGCTGCCGCTGCGCGACGGCGCCGCGCACGAGCTGACGGTGCGCCTGCTGGCCGGTATCGACGCCGCGTTGCTGCTGACGCTGCCGGGCCTGGCCGAGGTCGTCATCGAGACGCCCGACGGCGTCCGGGAGATGAGGCGGCGCCAGGAGGGCGCGTACGTCGTCATCGAGGACAGTGAGCGCGGTACCTCCCGCTGGCGTGTCGTGAGCGAGAGCGGCGGGCTGGACGCGGCGCTGCTGGCGGACCGCCCGGTGGAGGAGCGGCTGCGGCCGCACTGGGCGGTGACGTGGGCGGTCCCGGTGGACGAGGAGGGCGCGCCGGTGCGTCCGGCGACCGCGCCGGTCGTGCACGCGCCGACGCCCACCGACGAGCGGCAGGGCCTGCCGGCGCTGCTGATCGCCTCGTTCCCGCTGGAGCCGACGCGGCGCCGCGTCGCGCCGGGGCCGCTCGCCGAGCATCTGATCCGGCGCGCCGCCGAGGCGTACGCGTCGTTGCTGGCGGGCTGGCAGCCGGTTTCGGCGGGGATCATCGATCTCGTACCGGGGCCGCTGGGTCAGGGTGAGCTGGACAATGAGCTGCGGCGGCAGGTGCTGGAGCTGTTGCCGCGGGTGCGGTTCCTGCCGAGTGCGGCGGCGCCCGCCACGGGCGGGGAGCTGTCCCTGGAGGCGGTGCGGGGGACGAGCGGCCCGGACGAGCTGGCTCCCGGTGACGGCGGTGGCTGGGGCGGTGCGCGGGGCGAGGAGGACGCGTATGTCCTGCGGCCGGTGGACGCCGAGCTGGTGGAGGGGGCCGGGGCGGATACGGTCCGGGTGCTGGCGGAGCTGTTCCCGAGCCTGCTGCCCGCCGGGCTGGAGCGGCGTACGGAGCTGCGTGCGCTGAGCGTCGCGCGGGTGCCGCTGGGCGAGGTCGTCGACCGGCTGGCGGGGGTGGACCGGTCGCCCGCGTGGTGGTGGCGGCTGTACGACTCGCTGGCCGGTACGGACCCGGAGCGGCTGAGCGGTCTGCCGGTGCCGCTGGCCGGGGCCGGGGGCGAGGAGGGCCGGGCGGCGCGGACGACGATCGGGCCGCGGCAGGTGCTGTTGCCGCTGCCGGGCGGCGGGGACGACGCGGCGGAGCGGCACGGGACGCTGGCCCGGCTGGGGCTGAAGGTCGCGCATCCGGATGCGGTGCACCCGTTGCTGGAGAAGCTGGGCGCCACTCCGGCGAATCCGCGCGCTGTGCTGACGTCTGCCCAGGTACGGGCTGCCGTCGCCAATTCCCTGGATGCGGAGGAGGACGACTACGCCTTCGGGTTCGACGGGGAGCCGGCCGGGCTCGGCGGCGAGGAGCTGGCGGAGGCCGTGCTCGGTCTCGTCCGCGACGCGCATCTGGCGCCCGGCGACGAGCCGTGGCTGGCCGCGCTCGCCCTGCCGGACGAGGACGGCGAGCCGGCACCGGCGGGCGAACTGGTGTTGCCGGGCAGCGACTTCGAGCGGGTGATCCGGGAGGGTGAACTCGCGGCGGTCGACGCGGGGTTCGCGGAGCGCTGGGGTGAGCAGCCGCTGACCGCCGTCGGGGTGCTGGCGGGCTTCGCCCTCGTACGGGCCCCTGACGTGGTGCTGGACCCGGACGAGCTGGAGCCGCGCGACGGCGACTTCACCGAGCCGGACGACGTGGGTGTCCTGGACGCGGTGGACGTGTGGTGCGAGGACGTTCTCGACGGGCTGCCGGAGACGCCGGTGCCGCCGGTCGCGACGGAGATCGTGGCCGTACGGGACCTGGACCTGGTGGACGACGACGCGTGGCCGCAGGCGCTGGCGATGCTGTCGCAGCCGCCGCTGCGGGACGCGCTGACCGCGCCCGTACGGGTGCTGCTGCCGGACGGCAGGACGGAGCTGGTCCGCCCGTACACGGCGTGGTGGCTGCGCGGGCACCCGGTGCTGGACGGGCGCCGTCCGGCCGGCCTGCGGGCCGCGGGCGGCGATCCGCTGCTGGCCGGGCTGTACGAGTCGGCGGACGCGGGCGAGGTGGACGCCCAGGTGCTGCGGGCCCTCGGCGTACGGACCTCCGTCGCGGCGCTGCTGGAGGAGCCGGGCGGCGCGGCGGAACTGCTGGGCCGCCTCGCGGACCCGGCGCGGGAGGTGGACTCCGCGCAGCTGCACGCGCTGTACGGGGTGCTGGCGGACCTGGACCCCGAGCAGGTCACGCTTCCCGACGAACTGCGGGCCGTCGTCGACGGCGAGGCCCGGGTGGTGGACGCGGCCGACGCGGTGGTCGCGGACGCGCCGGACCTGATGCCGCTGGCCGCGGGGCTGCCGCTGCTGCCGGTGACCCCCGCGCGCGCCGCTGATCTGGCGGAACTGTTCCAGGTGCGGCGGCTGAGCGAGGTCTTCGCGGCGCCGGTCGGCTCGGAGGGCAGCCGCCACGAGGTTCCGGAGCCGGTACGTACGCTGCTGGGCCCGGACACGCCGCGGTCGTACGTCGAACACGAGGAGCTGACCGTCGAGGACGGCACCGAACTCGACTGGCGCTGGACCCCGGACGGCACGCTGCACGCGGCGACCCTGGAGGGCGTCGCCGCGGGCCTGGCCTGGGCCGCCGGCCAGTGGCCCCGCCGCTTCGAGACCGCGGCCCTGCTGGAAGATCTGGACCGGGCGGAGGAACTGGCGGAGGCCCGCTGGTTCGACTAGGGGGAAGCAGGTCCGGGTGCGGGCCGGTGGCGGGTTCGTTCGCCACCGGCCCGTCGCCTTCGCGTACGTACCGGAAGGACCGTCGGCGAAGCCGGCTACGCCGGGAAGCGGCGGCCCACCACCCGCCACGCGATCTCCAGGAGCGCCGCCGCCGCGACGGCGATGCCCACCGCGGCCCACGGCAGGGTCGTGCCCACCAGTTTCAGGTCGAAGAAGTTCTGGAGCCAGGGGACGACGAGGACGATCAGGAAGCCCAGGCCCATGGCCAGGACCAGGCCGACGCGCCACCAGGTGTACGGGCGGGCGATGATCGCCAGGACCCACATCGCGCTGAGGAAGAGGGTGAGGGTGGCCGCGCTGGTTTCGGCGGGGAGGGCGTCGGGGCCGGTGTAGTGGCTGCGGGCCAGCAGGTAGGTGGCGAAGGCGGCGAGGCCGACGATCAGGCCGGAGGGGACCGCGTAGCGCATCACCCGGCGTACGAAGTGGGGTTTCGCGCGTTCCTTGTTGGGGGCGAGGGCCAGGAAGAAGGCGGGGACGCCGATGGTGAGGGTGGACAGCAGCGTGAGGTGCCGGGGCAGGTAGGGGTACGGGATCTGGCAGCAGGCGACGAGGATCGCGAGCAGGACCGAGTAGACGGTCTTGGTCAGGAAGAGGGTGGCGACGCGGGTGATGTTGCCGATCACCCGGCGGCCCTCGGCGACCACCGACGGCAGTGTCGCGAAGCTGTTGTTGAGCAGCACGATCTGCGCGACGGCCTTGGTGGCCTCGCTGCCCGCGCCCATGGAGACGCCGATGTCCGCGTCCTTGAGGGCGAGGACGTCGTTGACGCCGTCGCCGGTCATGGCGACGATGCGGCCGCGCTTCTGGAGCGCGCCGACCATGTCCCGCTTCTGCTGCGGCGTGACGCGGCCGAAGACCGCGCCGTCCTCCAGGACCTTGCCCATCTCGTCCGGGTCGGCGGGGAGCTTGCGCGCGTCGACGGGCGATTCGGCGCCCGGCATGCCCAGTTTTCCGGCCACCGCGCCGACCGACACCGCGTTGTCGCCGGAGATGACCTTCGCCTGGACGCCTTGGTCCTCGAAGTACCGCAGGGTGTCCATCGCGTCGGGCCGCAGCCGCTGTTCGAGGACGATCAGGGCGGCGGGCTGTACGTGGGCGGCCACCTCGGCGTCGTGCAGGTCGCGTTCGGCGCGGGCCAGCAGGAGGACGCGCAGGCCCTGGGCGTTGAGGTCGTCGACCTCGGAGAGCGCGTCGTCGCCGGTGGGCAGCAGGACGTCGGGCGCGCCCAGCAGCCAGGTCGTGCGCTCGCCGTCGGGGTCTTCGAGGGCGGCGCCGCTGTATTTGCGGGCGGAGGAGAAGGGCAGCGCGTCGGCGCTGCGCCAGCCGTCGCCTGCCGGGTACGCGTCGATGATCGCCTGGAGGGAGGCGTTGGGGCGGGGGTCGGACGCCCCGAGGGCGCCGAGGACCTCCTTGACGCGGCCCTCGTCCGTGCCGCCGAGCGGCCGCAGCTCGCTGACGTCCATGCCGCCCTCGGTCAGCGTGCCGGTCTTGTCCAGGCAGACCACGTCGACGCGGGCCAGGCCCTCGATGGCGGGCAGTTCCTGGACCAGGCACTGTTTGCGGCCGAGCCGGATGACGCCGATCGCGAAGGCGACGGAGGTGAGCAGCACCAGGCCTTCGGGGATCATCGGGACGATGCCGGCGACCATCCGGCGTACGGCCTCGTCGCCCGCCATGTTCAGGGTGAACAGGTGGCTGAGGATCAGGCCGATGGCGGTCGGCACCATCATCCACGTCACGTATTTGAGGATCTGGCTGATGCCGGTGCGCAGTTCGGAGTGGACGAGGGTGAAGCGGGACGCCTCCTCGGCGAGCTGCGCCGCGTACGCCTCGCGCCCGACCTTCGTGGCGGTGAACGCGCCGCCGCCGGCGACCACGAAGCTGCCGGACATCACCTTCTCGCCGGGTCGTTTGACCACCGGGTCGGCCTCGCCGGTGAGCAGCGACTCGTCGATCTCCAGGCCGTCGCTCTCCAGGACCTCGCCGTCGACGATGACCTTGTCGCCGGGGCCGAGTTCGATGACGTCGCCGAGCACGACCTCGGAGGTCGGGATCTCGGCGGCCGTGCCGTCGCGCCGTACGGTCGGCTTGGACTCGCCTATGACGGCGAGGCTGTCCAGGGTCTTCTTGGCGCGCAGCTCCTGGATGATGCCGATGCCGGTGTTGGCGACGATGACGAAGCCGAACAGGCCGTCCTGGATCGGGCCGACGATCAGGATGATCACGAACAGCACGCCGATGATGGCGTTGAAGCGGGTGAAGACGTTCGAGCGGACGATGTCGGCGGTGGAGCGCGAGGACCGTACGGGGACGTCGTTGACCTCGCCTCTGGCTACCCGCTCGGCGACCTCGGCGGCGGTCAGGCCGCGGTGGTCCGGCCCGGTGGCCGGCTCGGGGCCGGCGGCTTCGGTCTTCGCCCGCTGAGTCATGCCTTCGACGTTACGGGCGGAACGGGCGATTCACCCGCTGGATGCGCACAGGAAGGTGGTGGGAGTTGTTGGAGGGACACACGTCAACCGCCGGGGGCCGGGATGCGTCCACTATGGGGTGGATTCTCCTCGGGGGAGGAGCCGCGTATGCGGACGGGGTCGCGCGCCGGGCGCTTTCTAGGGGCCTTCGGCTCAGACCGCGTCCGCCGGCGTCCCTCCGGCCTCCCGGGCCGACGCCGCGCGCTTGATCGCGGCGTCGCGCTTGCGCACGTACCAGATGCCGAGGATGCCGAGGCCGCCGCCGGCCAGGCAGGTCCACACCCACCAGGTGCGGTCGTGGTCGGCGAACCAGCCGTAGAAGGGGAGCTGGGCCAGGAAGAGCACGAACCAGATGATGGTGCCGCCGGTGATCGTGCCGACGACGGGGCCCTCAAGAGGCTCCGGGGCCTCGCGCAGTTCGGACTTCTTCCACATGGGGTCAGCTTACGGGCAGCCACCGACAGCGCCGATCCGGGCAGGGCGGCGCGCGTCGGAGCTCCCGGCCGGGCCGCGGACGTCCGCCGGCCCGTTTCCGCCAGGGGTCTACGCGCGGAGATAGCGATCATCGTCTTGTTTATTCATACTGAACCTATCCGGTTCTGACTGGTTTGGTTCGTTGAATCCTCCAATCCGATCCGGTTTGTTTGTGTTCTGGGCCCGATCCGGGGCCCCCACGCCTCTCCCAGGCCCGTACGACTGAGGTCAGCGCATGTCACCCTCGGCCACCACGCCGGTCGACGCCGTCCAGGGCCCAGGCCCGCAGGCGCCCAAGAACGGTCTCGACCGGTTCTTCAAGATCTCCGAGCGGGGGTCGACGGTCTCCCGCGAGCTGCGCGGCGGCCTCGCCACGTTCTTCGCCATGGCGTACATCGTCGTGCTGAACCCGATCATCCTCGGCGCCGGCCAGGACAAGTTCGGGCACCACCTGGACAACGGCCAGCTGGTCACCGCCACCGCCCTGATGGCGGGCCTGTCCACCCTCCTGATGGGCGTCATCGGCAACGTGCCGATCGCCGTCGCCGCCGGCCTCGGCATCAACGCCGTCGTCTCCCTCCAGCTCGCCCCCAAGATGAGCTGGCCGGACGCGATGGGCATGGTCGTGCTGGCCGGCCTGGTGCTGATGATCCTGGTCGCCTCCGGTCTGCGGCAGCGCGTCATGGACGCGATCCCGGGCGGGCTGCGGCGCGCCATCGCGATCGGCATCGGCCTGTTCATCGCGCTGGTCGGCCTGGTCGACGCGGGCTTCGTCAGCCGCAACCCGGACGCCGCGCACACCACCGTGCCGCTGGCGCTGGGACAGGGCGGTCAGCTCCAGGGCTGGCCGGTGCTGGTCTTCGTCATCGGCCTCGCGCTGATGTTCCTGCTGACCGTACGCAAGACCAAGGGCGCGATCCTGATCGGCATGGTCGTGATGGCGGTCGTCGCGATCATCATCAACGCGGTCGCGCAGATCCCCGACGAGAGCTGGGGCCTGGCCGTGCCGAACGTGCCGGACAGCATCGTCGGCGCGCCGGACTTCGGCCTGGTCGGCCAGATCAGCCTGTTCGGCGGCTTCAAGGAGGTCGGCCTGCTGACCGGCTGCCTCTTCGTCTTCACCGTGCTGCTGTCCGGCTTCTTCGACGCGATGGGCACGATCATCGGCGTCGGCGAGGAGGCCGGGCTGACCGACGAGAACGGCAGCCTGCCCGGCATGGGCCGCATCCTGATGGTGGACGGCATCGCGGTGGCGGCCGGCGGGGTCGGCTCGGCGTCGGCCAACACCTGCTTCGTGGAGTCCACCGCGGGCGTCGGCGAGGGTGCCCGTACGGGTCTGGCGAACATCGTGACCGGCGGGCTCTTCCTGCTCGCGCTGGTCTTCACACCGCTGGCGACGGTCGTCCCGTCGCAGGCCGCGACGCCCGCGCTGCTGGTCGTCGGCTTCCTGATCATGTCCGCGAACGTCCGGGACATCGACTGGGGCGACTTCACCATCGCGATCCCGGCGTTCCTGACGATCATCTCGATGCCGTTCACCTACAGCATCACCAACGGCATCGGCATGGGCGTGCTGGCCTTCATCCTGCTGCGGACGGCGACCGGCCGCTTCAAGGAGATCCCGTGGCTGCTGAACGCCGTGGGCGCGGCCTTCCTCGTCTACTTCCTGCTCAATCCGATCGAGCAGGCGCTGGGCGTCAAGTAGCGGCCGGGCGCCGGGCCCGGTTCGCAGCGGCGGCCCGGCGCGCGGCGCAGGAGCGGTTCACAGCGGCGGAGCGGCGTAGAACCGCTCCGTGCGGTCCACCGACATCTTGAAGCGTTCGTCGAAGTCTTCACGGATGAGCGTCCGGGTCACATAGTCCTGGACGCTCATTCCGCGTTTCGCGGCGTGCTGCCGAAGGCGCTCCAGCAGTTCCCCGTCCATACGCAGGCTGAGCACTCCCGATCCCATACCGCCACGGTCCTCTCGCGCCCTGGTCAGGCGGGTCGCTTTCCGCTGCGTCCTCACTCGTAAGGGTGATGCGGATGGTCCCGCATGTACGGGCTTTCATTAGAGAGGGTAATGAGTTATGCTAACGAACATGCCGGAACTGTCCCTTGGCGACGACGCTGCCGCCGACGCCGACGCCGTGAACGCACTGCGGTCCGCCGTGATGCGTCTCTCCCGCCGACTCAAGCACCAGCGGGTCGACGAGTCGCTCAGCCCGACCGAGATGTCGGTGCTCGGCACCCTCGCCCGGTGCGGTCACGCCACCCCCGGCGAGCTGGCGCGCAAGGAGCACGTCCAGCCGCCGTCGATGACCCGCATCGTGGCGATGCTGGAGGCCAAGGGCCTGGTCCGGCTCGAACCGCACCCGGACGACCGCCGCCAGAAGGTCGTCACCCAGACCGAACAGGCCGAGGCGATGCTCGAAGAGAGCCGCCGCAAACGCAACGCGTGGCTGGCCGAGCTGGCCTCCGGGCTGGACGAGGACGAGTGGGCCGCACTGCGGACCGCCGCACCCGTACTGGAGAAGCTCGCCCAGCTGTAACCACCGAGCGCCGAGGAGGCGAACCCACTTTGAGTACGGGACCCGGAGCAGACTCCGCCCCCGCACCGAACTCCACCGACAACACCGTCACCGACGCCGCGACCGCGCCCCCCGCAGCCTCAAAGGGCACCGCCGCCGAACCGCGCGGGGGCATGTTCCGTTCGCTGAGAGTCCGCAACTACCGTCTGTTCGCCACCGGACAGGTCGTCTCCAACACCGGCACCTGGATGCAGCGCATCGCCCAGGACTGGCTGGTCGTCAGCATCACCGGCTCCTCCGCCGCCGTCGGCATCACCACCGCCCTGCAGTTCCTGCCCATGCTGCTCTTCGGGCTGTACGGAGGCGTGATCGCCGACCGGGTCTCCAAGCGCAAGCTGCTGCTGGTGACCCAGGCCTCGATGGGCCTGACCGGCCTGATCCTGGCCGTACTGACCCTCAGCGGGCAGGTCGCGGTCTGGCACGTCTACCTGATGGCCTTCGTGCTCGGCCTGATCACCGTCGTCGACAACCCGGCACGGCAGGCGTTCGTCGTCGAGATGGTCGGCCCGGACGACCTGCGCAACGCCGTCAGCCTGAACTCCGCCAACTTCCAGTCCGCCCGGCTCATCGGCCCCGCCGTGGCCGGCGCGCTGATCACCTCCCTCGGCAGCGGCTGGGCCTTCCTCCTGAACGGCCTGTCCTTCATCGCGCCGCTCGCCGGACTGCTGCTGATGCGCACCCGCGACCTGCACAAGGTCGACCGCGCGCCGCGCGGCAAGGGCCAGCTGCGCGAAGGCGTGCGCTACGTCGCGGGCCACCCCGAGCTGATCTGGCCGATCGTCCTGGTCGGCTTCATCGGCACCTTCGGCTTCAACTTCCCGATCTGGCTGACCGCCTTCGCCGACAAGGTCTTCCACGGCGGCGCGGGCATGTACGCCTGGTTCAACGGCCTGATGGCGGCCGGTTCGCTGGCGGGCGCCCTGCTCGCGGCCCGGCGCAGCACGTCGCGGCTGCGGCTGCTGGTGGGCGCGGCGCTGCTGTTCGGCGTCCTGGAGATGGCCGCGGCCCTCTCCCCGGCCGTCTGGATCTTCGGCGCGCTGCTGATCGTCATCGGCGTCGTCGGCCTGACGATCAACGTCACGGCCAACTCCAGCGTGCAGATGGCGACCGACCCGCTGATGCGCGGGCGGGTGATGAGCCTGTTCATGATGGTCTTCATGGGCGGCACGCCGCTCGGCGCGCCCATCGTCGGCTGGGTCACCGACGCGTACGGCGCGCGGCTCGGCTTCCTCGCGGGCGGTCTGGTCTCCCTGGTGGCCGCGGCCGGTGTCGGCCTGATGCTGACCCGCGCGGGCGGTCTGCGGGTCCGGATAGACCTGCGGCGCGGCCACCAGCACGTACGGTTCGTGCCGCGTCAGCGGGACGGCGAACCGGAGCGGCTGGCCGCGGCGGCCTGAGGCCTGGGTACGGCGGCGGGGCCGGGGACGCGGGCGCACCGCGGCCCCTGT
>NZ_JBHWHY010000008.1:0-204348 GCF_042732265.1 Streptomyces sp. NPDC059788 | reverse complement strand
GTCAGCCCACCACCCTGCGCATACCTCATGCAGACGGCATACCGCCGCGACCACCAAATGTCAGCCCCTGAGACATCACGCTTTGAAGGTCAGTAGACCACTTCGAACAAGTCGAGGTCCTCCTCGACGACGGTTACCTGGGCTGGGGCACGACCACCCCGGTCGGGCCCTCCCGCCGCTGAGAAAGCCCCGACTCAGGAATCTTTCGGGGCGGTTCGAACAGTGAGAGTCACTCGTCCGTCCGCATCACCGTCTGTCTGGCGCATCTCCTTTTGCTGCGAGGCCGCCCTGGCCGCAGTGAATCGGGTGCGGGGCCGCAGACATTGCCGGTCGAAGCCGAGTGCAACCGGACAGCAGTAACGGAATTACCGAAGCAGCCGTCCGGAGCGAGGGCGCCGGGTGCTAGGTGATTACCTGGGGCTGCCGGTCACCTGCCCCGCCGGGGCGCCCCATGCGAGCGACCCGGGCAACCATTCACCGGCGTGAATTTGTCCATGACGTCAACGGATAGCGCGGATCATCACGGTAAGCACCGGCGAGGCCGGTGACGGCTGGCTCTCTCCGATGTCCTCATACCCCCATGACCTGTAAAGGGAGTGCACCTTTCCATCGCCGGCAGCCCGGTTGACCATGAGCGTGACGTACGGCTCGTCGCGGTCGGCGAGGAGGGCGTCGTGGATGCGGCGGGCGGTGCCGGTCTTGCGCCAGGCCGGACGGACGCCGATCTCCTTCAGGGCGATGGTCGGGTGCTGGGTGTACTTCTCCGCCGGCTCCGGGCTGGTGCGCTGCCAGTAGCGGTCGCCGCGCTCGATGCTGTTGGCGTAGGCGTAGCCGACCGGTTGCCCGTTCGCGTATGCGAGGACGGCCGTGAACCCCGGCTCGGTGCTGTGCCGGTCCAGGCGCTCGCCGAACGCGGTTACCGCGTAGTTCGGGAGGTGGAGGAGGGGTGCGCGTACCTCGGCGTACACGTCGAGGAGGTCACCGCGGACGGCGTCGAGCGTGTCGAAGGTGCGCAGTTCGGTGGTGGGCGCCGTGGTCATACCGTGGTCCTCCAGGTGGCGACGTGCTCGGTCCAAGTTTGCACGGTGGCGGTGTGCGGTGCGGTGGCGCGCAGAGCGGCGCCGAACTCTTGCAGCATGCGCGCCACTCGGGCGTGCTGGGTAGCGGCGTTGGCGGTGACGGTCATCGCGGTGGCTGTGGCCGCGTCGGCCGCTCCCTGGGCGAGTTGTGCGTGCGCAAGCCTGGTGGTGGCGATGGCTCGGGAGCGCACCATGTGGGGCCGCAGGGCGGACAGGCAGCGATGGGCGTGGTACTCGGCTGCTGGGTAGTCGCCGAGGGCCAGGTATGCCGACAGGGCCAGGGAGTCCAGTTCGGCCTGGTCGTAGAAAGCGAGCATCCACACGGGTCGGTAGTCCGCGGGGTCGGCGCGCAGCATGGCTTCCTGGGCCTGCTCGAACGCCCGGCGGGTGGAGGTTCTGTCCTGCGCTGTGCCGTGGATGGCTCCCTGCCGGGCCAGGCCAAGGGACGCGAACAGGGGATCGCTGCGCGTGAGACTCAGTTTGCGGGCGACGTCGTTGGCGGCGAGCGCGTCGGCGGGCCGGCCCATGTGCCGGTACATCGTTCCCGCGTGGCTCCAGATGCGGAACTTGATCGACTGATCGCAGGACATTTCGGCGAGAGCCTGGGCCTCACGCATGTGGGCCTTCGCGACGTCGTAGCGGCGGCCGTCGATGGCTGCCCACATGGCCGAGGAGCGGAACGCTGCCGCGGAGGCGTAGAGGCGGCCGCGTACACGCTGGGAGGCGCTGCCCGCGTTCTGGAGGTTCAGTGCCTCGTCGGCGAGTGCGGCGGCTTTCTGCTCGGTACCGAGTTGCCCGCCATGGCGGTGGTCGCTGGCGATGATCTCTGCGAAGCGTTTCTGCAGGCGGTCGACATCGCTCATCCCGATCCGGCGCGGCGAAGTGGTGCCCGGAGCGGCTGCCGCTGCGGCGGCTGCCGCAGCGATACCGCCCACGAGGGTACGGCGCTTCATGTCGGGGTCCTCCTGCTGCTGTGGAGCGGTGACGGACGGCGCCCGGCCCCGTGGCACGAACCCTAAAGCGATGGCAGGCAGGCCCGCGACGTCTTCGAGAGCCCTGCGGGCGGCCGACTTGGGCCACTTGACCCGGCCGGCCTTCCAGTCGCGGATCGATGATCCGTCGAGACCACCTGGTCGACCTGTGAGACGTTCGAGGGACCTGTTCACGGCCTCAGCGAGGCTGTTGGAGCTGTAACCGTGTTCGGCCATCCACGCCTCAAGAACGGCGTTGCGCGTGGAGTCCATCCAGGCAAGGTAGCGCCCTCGCCGGTCAGGCCCCAGGTAATCGCCTGGTCAAATCGCCCTAGGCGGTTCTTCCGGTCGACTGCCCCATCGCCCTAACCAGCGGGGCTCCGATCGATGTTGTCTAGGTGTTGGTCGCCCGGCAGCACCGCTCGGGCGGCTGTTGCCGGCTTGGTCCGCGCCCCATGCGTAAGGGAAGCGGCCCGGGCGCCGAGACAACGCGAGGGCTCTACCCCAATGACGAGTCTCAGTGAGCGGGAACACAGCAGCACCGCCAACCGTGCCATCTATAGCCAGACAGTCCCATGCGAGCCGTCCACAGCTGAGGCCGGGCGCCAGCTCGTCCAATCCGTTCTCGGCCTGTGGCAGCTCGACAGCCTCGCCTACAGCGCCGCGCTGATCGTCACCGAACTGATCGCGAACGCGGCGAGGCACACCTCGTGCCAGGAAATCCGGCTCACCGTCGGCTGGCCGAGTGCGGCGCGGGTGCGTATCGGGGTGCTCGACCGAGAACCATCGCGACTGCCTGTTTGCGGCCGGGCCGAGGATGACGCCGGCCTGGTTCTCATCGATGCTGTGGCCGATCGCTGGAGCTACGACCTCTGCGGCTCGGGTCGCTGTCCGTGGGGCAAAGAGGTCTGGGCCGAGCTCTCTGCCAAGGGGGAGCAATGAGGTCCCATGCGTTTGCCCATTTGCTGGGGCAGCGGTCAGTGCCGGCCTGATCAGGCTCCCTGCTCACGATCTTCCGGCGTGAGGCCAGCGCCCGTGAGCGCCGTCACCTCTTGCCGGACTTCCAGGAGCCGACCGAGAGGCCGGCTCCTGGCAAACCTCCGTGTGCTGACACCCGGAGGCGACTGGCAACGCAACCCCGACACCACTACTCACATGAGGAGTCAGAAGAAATGACACGAAACACCGTGATGGCCAGCCACACCCAGGTACGGCCGCAGCCGCCGGAGGCGTCCGACGGCTTCGACCTGGACGTCTCCCTCGTCGAGGTCGCCGATCCGGCGGGGCTGGTCAACCTGACCGACGACAACTGCGGGTCCACCTGCGGCGCCTGCACCACGAACGTCGCCTGAGCTGCCCCAGCTCTGTCCGCCCTGGTGCCGTCGCGTCTCGGCGCGGCGGCACCGGCCGCCCGTCCCCTCTCCTATGGAGGCAATCGGTGGTTGCTCCGCCCGCAGCGTTTCGAACCGGTTCTACCGCTCTCGTGCGCGCCGTGGCCCGGCCTTCGCTGCCGGTGCCTGCTTGCCCTGACCTCGACGACTGCTCGCCCCGCGGTTCGTCCGCCTGTGTGATGTGGTTGCGCACCGTCTGGGCGGACAAGGACGTGGCTGAGGCACTCCAGCACGCCAGCCCGGTCCTGGCCGCGCGGGTATGGTCCTTGTGCATGGCAGAGCCTCCTGCCTCACGGGACGTGCGGCGCACGGCGCTGTCCGTAGCCCGTTATCTGCTGCGGGCCCAGCACCGGGCGACGCCCTTCGGCCTGTTCGCCGGTGTGACCACCGCGGAGTTCGGGACGCAGGCACGTGCGGCCTGGGGAGACCTGCACATGGTGCTTGGCCGCGCGGGGGCAGAGTGGCTGTCCGCCGTGATCGAACGGCTGGAGTCGTGCCCGGACCTTCTCGAACGGCTGACCGTCGTCGCCAACAGCACCGCGACAAGTCGGGGAGACCGGGTCATCGTGCCGTTCCAGTCCGATGTCCAGGGCGACCGGAGACGCGCGGTCGAGACATCTTTGGCCCTGACCGAACCAGTTCGCGCGGTCCTCGCCGCGGCCCGGACGCCGATCCCCTGCGGCACCCTCGCGGACAAGCTCCGGGCGGAGTTTCCCGAGGCCGGAATGGAGAAGACGCGCCGCCTGCTGACAGAGCTGATCCAGCGGCGGGTGCTGATCACGAACCTGCACGCGCCGAGCACCGAGACCGACGCCCTCGGGCACCTGCTCAGACAGCTCGATGCGAGCGACGCCGGAAGCCTCGCCCCGGTCGCGGAGATGGTGCATGAGCTGCGCGCGATCCGAGTGGACCTGGAGGAATGCGCCACGCGCGGCGGCCGGGAAAGCGTCGCGGCGCGGATGCGGGCTCTCGTGCCCGGCCTGCGCCGTCACCCCATCGCTCACGACCTACGACTGGATGCGCAGATCGTGCTGCCGGAGGAAGTGGCCAGGGAGATCGAACGTGCCGCTTCCGTCTTGACGCGGGTGTGCGCCCGCCCGTACGGGACCGCCGAGTGGAACGCGTATCACCAGCGCTTCTACGAGCGGTACGGCATCGGCACCATGGTGCCGCTCACGGAGGCTGTGGCGGACAGCGGCACCGGCTACCCTGACGGCTACCCGGGCACCCCTGCCGGCGTACGTCGGCCTCGTGTCTCCACTCGGGACGATGCCCTCGTTCGCCTGGCGCAGGCCGCCGTGCTCGATGGCCGCGACGAGGTGGTCCTCACCGATGACCTGATCGCCACCCTGGACGTGGGGCCCGATGACCCCCGGTTACCGCCGCACCTGGAGGTAGGGGTGCGGGTGCACGCGGCCAGCCTGGGGCAGTTGCAGCGCGGACAGTTCCGGTTGGAGGTCGTGAGCGTGTCTCGCGGGGCGGGCGTCTCGTCAGGCCGGTTCCTCGACGTGCTGTCCCCCGCCAGCCGTAAGGCCCTCACCACAGAGCTGGCTGACCTCCCGGCTGCGGACAACAACACCGTGCCCGCCCAGCTCTCCTTCCCGCCGCTGCTCCCGGAAAGTGCTCACGTCACCCGCGCCCCGCAAGTCCTGCCCACCGTGATCAGCCTCCAGGAGCACCGCGGCCCGAAGGACACCATCCTCACTCCGGAGGATCTGGCCGTCGGGTGTGACGGCCGCCGCATGTATCTCGCCGCCCCCGAGCGCGGCCACCGCGTGGAGGCCGTCGGGATGCACGCGCTGAACCTTCGCACGCACACTCCACCGCTGGTGCGGTTCCTCACCGAGCTCTCCCGCGCCCAGTGCGCACAGGTCACCGTGTTCGACTGGGGCGCCGCCGCAGCGATGCCGTTCCTGCCGCGGCTGCGGTACGGGCGTACGGTGCTGGCCCCGGCACGCTGGCGGCTGGAGGCGTCCGAACTGCCCGGCCGCACTGGCCCCCGGGCCCGGTGGGACACCGCCCTCACCGACTGGCGCGCCCGGCGGCGGCTGCCTCGCCGCGTGCTTCTCATCGAGGACGACCGGCACCTGTTCCTCGACCTTGACGAGGCCGGCCACCGGGCGATCCTGCGCCAGCACCTCGACTGTACGCACCTGGCTGTGCTCGTCGAGGCCCCGGAACCGGAGGCTTACGGCTGGTGCGGCGGTCGAGCTCACGAGGTTGTAGTACCCCTCAAGGCGTCCCGTCCCCCGGCGTGGCCGCCACTGCCCGTTCCCACTCAAGCTCGCGCTCTGTCTCCGGTCCAGGTGCAGACTCCTGCCACCTCCGCGGTGCTGCTTGCCGCCCTGTACGGAGACTCCCGCCGCCAGGACACTCTGCTCTCCCAGCACCTCCCTGGCCTCCTCGAACAGCTCGGCGATCCACCGTGGTGGTTCATCCGTTTCCGCGACCCGGACCAGCACCTCCGCCTGCGCATCGCCCTCCCGGACCCCGAAGCCTTTACCCGGACTGCCCGCACCGTGAGCGCCTGGGCCGACGAACTGCGCAGCGCCGGCCTGCTGGCCGAGCTGCGCTACCCCACCTCCTACCGGGAAATGGGTCGGTGGGGCTCCGGCGCTGCATGGGAGAGGGCCGAGGACGTGTTCCAAGCGGACTCGCGCGCCGTCAGGGCCCAGCTTGCGCAACCGGAGCGCCCAGGTCAGCGCGCGCTGGTAGCAGCCCATACCGTCGCCATCGCCTCCGCATTTCTCGGCAGTACCGAAGCCGCGATGCGCTGGCTGACCGACCACATCCCCTCGACAGCCCCCGCACCCGTTCCGCGCCCGCAGTTCGCCGAGGCCGTACGGCTCGCCAACCCGTTCGACGACTGGGCCGCGCTACGCGAGGCCCGGGGCGGGGAGGCCATCGTGTCGGGATGGGCAGACCGTGATGCGGCGCTCGCCGCGTACCGGATGCATCTGCCGGGCCCGGACACCCGGGGCATCGTCATCGACGACGTTCTCACCTCCCTCCTGCACGTCCACTTCGTGCGGCACGTCGCGGTGAACTTCCCCGAGGAAGAGGTGTGCCTCTACCTGGCGCGTGCCACCGCCCTGGCCTGGACCGCCCGCACTAACGGGAGGCCGTCGTGACTGACCACCCCACACTCGCTCTTGCTGACGCCATCGCCACTCAACTTGCCGACCCCGGTATGGGGCCTCTCGTCCCTCAGGAACACCGGCAGCACCTCGCCTACGGGCCGCCCGGCATCGCGCTCCTGCACATCGAGCGAGCCGCAAGCGGCCTCGGACCCTGGCAGCGCGCCCACGACTGGCTCGCCGCCGCCTCCCGTCAGCCGGTCACCAGCGGCCCCGACAGCCACCCCTTCTACGGGGCACCTGCCTTCGCCCACGCCCTGGCATGCGCCGCCGACCACCTGCCCAGCGCCTACCAGCGTGCCCTGGACACGATGGACCGACAGGTTAGGGCCGACGCCCGGCGTCGTCTCGGCGCTGCACACCGCCGCATCGACGCCGGACGTCTGCCGAAGCTCGCCGAGTTCGACACCATCCGGGGCCTTACCGGGTATGGCGCCTACCTCCTGCGCCGCGACCCCGGCGACTCCACCCTGCGCGCCGTCCTCGACTACTGCGTTCGTCTCACCGAACCGATCACCCACCACGACGAAACCCTGCCGGGCTGGTGGACCGATACCAGCCCCTCGGGCAGCCCGGATGATCACCGTTTCCCCGGCGGGCACGCCAACAGCGGCATCGCACACGGCATCGGGGGAGTGCTCGCACTCCTGGCCCTCGCCGCCCGGAACGGCACCGTCACCGATCACCACCACACGGCACTGCGCACCATCCTGGCGTGGCTGGACCGCTGGCAGCAGAAGGCGGGCTGCGGAACAGCTTGGCCTTACTGGGTCACCCGGACCGAACTGCGTACCGGCCGTCTCAACCCGTCCACGCCCCGGCGGCCGTCCTGGTGCTACGGCACCGTCGGCCTCGCTCGCGCCCAGCAACTCGCCGCGCTCGCCCTCGGCGACACCGGCCGCCAGGTCGATGCGGAAAACGCGCTCGTGGCCGCCCTCACCGAGCCGAACCAGCTCAAAGCCACGACGGGCCCCGGGCTGTGCCACGGGTTCGCCGGCCTCGCCCACGTCACCGCCTGTGTGGCCCAAGACGCCCATCATTCGACCACGATGCGGCTCCGCGCCGCGATCCCGGCGCTCCTGAACGCGATCACTCCGCCGGGCACCGCCCCCGAACCCATGGCCACCGGACTCGTCCGGTATGCGGAACCGGGCCCAGGTCTACTCGACGGCGCCGCCGGCATCGCCCTGGCCCTGCTCGCGCCCAGCGCCGCCGCACCACCCCATACCGCCTGGGACGCCTGCCTGCTCACCGCCTGATCACCGACCGAAGGACATCCGTGCCCCCTGACCGCTGGCAGCAGCACAACATCACTTTCACCGACCGCGCGGACGCCAGGCGCGTCATCGTCGAACGACTTGGCCCCGCCTTGATCACGGCCGAGGCCGAGGAACAGATCACCGGCTGGTGGTTCATGAACAAGCAGCCCTGGCCGCTGCGGTACCTCGCCGATCAGCCCTCTCCGGTCATCGAGTCGCTGCTGACCGATCTCACTGATGACGGGACGGTCGAGTCGTGGCGGCCCGGTACCTACGAGCCCGAGACCGACGCGTTCGGCGGCCCGGACGCCATGGACACCGCCCACGACCTGTTCCACAGCGACTCCCGCCACCTGCTCACCTACCAGCCGAGCCCGGATCACCTGGGACGCCGGGAGACCACCGTCCTGCTGGCGAGCGCCATGATGCGCAGTGCCGGGCTCGACTGGTTCGAGCAGGGAGACGTATGGGCGAAGATCGCCGCCCTCCGGCCGGCCACCAGCCCTCTACCCCCCGAACGGAACGCCGAGCTGACCCTGGCCGTACGAAAGCTCATGACAGCCGACGCCCACGGCCTCTGCCACCCGGACGGACCGCTCCACGCGCACGACGCATGGGTGGCCGCCTTCGAACGGGCGGGAACCACGCTCGCCGGCCTCGCACGCCGCGGCGTGCTCACCCGCGGCCTGCGAGCAGTCATCGCCCACCACGTGATCTTCCACGCCAACCGCGCCGGTCTTCTCCGGGACGACCAGAGCACGCTGTCCCACATCGCACGAGAGGTAGTCATGGGAACGAGTGACCACACCGCGTCGCCCGGCAAGGCAACGACCGACGCCGATAGCGTCAAGGCGGTGAACACCGACACGATCGACACCCCCACGGCGGACGCTGCGCGCCTCCGCAACGCCCTGGTCGACCAGCTCCGAGCCGACGGACACGCTTATACGCCCGCCGTCGAAACGGCGTTGCGAACCGTGCCGCGTCACGTGTTCGTACCCGACGCGTCGCTCGAAGACGCCTACGCCAACGCGCCGGTGCACATCAAGTACGACACCGACGGCACGTCGATCTCCTGCGCCTCCCAGCCGGGCGTGGTCGCCCTCATGCTGGACCAACTCGACGTCCGGCCCGGCCAGCACGTCCTCGAACTCGGTGCCGGCACCGGATACAACGCCGGTCTGCTCGCCCACCTGGTCGGCGCAAGTGGACACGTGATCACCCTCGATGTCGACGACGACCTCGTGGAGGGGGCCCGTGCGCACCTCGCCGCCGTCGGCATCAGCAACGCCGGGGCCGTGACCCGCGACGGGGCCCTGGGCTACGCGGAAGGAGCGCCGTACGACCGCATCATCGCCACCGTCGGCGCGCACGGCCTGCCGCACGCTTGGCTGCAACAGCTCGCCCCCGGCGGCAGGCTCCTCGTACCCCAGCGCCTCAAGGGCACGGTCTCCCGCTCCATCGCCTACGAACAGCAAGACGGCCGGTGGGCCTCCCTCAGCAGCCAGATGAACACCTTCATGCCGCTCAGGCGCGGCATCGCCGACGATGACCGCCGACCCATCCCACTCAGCACAGACGGCACCGTCCGGCTCCAGGCCCCCGCCGGTCAGAGCATCGACGCCGGAGCTCTGACCGGTGTCCTCGACCAGCCGCGCATCGAGGAATGGACCGGCATGACGGTCCGCGCCATGGAGTCGCCCGAGTGGATGGAACTGTTCGTCACCTGCGCCCTCCCCTCCGGCCTGATTCGGATGCTGTTTCCGCAGACCGCCAAGGGCACCCTGCTCACCGAAGACCCCTACCCCTCATCGACGGCGGCCGTCGACAAGCGCGCCGTCTCCTACCTCGCCCGGCGCCTGTCGCAGGAAAAGACCCCCGAAGGCGACACACTCTGGGAGTTCGGGGTCATCGGCCACGGACCCGGCAGCGACGAGCTCGCCGCGAAGGTCGCCGCAGCCATCCGCACGTGGGACCAGGAGTACCGCGGCCGCGAGGCCACCTTCGAGATCCAGCCCCTCGATGCCCCCGCGATCGAACAGCGTCCCGGCCTCTTCGCTCTCGACACCCCACTGAACCGCATCGTCGTCGACTGGAACTGACGCCCACGCGCAGGTGACGGTGCCCACCAGCACACGTTGGCGGGCACCGTCGTCTCAACCAGCCCTCACTCACCACCCGGGGGATACATGGACCCGCACGGACCAGTAGCCCAGCGCTTCCCTATCGTCGCCCGATTCCGGCCCGCCTGCCTGCCGCTGCCCCAGCGCGTGCACGCGCTCGTCGACCTGGCCGACACCGCGGTGAAGAAGAACGATCAAGGAATCGCCTCGGCCGTCTACAACCAGGCGGCGCTCCTCGCCTCCGACCTCGGCCTCCCCGACCTCGCCCGCGAGATGTGCCACCAGCACGCCGGTGCCTACCTGCACGCCTGTCCCCTCCCCAGCACCAGCGCGATCCGAGGACTGGAACCGATCGTCAACCTCGCCCGCCTCCAGATCCGCGCCGGCCGTACGGACGAGGGCCGTCAGCGACTGCTCGACCTCTACGAGGCGGTCGAGACGGGCACAGACGCCCGGTACGAAGGCATCGAAGTACCGACGGACCTCACCTCGACCGACAAGGACTGCCGCGAGGTCGGCGCATGGCTGTGGCGCGTGCTCCTCGCCGACGGCACCCGCGCCCTCACCACCGAGGGACGTTGGCCCGAGGCCCTGGCACACATCGAAGCCCACCGAGGAGTGGGCAAGCGAATGCTCGATGGGCGCCAAGTCGCCGTACTGGCCTCCCTCGTCACGGGTGACACGGCCGCAGCCACTGTTCTGCTCGGCGACACGATGCCCGGCGAATCGTGGGAGCAGGCCGTTACGGCCTGTCTCGTCGTCCTGTGCCGTCGTTTGGCTGGGCAGCCGGCCGACGGCCACTTGGCGGAGCTGGCAGCCACCTATCTGGAGCGGCAGGCCGAACCTGGAATGACCGTTTTCGACATCCGGCTCGGCCTTACGGTCCTTGACGCGATCGGCATCGCCGATTCGCCCTTGGCGCACCGCCTCGTCGATGACCTCTACCAGCGGATGATGGCCGCTGAAGACGGCTATGCGGCACGTGAGAACCTGGCGCATCCCCTATTCAGCGAGATCGCCACGGAGGGGCAAAGGCAGGGCTGTCGTGCGCTGGTGCGCGCCTGCGCCTTGGGGACAGGGACACTCTCGGACCGGCTGCGAGAAGAACTGACGGCAGCGGTGCGCGCCAGCGACAACGTGATCAGGGAGAGCCTTGCCTGCCTCTCTGATCCTGCATGACCCGCTGCAAAGGGAGCACAGACCCGACGAGCAGATTGAAGTGCCAGAGCTGGTTGCCCCCAGGGCGTCCACAGGCTCGTGATCAGCGCCGTGGTGCGCGCGGCGACTGCGGAGGCAGGATGGCAGCTGCTTCGTGAACCGGAGCGTTGAGGCGCTGCGCTGTGCCTTCGGCCGTTGCTGCGCTGCGGGCCTTTGCCACGAGAGCTCGGTGACTGGGGCCGGTCCGCTGGGTGAGGCGGTGGATGCGCCAGGTGAGGGTGCGGGCCGGTGAGCGGGCGTCGTCGAGTGTGCGTTGGTCGGCGGCCTGCTGGAGGAGCGTGGCGGGCTGGTGTCCGGTTGTTTCGGCGTCGGCGAGGGCGGTGGCCAGGGCGTGCCAGCCGGGGTCGTCGAGGATTCGCTGGGCGTGGGCGGGAGCGGTCTCGTGGATCAGGGTGGTGAACCGTTCGAGCGTGGGGGTTGAGGGTTTGCGGTGGGCGAGGGCGGCCAATGGGGTAGCGGCGGCTTGGTCGTAGGCGGTCTGGAGGTGGAGGTGGGTCTGATGGGCGGCTGTGGCCTGCTGGTCGTGGTGGCGCAGGTGGTGCCAGCGGGTGGCAGCAAGGGCGACGAAGAGTGCGGCGTCGAGGAGCATGGCCAGGGCGGCGCCGTCCTTGGGGGCGGGTTCGCGCAGCATGGCGCGGACGGCGCCGCGTAGGACGCGGGCGTGGTGGTGTTCGGCCTGGGTGCGGGAGCGGGTGGCGCGCTCGAATGAGGTTGCGGCTTGGCGGAGCTGGGGTCGCAGGTTCTGGGGTGCGAGGAGGGGGAGGGCGTCGAGGGCTTCTCCGAAGGCGGCCAGGTGGGCTTGGGCGGCTTCGTCGTCGGCTTGGTCGAGGAGCTGGGGGATGCGCTCGGCAGCGGTGATGGCCTGGTGCCACGGGCTGGGCCTGTCCCGGCCAGTGCGGGGTTGGGGTGCGGTGCCTTCGAGGCGTTGTTTGATTTTGGGTAGGGACAGGTCGGGGGCGAGCTTGGAGCCGGAGTGCCAGATCGGCTCGCCGGCCGCGTTGGTGTAGCCCTTGAGGGCGAGCTTGTAGCCGCGTAGGTCGCCGGAGGGGAAGCGCTGGGTCTCGACGAGCACGTTGTCGGTGGCCGTGAGGATGCCGAGGAACTCTTCGGTGCTGGTGGCGACCGATACCGCGGTGCGGGCGGTGGTGCGCAGGCGCTCGCGCGCGGTCGTCGCATGGCCGCTGCGGCGGGCCTCTTCCTGTTCGGCGCGGGTGGGGCGCTTGGCGGCGGTGCGGTCACCGCGTACGACCTGGCGGAGGCCGTACTCCTTCTCGATGGCGGCGAGTGCTTTGTCGGCGGTCAGGTAGTCGTTCCAGTGGCGGGCGGGCCGGAGGTCGCCGCGGACGGTGGTGGCGGCGATGTGGATGTGGTCGTCGGCGTGGCGTACGGCGGCCCAGCGGCAGCCGTCCGGGTCTCCGTTGGGTGCGATGCCGGTGGCGGCCACGATGCGGCGGGCGATGGTGGCCCACTCGGTGTCGCTGAGGGTGCGGTCTTCGGGGGCTGCTCGGATCGAGCAGTGCCACACGTGCTGCTTCGGTGCGCGGCCGAGGCGGCGGGCTTGCTTGAGGTGCAGGTCGAGATCCGCCGCGAGCAGCTTCCTTGTGGCGGTGGCGGTGGCGTTGTCGGTGCGGCCGGGGTCAGGAGCGAAGCCGTCCCAGGAGGCGACCAGGTGCGGGTCGGTGTGCTCGTTGGCCCGGCCGGGCCCGTAGAGGTAACGGATGAGGCCGGCGGTGTCCTTACCGCTGCTGATCTTGGCGATCATCAGGCCGCCCTCTGAGCCACAGCCTCGTTTGCCGCTGCCGCGATGTGGCGGACCGCGGTGGCGGCTGCGGTCAGGGTGCGCTCGGCCTGGGCCAGGCCAGCGGTATCCCCAGCGTGTGGATCGCCGCCGGAGTTGAACTTCTTGGCGATCTGGTTGACGTTGTGGCCGATCCTGGCGACCTGCTGGCGCAGAGCGTTGAGCTCGTCGATGTAGTCGTCGAGCGGGGTGCGCTGTCCCGGCAGGCCGAGTTCGCCATGGATGTGGGCCATGACGATGGCGCCGACGTAGTGGGCGGCGGCGATGTTCAGCGTCCTGGCCTCGGCGAGGATCTCGCCCTTCTCATCGACGCTGTAGCGCACATCGACGCGCTCTGTGCGCTGCACTCTTTCGCGCTTGCGACGGCGGGCGACGCGATGCACGGCGGCAGCGTCGGCGGCACGCGGCAGCGGCACAGCGCTGGTGGCGGCGGGCTGTTCCTCCTCGGGCACCCCCTGGTGCCCGGGCCCCTCCGCCACCCCCGGGGCGGAGGCTTCGTTGGACCGGCCCTTGGACGGTCCAACGCCATACCTTGCTGCGCTGGTTGCGGTGGTGGGGGTCTGCGTACGGTCCTGGTGGGTGAGGTTATCGGGGTTCGGGGTGTGCATGCGGGTTGTTCTCCATCGGGCGGGGATGAGGCGGGGGAGGGTTCGGTCCGCCAGTCTGCTGGTGGGCGGACCAGGGGGAGGACCGCGGCCGGATTGACGCGTATCGGCGCGAGGTGGTCCCGGCCCCCGGACGCCGCGCGGTTGGTCCGCAGGGCGGGTCAGCGGGGGTGACCGGATATCCGGTCAGGTGGCGTGGCCGTGGTCCGCGGGCTGGTCGGTCTCGGACCGGAGGCGCTTCATGAGTTCGGTGAGCCGGCCTTCGGCGACGGTCAGTCCGGTTTCGCGGATGGCGTCGCGGACCACCGCGCGGGAGGACTTTCCGTGGGTGCTGGTCGCCTTGCGCGCGATGTCGAGCAGTACGTTCATTTCGGCGCCGGGTGGCCGTCCGTGGCGGCGGCTGACCGTGTCGTTGGGCTGCGGGACCTGCGGAGGGTCGCTGTTCTCGGTCTGTGGTTCCGGGTGGGGGCGGCCGGTTTCCGTGCAGTCGTGCGGATGCGGGGTCACTACTTCCGTGGGGTCAGGGTTTGGGGCGTTCGGAGGCGGGGTGTGGCGGGCGATGAGGATGTGCAGGTGGACCGCGCCGGCCAGGGCGAGTGGGGCGAGGGTGGAGAGCACTCCGACGGTGAGGTCCCCCAGGTGTAGTCCCGCGTCCGGTGCTTGTTGGTTGAGGCGTACGGCGTGGAGGGCGTTGGCCCAGATGCTGGCGGTGGTGGCGGTGCCGAAGAGGGCCCAGACATACAGCCGTGAGCGGAAGGGGGCGGTGCGCAGGATGATCAGGGCGCGGACGCCGTAGGCGATGAACCCGTCGATGACGAGCGGGAAGAGGTAGGTCAGCAGACCGCGGACGTGGATGGCGGTGGCCATCTGCTGCAGGGCGTCGTAGGACAGGGCGCACCCTGCGGCGCCGAGGGCGGTGATCGCGGCGCGATCCCAGGAGGTGGCGCGGTGTCCACCGGGGGCCTGGGGCGTGGGTTTTGTGGCAGGGGCAGCCGGGGCGAGGTGTGTCATACGGGGCTCCGGGGAGTCCGCCGCACCGGTGGGCGGCCTGGTGTCGGCGGAGAGGGGTATGCGGATCGGGGACGCGGGCGCCTGGTCCTGTTAGCAGGCGGGGTGCCTTCTGCGGTCGGCGCCGCCGAGGATGACGCGGGTGGTCATCTCGGCGAGGCGGGAGGCGACGCGGTCACCGACGGTGCCGCGCAGCTCGGCGATCGGCATGTTGGTGGTGACCAGGGTCGGGAGCATCTCGTTGTAGCGGCGGTTGATCAGCCGGTACGTCAGCTCCTCGGTCCACTCGGAGGTCTTGGCCGCGCCGAGGTCGTCGAGGATCAGCAGCGGGCAGCGGCCGAGGGACCACAGGGTGCGTTCGGGGTCTTGGCCTTGCCGGGGGCGCAGGCTGGCGTACAGGTCGGCTGTGGTGGTCGCCTCCCAGCGCAGTCGTACGCCTGCGGCCAGCAGCGAGCGCACGGCGCCGTACGCCTGGTGGGTCTTGCCGGTGCCGGTGGGGCCGGCGATCAGCAGCGACGGGCCCTCGGAGATCCCTGGTGCCTCGCCAGGCCCCTTGCGGCCGGTGCGGGCGATCTCCTCGACCCAGGCGGTGACCTTCGGGTGGTCGGCCAGGGCGCGCCGGTAGCGGGCTGGGATGCGGGCATCGGCCAGCTCCAGCGCGGTCACCGGTTCGGCAGGCGGTTCCGCGAGAGGTGCGGTGGGATCGATGCCTCGGTCGGCGAGAATCGTGCCGAGTCGGTCGGCCAGGGCACCGGCGCGCTGCGGCTCACGGGTGGAGGTGGCGGCTGCGGTCACAGGTCACCTCCGTAAGCGGACTCGACGTCGGCGGGGTTGGTCCAGGGCCGGTGCGCCGCACGGGCGGCGGGCGGACCGGCGTTCATGGCCTCGTTGACGAGGCTGGGCAGCACGCTGGGGCTCAGGCCCTTGGTGCGCAGACGCGCCAGTCCGGCACGGATGTGGTCAGGGGCGATGCCCTCGCCGAGGAGCTGGTTGACCTCGCGTCCGAGGTGGCCGAGGAGCTTCTCGGGCGGGCGGTGGGCGCACGCGGCGACGAATTCCCCGGTCAGCTGCTGTGCCGAGTCGGTATTCGGCGCGGGGCCGCTTGTGGCCCCCACGGGTACTGATCCTAGGTCCATGATCCTAGGTCCTAGATCCGGACCGTGAGGGCTCACGCCGGGTTCGCCGAGTCCTCCCCGAGCCCTCGTGGAGGGCTCACTGAATCCGGTCTGACCTGCGGCTTCATCGTGCTTCACGGACGGCTCGCGCTTTTCACGTGAGCCGTCGGTGAGCCCTCCGTGAGGAGGGGAAGAGGGGGCCGTGACGGCGCCCTGCGACGCCGGTGAGGGCTCACTGCGGCGGGGCGGCCTGTCGTGGTGCGGGCAGGCAGGGTGGCGGACTCCGCTGGGCCGGTTGATCTTCTGGTGGCGGCTCCAGGTCACGATGTGCAGGTACCGCTTGCCGTCCTCGCCCTCGTACCGGCAGATCAGTTCGGCGCCGGTGAGCTGGGCCAGGTCGTCCTCGACGCCCATGGGGCCGTGCCCGGGGCGCAGTGACCACAGCAGCCCGGCGATGACGGCGGCCTGGTCGCGGAAGCGGCCGTGGTCGTCGGCCTGGGTGAGCAGCCCGAAGAAGGTCCGCTCGGCGCTGACGGAGACCTGGGCGAGGGACTCGGAGGCGAAGGCTTCCGGCTTGATGGTGCGTATGCGCGCCATGACTATCGCCCCGCCTTCGCGGACGACAGGAGACGCAACAGGGATGCGGGGGCGGTACGCGGGCACGTACTGTGCGGCATAGAGCTCCTCGCACGGCAGGCCATCGAGGCGGCAACCTCGGCCTGGCCGGTAGATCGTTCAGGGATGGGCGGTTGGTGGGGCTTCGCTTCGGCCCCGGTGTTCGCGCACCGGGGTTTCTTGCGTTTCGGGGGTCGGGGTGGGTGGGAGATCAATTGTACCAGGTGTACTGCCTATCGCAGAATGGCTTTGCGTCACGCAGAACGGATGCTACTGTTCTGGGGTGCTGCAAACCGCAGTGCGGTGATGCCTGGTGAAGGAGGGTTGGTCATGGAAGACGACGAGGTGTCCGGTGAAGCCCTGGTGCTTCGGGGCGAGGAGAACGTTGCTGTACGGATCAAGGTGGAGCGCGAGGCTCGGGGCTGGAGCACCAACGCCGTCTCGGACCGGCTGAACGAAGCGGGCTACGAGATCAACCCGTCGGCCGTGTGGCGGATCGAGAACCGCAAGCGCCGGGTCAACCTCGACGAGGCCATCGGCTTCGCCGAGCTCTTCGGCGTCTCCCTCGAAAACCTTGTCGGACCGCCGAGACTGGCCGCCCACGCCCGCGCGATGGAGCTCATCGAGGACATCCGCCGCCGTTACCGCGAGATGAACCTGGCCAACCGCGCCGCCACCGAGGCCCGCGACGCACTCGACGCCTACCTGGCGGAGCACCCTGATCTCCGGGAAGAGGCCGACGTCCTCGTCTCGAACGCCATCGCCGAGGACCTCATGGCCGCCATGCAGCCCCCCGGCCTCCTACAGCACGCACCACCGGCGGAGCCGGAACCGGACACCCCCGAGACCGGCTCCGACCACTGACCTTCCCCCGGCCACCGGCGCCGCGAACGCCCACGGCCGAAGAGCACACCCCAACCGCCCATCCCTGAACGACGACCGGCAGGACCGGGGTTGCCGCCCCGCGCCGGCCAGATGAGGACCACCCTTGCATCAACCCGTAAAACCTCCTGCCTCCACACCGACTCCGCACGCCGACGCCGCCGTGCCCCGCCTCTACCTCCCCGAGGAGGCCGCGGCCGTTCTCGGGTGCTCTACCTGGTGGGTCAAGGACCGCGCTCGCCGCCGACTCATCCCGTCCACCCGCGTCGGCCGCGCCTACCGCTTCACCGGCGAGCACCTCGCGGAAATCATCCGCATGAACGAGGCTCGCCCTGCCGCCCCGCAGCAGCGAGCGGCGGCTGCTCCTTCCTCCAAGCCTCCTGTTTTCCGGCCTTCCTCGTCATCTGTGCCCACAACTCATCTGCGCGCCCGGCCACCACGCCGAGCCCGCCAGAGCCAGTTCGGGACCGCTGCCTAACGCGACGACGAGGAAGGGAGGGACTCTTGGGTTTCGCGGAGAAGCGCGGAAACTACTGGCGCGGCCGATACAAGATCGCGCCCGGCAAGCACCTCACGGTCGCTGACGAGAACGGCAAGGCGCTCAAGTTCGCCACCAAGGGCGAGGCCCAGCGCGCCGCCAGCGAGGCGGAGAACAAGTACCGGCGCGGCGACTGGCGCGACCCCGCCCTTGGTCAGGAGACGTTCGGCGAGTACGCCAGCCCCTGGTACGCGGCCCAGGACTTGGCCGCGTCGACGATGCAGAACTACAAGCGCCACATCGAGGAGCACCTGCTCCCCGAGTTCGAGGACAAGGCGCTCGCGGGCATCCTGCGCACCGACGTCGACCTGTGGGAGAAGAAGGAGAAGGCCGTGTACGCGGCCTCCAGCGTCAAGACCTGGCGCTCGACGCTCCACCTGGTCTTCGAAGACGCGATCGACGAGGGCCTGATCACGTCCAACCCGGCGGCCAGGCGGCGCGGGCGCGGAAAGCGTGCCGGCCGGTCCCGGGGCCGTGGTCCGGAGAAGGTCGTCACCGACGCGCTCGGCATCCTGCTGACCGCTGAGCGGGCCGCCCTGCTCTCAGGACGCGGCGACGAGTTCGTCGCCGTGGTCCTCAAGGGGTACACCGGCATGCGCTGGGGCGAGATCGTCGGCCTGGAGACCGCGTTCGTCCGCTCCGGCGCGTTCCGCGTCGAGTGGCAGCTGTACGAGCTCGACACCGGAGAACTGGCGCGCTGCCCACCCAAGGACGACAGCTACCGCACCATCGACTCGATGGACTGGCTGTCGGCGCTGGTCGCCAACCACATCGCCCGAACGAAGCCCGTGCCGTGCCGTTGCCATGGCAAGACCTACGTCTTCCGAGGGCAGGGCGCGGCTCGTACCGGTGGCCACCAGGGCGCGAAGCTCGTCGACGTCGCCCGTCGTGCAGACGTCTCGACGGGCACGGTGTCCAACGTCCTCAACCACCCCGAACGCGTCACCGAGACCACGCGAGTGAAGGTCGAGCAGGCCATCGCGGACCTTGGGTTCGTGCGGGGCGGCGTCGTGCCGGAACATGCCGCCCACTGGCGCAGGAACGGTTTCGCTACCTGGCTGTTCACGCCTGCGGTCTCAGGCTGGTACCCGAAGAAGGCACCACAGGAACCCCGGCCGGTGCCTTTGCTCGGCGAACCTTGGCCCGGCGTCCCGGCACGAGGGCGGGGCGCCGGCGAACGGGCCGACTCCTGCTGGCTCCCGATAGCCGAGGGACTCACGCCCCACGGCCTTCGCCACACCCACCGGACGATGATGGAGGACCTGGGAACCGAGAAGGTACTCATGGACGAACGTATGGGCCACATTGATGGCTCGATCTCGGCGCGCTACGCCCACGTCACCCCAGGCATGCGCAAGCGCCTCATGCTCGGTCTCACGGAGCAGTGGGAGATGGCGCTTGAGGCTCGCCTCGCGAGGCGCCCGACGTCACCGGTACGTGTGCTGGATGATCTACTGCGCGCACGCTAGTAGGAGACGAGGGCTCGTCGCTCGGGACGCCCGATCGCCCCGAGCGACGAGAATCCGGTCAGGGAAGGCTCCGTAAGCGGAGCGCTCCCTGGCCGGCTCTCAGCGCAACCAGTTCGCTGCTCCCATGGCAACGGCCGTCATCGTACTCCCGAGTGCCAGCAACTTGAGTGGTGCGCGATCAAGTGTTACGTGCAAGGGGCCGCAACGAAGCTCAAAGGCCGGCGTGCGTGAGGGCGGCTCTGACTGGTAGGCCGCTTGAGCGTCAGGAACCACGTGAGAGTTGAGGTGCTTGGCCATGGCCTCTCCGATTCTTCGGGCCTACGGCGTATATCGACCGTAAGCAAGTGGGTTGCCCGGTGATTCGAGCGCGCCCACCTTCGGGCAGCTGCTACTTAGCACCGCAAGTCAACCCGCCCGCTTTCCGGCCTTGCTGTCGAGGCTGGTCACTTCCTCCAGGCCAGAACATACGGGCGTGACCTGCAGGTTTGTTCTCCTCTCTGTGGATTCGAGTCGAGTGGCCGGGCCCATCAAACTTTTGAAGCATGCTCTGTGCCGGGCCCGTTGCGACAACCATGGTTGTCCTCACGGGGCACGTTGCGACAACTACGGTTGTCTCCATGCGTTCAGTGAGCGATGACGAGTTCTGGTTCGATTCGGATGCCATGGCGGATCCATGGCATCCGCCTCATGCTGCCGAAGCAGCTTGGATGCAGGACCAGTTGAGGGAGCTTGCCCGAAAGATCGCGGGTCGGATCTCGGCGCGTGGTCAGGAATGCCTGTTTAACGGACACGAGCCCTCTGCGATGGCGGAGTTGTTCGCAGACTGGCAGCTCGCCTACCTGCATGCCCTGCGGCGGGTGCATGAAGCCGCTGAGGTGCTTGCCGCAGAGGCTGCGCTGATGGGCGGGGGGATGGGCGCTACCTATGGCCATCTGGGATCTGCCTGGGGGATCTCCAAGCAGGCAGCGCGTAAGAAGTGGCCCGGTGCGGTCGACGACGGCTCGGGGCAACCAGAGAAGATCACGATGGAAAGGTGCGGCGGGGTTGCCGAGATCACATACCTTCCGGACCGATGTGCTTGGGGCTGGACTGCTCACGGCGACGATGGAACACACCGGGAGGCGGAGGAGGCGTATACCGTCCGGTGGATAGCCATGGCTGCTGCGGAGGACTTCCTTCGTGATCACGCCGTGCCTTGGGGAGGCGTCGATGTTCCGCATGCGCTTGGCGATCCGAAGGATTGTTGGTGCTGGGATGACGACGCCTGGGCGCAGGAGCCGAGTAGCGACACGTAACGGCGTTCCCTCAGTGGAGCTGTGCAGGGGGCTGATCCCTATATCGGGCCCGGCTCCCAAATGGCTCCCAAGAGTTCCCTAGAAACCCAGGAGGGGCCCGATCCACTCTCGCGGATCAGGCCCCTGACCTGGTGTTCCTTCAGTCGGGGTGGCGGGATTTGAACCCACGACCTCTTCGTCCCGAACGAAGCGCGCTGCCAAGCTGCGCCACACCCCGAAGCAACGAGCTCTACTTTAGCGGACCGATCCCCATAGGTGAAATCCGGTTCTCCGGGCGGCGGGGGTGGGGCCTGACCTGGTCGATCGCGACGAGGAGCAGGGCGAGGGCGTAGAAGGCCGAGCTGAAGATGAGGGCGTTCAGGGCGATGCCGGCGTAGCCGTGGAGGTCGACGTCGAGGAAGGGGTACGGGTAGCGGCCCTCGGTGCCGGGGTCGAGGAGGGCGCCGCGGATCAGGGCGAAGGGGAGGTAGAGGAAGGGATAGGCGAGCCACTGGCCGGCGTAGCGCCAGCGGAAGCCGCGTGGGGTGGTCAGCAGGAGCCAGTCGAGGGCGGCGCCGATGGGGGTGACCGTGTGCAGGAGGTGGGTGGAGACGGTGCGGACGGTGTCGTGCTCCGGGGTGCCGGTCATCGAGAAGCCGCTGGAGTCGTTGGTGAGGATCAGGTGGAAGACGAGACCGGTGATGGCTATGTAGAGGAGGACCGCGCCGCTGATCCGCGGGGAGATCGGGGGGCGGGCGGCCCAGGCGCGGTAGGCGGACCAGGCGAAGAAGACGGCCACGACGATGTTCGTCTGGACCGTGAAGTAGCTGAACAGGCGGCCCAGGTCCGGAGTGATCGCGATGTCCAGGGCGATGCCGGTGAGCGCGGCCAGCGCGATCAGGAGGCGGAAGGCGGCCGCGAGCGGGCGGCGTACCGGGGGGACGACCGCGGAGGCCGGGGTGTGGGCCGAGGCGGCCGCCGCTCCGCGGGCGTACCGGCTGGAGGCGTGGGAGGTGGCCTTGGGCGGGCGGGAGCGGGGGACGCGGGCGCTGGTGGGGTCGATCATCCCCCCACGCTAGACGGGAGTGGGAGGCGATGCGGAGGGAGTGTGCGAATTGTGGGGAGGGGAGGGAGGGGGAGGGTGGGGGCCGTTGTTTCGGCGGGAGCCTTCGGCCCCAGTGCGTCCTCGGCTCCGGGCGCGCCTTCGGCTCCCGGCGCGCCCTGGAACCCGGGCGCGCCCTAGAACCCGGGCGCGCCCTCGTCTCCAGCCGCGCCCTCGGTACGGGGAACGGCCGCGGGGCCTGATACGGGCAACGGCCGCGGGGCCCGATACGGGAATCGGCCGTGGTGCCCGCCGGCTCAGTCCTTTGGTGTCAGGGTCAGGAGGGTGGCTTCCGGGGGGCAGGCGAAGCGGACCGGGGTGTAGCGGTTGGTGCCGCAGCCTGCGGAGACGTGGAGGAAGGAGGTGTGGCCGTCCGTGGTGTGGGTGGACAGGCCCTTGACCCGCTGGGTGTCGATGTCGCAGTTGGTGACCAGGGCCCCGTAGAAGGGGATGCAGAGCTGGCCGCCGTGGGTGTGGCCGGCCAGGATCAGCGGGTAGCCGTCCGCGGTGAAGGCGTCCAGGGTGCGCAGGTACGGGGCGTGGACGACGGCCAGGGAGAGGTCCGCGTCGGGCTCCGGGCCGCCGGCGACGTGGGCGTAGCGGTCCCGCTTGATGTGCGGGTCGTCCAGGCCGGTCAGCGCGATCTCGAAGCCGCCGGCCGAGCCGTCGAGCTTCAGGCGGCCGCGGGTGTTGGAGAGGTTGACCCAGCCGGCCGTGTCGAAGGCGTCGCGCAGGTCTTCCCACGGGTTGTGGACGACGCCGACGGCGGGCGGGTTGCCGTTCAGGCCGTGACGCTTCTGGGCCTTTTCGATCAGGTAGCGGGCGGGGTTGCGCAGCTTCGGGCCGTAGTAGTCGTTGGAGCCGAAGACGTACGCGCCGGGGAACTCCATGAGCGGGCCGAGCGCGTCCAGCGTCTCCGGGACGCCTTCGGGGTCGGAGAGGTTGTCGCCGGTGTTGATGACGAAGTCGGGGCGCAGCCCGGCCAGCGACTGGAGCCAGCGCTGTTTCTTGCGCTGGCCGCTGACCATGTGGATGTCCGAGACCTGCAGGACGCGCAACGGCCGCATTCCGGGCGGCAGTACGGGCACGGTGATCCGGCGCAGTCTGAAGGAGCGGACTTCGATTCCGGCGGCGTAGGCCAGGCCCGCCGCACCGGCCGCGGCGATGGACAGGGGGACTCCGTAACGGGCGCGCATGGTCCCCATCGTGGCAGAGGGTGTGGGGATGGTGCTTACCGGAGGGCAGGGGAGGGGGCAGGGCAGGGCAGGGCAGGGGAAGGGGGACAGGAAAGGTGGCGGGTCGAGGGGTGGGTCCGGGGCGTACTGGGGCCCGGCCGGTCCCACCGCGACGTAATGGTGGAGCGATCGTCGCCGCGTAAGGGCATACTCGACGGCATGACCACGCTCAAGTCGAAGCTGCAGGACGACCTCACCACGGCCATCAAGGCCCGTGACGAGCTGCGCTCTTCCACCCTCCGCCTCACCCTGACCGCCGTCCAGAAGGAGGAGGTCGCGGGCACCGAGGCGCGCGAGCTGTCGGACGCCGAGGTCGAGAAGATCGTCGCGCGGGAGGCGAAGAAGCGCCGGGAGGCCGCCGAGGCGTTCGACAAGGGTGGCCGTGCCGAGCAGGCGGAGCGGGAGCGCGCGGAGGGCGAGGTGCTCGCCGAGTACCTGCCGAAGCCGCTCTCGGACGCGGAGCTGGAGAACATCGTCGCCGAGGCCGTGGCGGAGGCGAAGGGCGGCGGTGCCGAGGGGCCGCGGGCCATGGGCGCCGTCATGAAGATCGTGAACCCGAAGATCGCGGGCCGGGCCGAGGGCGGCCGGGTGGCCGCGGTGGTGAAGAAGCTGCTCGCGGGCTGAGGCGGATGGTGGCGGTGTGCGCCCTATGGCGTGCGCCACCACCACACCAGAGGGGCGCCCCCACCAGGGAGCGCCCCTCCACACGTAATAACCGGCCCGAAGCAACCGGCCCGCCCCGACTGGCCCGGAGCGACCGCCCCTCAGCCCCCCATCCCCCCGAAGAGGTCCGGGAAGCCGGGGATCTGCCAGCCGTCGCTCGGCTTGTCGTCGTTGTGGCCGCCGCCGTGATCGCCGCCGTGGCCGGGCCGGTCGTGCCGGCCGCCGCCGCCCTTGCCGTCGCCCTTGTCCTTGCCGGAGTCGCCGAGCGCGACGGTGGGCAGGGACGGCGCGGGCCTGCCGGACAGGGCTCCGGACATCGCCTCGCGCCAGATCGGGCCCGGGGTGTCCGCGCCGTACACCTTGTCGTGGAAGGAGCCGCCGATGGTGATGTCGAACATCCGGCGCTTGTGAGCCGGGTCACCCACCCACACCGCGCCGGCCATGTTCGGCGTGTAGCCGGTGAACCAGGCGGCGTACCGGCTGTCGCTGGTGCCGGTCTTGCCCGCGCTGTCGCGGCCCTGGAGGCCGGCCTGCTTGCCGGTGCCGTCCTCGACCACGCCCTTGAGCAGCGCGTTGATGGTCTTGGAGATCTGCTGTGACATCGCGCGGTGGCAGCTGGTCTTCGGTACGGTCAGCGCCTTGCCGGTCGTGTCGGTGATCGACTCGATGGCGACCGGCGAGCAGTAGACGCCCTCGTTGGCGAACGTGGCGTACGCGTTGGCCATGGTCAGCGGGGACATCTCGGGCGAGCCCAGCGCGATGGCGGGGCTCTGCTCCAGCTTGTTGCCGTTGGCCCGCTCGACGCCCATCTTGGCGGCCATCTTGCTCACCGGGCAGATCCCGATGTCGCTGATCAGCTGCACGAAGTAGGTGTTGACCGACTTCGCGGTCGCCTCCTTCATGTCGTACGGGCCGACCTCCGAGGTGTTCTCGTTCTCGACCGGGGCGTTGCCCGACCACTGCCCCGTACAGGTGGAGACCGGGCTCGGGTACTGCATCTTGTACGGGGACGAGTACGACTGCCCCGGGTTCTTGCCCGCCTCCAGGGCCGCCGCCGCGATCACCGGCTTGAACGTCGAGCCGGGCTGGTAGCCCGCGCCGCCGCCCATCTTCTGGTCGACGGAGAGGTTCATCTGGGTCTGGTTGGTGCCGAAGCCGTACGGCCGGGACTGGCCCATGCCCAGGATCTTGCCGGTGCCGGGCTGGACGATCACCGCAGCGCCCGCGACCGGGTCGTTGTCGTAGACCCGGCCGGTGACGGCCGACTGGATGGACTTCTGGGTCTGCGGGTCGAGCGTCGTACGGATCGTCAGGCCGCCCTGGTTCCAGCGCTTGCCGCGTTCCTTGCGGGTCTTTCCGAACGCCTTGTCGTTCAGCAGGACCTCGCGCACGTAGTCGCAGAAGAATCCGGCGCCCGAACCGGCCGTGATGCAGCCGTTCTTCGGGCGGCTGACCTTGAGCTTGATCGGCTTCTTGGCGGCGGCTTCGGCCTGGGCCTGCGTGACGGCCTTGGTGTCGGCCATCCGCTGCAGCACGGTGTTGCGGCGGCGCATCGCCTCCTTGGGGTCGTTGACCGGGTCGTACCGGCTCGGCGACTGCACGATGCCCGCCAGCAGCGCGGACTCGTCCAGGGTCAGGTCCTTGGCGTGCTTGCTGAAGTACCGCTGTGCGGCGGCCTCGACGCCGTACGCCTGCTGCCCGAAGAAGGTGATGTTCAGGTAGTTCTGGAGGATCTTCTGCTTGCCCAGCTCCTCTTCGACCTGGATCGCGTACTTCAGCTCCTTGACCTTGCGGCCGATGGTCTGCTGGGTGGCCTGCGCGACCTTGTCCGGGTCGTCGCCGGCCTCCTCGATGAAGACGTTCTTCACGTACTGCTGCGTCAGCGTCGAGGCGCCTTCGGACACGCCGCCGGACCGCGCGTTCTTGTTGACCGCGCGCAGGATGCCCTTCAGGTCGATCGCGCCGTGCTGGTAGAAGCGCGCGTCCTCGATGGCGACGATCGCCTTCTGGACGTACGGCGACATGTCCTTGAGGTCGACCACGGTGCGGTCGCGCGAGTAGACCTTGGCGATCTCGCCGCCGTTCGCGTCGAGGATGGTGGTCCGCTGGCTCAGCGGCGGAGTCTTCAGGTTGGCGGGGATCTCGTCGAAACCTTCGACCGATCCCTTCGCCGCGAGGCCCAGCGCGCCGGCCGCGGGGAGGGCCAGGCCCGCCAGCACCGCTCCGGCCAGGACGCTGACACCCAGGAATTTAGCGGCCTGCTGGGTCTTGGTCAGACCCCCGCCGTCGCGCTTCTTACCCATGGGGGGCAGCCTATGCCCTCGTGTGCGGCGGCCCGAGGGAGTGGGGCTCGGGCGCTGCGTTCGCGTACCGGATCGGTCGGGGGCGGGCGGCGGCCGGTCGTCCGGTCCGGGCGGGGGCGGGCGGCCCGATACGGGCGGGATGACGGCCGGGCCGGCGAGCGCGCGGCCTGTCAGGGCCCGTGCGACTTCACGAGGTGGCTGCGTTCTCCATCGTTCCCAATCACCGGACAGGGGTGCATCTGTTCGTTTAACCTGATCCCGTCGGTCGCGGCAGAGGGATCACGCCGGTCCGTCAACCCCGCCTCCGCGTGCGCAGCGTGCCCCGTACGTCCGGATGTGTCGCCGTAAACCCGCTGTGGCGTTGGTGAAGTGCCCCACACTGCCGGGAAGGTGCCCTATGCCCTCGGCTCACTCCGTTGGGTGATCTGCCGCATACGCATAGTCCGTTCGGGCCATTCAAGATTGGGCCCGAAGGGGGTGTTGCGCCCTGCTCGCCTTCCGTAACGTCCTCAACTGGCAACGGTGAATATGCCGCTTGCCGCCGTGGGGGAGCCTCGATTCGGGAGAGGACGGCGCCAGCATGAGCTGGGTAACCGACTGGAGTACACAGGCAGCCTGCCGCACCACCGATCCGGACGAGCTGTTCGTTCAGGGCGCGGCCCAGAACCGGGCCAAGGCGGTCTGCACCGGATGTCCGGTGCGGACGGAGTGCCTGGCCGATGCCCTGGACAACCGCGTGGAGTTCGGAGTCTGGGGCGGCATGACCGAACGTGAGCGGAGGGCGCTGCTGCGCCGCCGTCCGACCGTCACCTCGTGGCGGCGGCTGCTGGAGACGGCGCGTACGGAATACGAGCGCAGCACGGGCATCCTGCCCGTGGACTGTGAGGACGACGAGACGTACGAGAACACCTACGACAACGCGTACGGCAACCGCTATGACGGTACGTACGACGACTACGCCGCGGTCGGCTAGCCGACGGCAGACGTCCGGCGCAGGCCGGGTGGTCCGCGAGCGTGTCCGGCGCGGGCCGGTGCGGTCGGTGCGTGGACCGGTGCGGTCGGCGTGCGGTCCTCCGGCGGGCCGGTGTGGCTCGTGGGCGCTGCGTTGCCGATGCGGGATGAGGGACGCGGGCGTTCGGGCCGTGTCTGTACGAGGCGTGTCCGTATGTGGCGCGTCCGTGCGGAGTTTTCCGCTGCTGGGTGGAGGATGTCCGTCGCTGCGCGGAGGAAGCCGTCTCTGTACGGGCGGGTGCGCTCGGTACGGGTGCGCTCGGTGGCCGGGGCGACCCGGCGTTCGGGGCCCGGTGCCGTCGCTCTCTCGGGGCGGGGTGCCGCTGGGCCGATTGGTCCGGAGGTGACGGCTTCTTGGGACCGGTACGGGCCGTCAGGCCCTTGCGGCCGCCGTTGCGTGTCGCCGCGCGCCGTTGCGCCCCCTCGCGGGCAGCTGTTGCCGGTACGGACCTGTCGGAACGCCCCCTCGCCGGCCTGGTTCGCCTCGGCGCGATTCGCGTCGGCAGTCAGCTCCCGGTAGGTAGCCGACAGCCGGCCCCGGCAGGCCGGCAGTCACTCGGAGCGATGCACCTCGGAGCGATTCACCCGGAGTCCCTCACGCCAGGTCACATCCGGTCACACCCGGGGCTCACTCCTCGTCGCGCGGCGTCCCGCCGTGCGCCCGTTCCTGGTCGTGCGCCCGTGGCTGTACGGCGAGGCGGTCGCCGATCGCCCGCAGGCCCGCCAGGTCGTGGACATCGCCGGGCAGCGCGGCGATCTGCGCCACCGGGACCTCGGGGTGCAGCGCGGTGAAGCGGTCGCGGGTGCGCCGCTCGCGCGCGAGCACCTGCATACGCTCGGCGTGCAACCGCAGGAGGCCGGCGGCCAGCCGGGCCGCCGACGGGGGGTCGGCTGTTGTCCGTGGGTCCGCCGCGGCGGGGGAGTGGCCGTCGGCGGTACGAGAATCAGCCTTCCCGTCCGCTAGATCCACAATGCCGTTCCCGCCAAGATTTTCAGACCGGTCGGCGGGCGGCTCCGGCGCCCGCGCCGGGTGGCTCCCGCCCGCCGACCGGTCCGGAGCACGGTCCGGGGCGCCGTCGTCCTCGGAGGCGGCCCGGTCCCGGTCCGCGAGGGCCTCCGCCGCGGCCAGTGCCCGTTCCGCGCTGAGCTGCGCGGCCCCGCTGCCGTGCACCCGGTTCAGCACGAGTCCGGCCAGCGGCATCTGCTCGGCGGCCAGCCGCTCGACGAAGTACGCCGCCTCGCGCAGCGCGTCCCGCTCCGGCGCCGCGACGACGAGGAACGCGGTCCCCGGCGCCTGGAGCAGCCGGTACGTCGCGTCCGCGCGCGTACGGAAGCCGCCGAACATGGTGTCCATGGCGGCGGCGAAGGTCTGCACGTCCCGCAGCAGCTGGCCGCCCATGATCTTGCTGAGCGTCCCCGTCATCATCGACATACCGACATTGAGGAACTTCATCCCGGCCCGCCCGCCGGCCTTCGCGGGCGCCATCAGCACCCGGATGAACTTGCCGTCCAGGAACGACCCGAGGCGCTTGGGCGCGTCCAGGAAGTCGAGCGCGGAGCGGCTGGGCGGGGTGTCCACGATGATCAGGTCCCACGCGTCGCGGGAGCGCAGCTGGCCCAGCTTCTCCATGGCCATGTACTCCTGCGTGCCCGCGAAACCGGCCGACAGGGACTGGTAGAAGGGGTTGTCCAGGATCGCGCGGGCCCGCTCGGCGTCCGCGTGCGCCTCGACGATCTCGTCGAAGGTGCGCTTCATGTCCAGCATCATGGCGTGCAGCTCGCCGCCGGCCGACTCGTCGATGCCCTTGACCCGGCGGGGCACGTTGTCCAGTTCCGAGATGCCCATCGACTGCGCCAGCCGGCGGGCCGGGTCGATGGTCAGGACGACGGCCTTGCGGCCGCGCTCGGCGGCGCGTACGCCGAGGGCCGCGGCGGTCGTGGTCTTGCCGACGCCGCCGGAGCCGCAGCACACCACGATGCGGGTGCGCGGGTCGTCGAGCAGCGGGTCCACTTCGAGGAGGGTGGCGGGGGCGTCCAGCGCGTCGCGCCCGGTGGCGGGCGGTGCGGTGCGCCGGGGCGGCGCGGCGCCCTCGTCCGGGGAGCCGTCGTCCGGGGTGCGGTCGTCCGGAAGGCTTGCGTCCGCGGTCATATGGGCCCCTGTTTCCGCAGGTCTCGCGCGAGCCGGTAGAGCCCGGCGAGGTCCACTCCCTCGGGGAGCAGCTCCAACTCGTAGGTGGGCAGCGCGAGTCCGGCCAGCTCGGTGTGCCCGGCGCGCTCCAGGTCGACGCGCTGCGCGTGCTCGCGGGCCTCTTCGAGGAGAGGGTCGATGAGCCGGTCGGCATACGCGACGCCGACCGCGCCGCGGCGGCCGCCGCGCAGGCCAGCCTCGGCCAGCGCCTCGGCGATGCCCGTACGCGCTCCGTTGGCGGCGATGTCGACCTCGCCGGTGTCCAGGACCTCGGGCCGGGTCATGTTGATCACGACGCCGCCCACCGGGAGCCCGGCCGCGCGCAGCTCCGCGACGCCGTCCACGGTCTCCTGGACGGGCATCTCCTCCAGCAGCGTCACCAGGTGGACCGCCGTCTCGGGGGACTTCAGGACCCGCATGACGGCCTGCGCCTGATTGTGGATCGGGCCGATCTTCGCCAGGCCCGCGACCTCGTCGTTGACGTTCAGGAAGCGGGTGATGCGGCCGGTGGGCGGGGCGTCCATCACGACGGCGTCGTAGACGAAGCGTCCACGCTTGTCCTTGCGGCGCACCGCCTCGCACGCCTTGCCCGTCAGCAGGACGTCCCGCAGGCCGGGCGCGATGGTCGTGGCGAAGTCGATCGCGCCGAGCTTCTTCAGGGCGCGGCCCGCGCCGCCGAGCTTGTAGAACATCTGGAGGTAGTCCAGGAGCGCCCGCTCGGCGTCGATGGCCAGGGCGTACACCGACCCGCCGTCCGGTCCCGGCGCCACCGCGATCTTGCGCTCCTCGTACGGGAGCGCCTCGGTCTCGAACACCTGGGCAATGCCCTGCCGGCCCTCGACCTCGACCAGGAGGGTACGTCGACCCTCGGTGGCCAGGGCGAGGGCGAGGGCAGCGGCGACCGTGGTCTTTCCGGTACCGCCCTTGCCGCTGACGACATGGAGCCTGCTCACGCCAAGGAGCCTAACCAGTCCGGGCGCGGGATACGCACGGGACCGGCGCCGGGTTGTGCGCCGGGGCGTACGGGGCGCGCCGCGCGCGGGCCGGGCCGCCCGGCGCCTGTGGCCGCCCGCCGCCTCCGCGGGCCGTCGGCGCAGGCATTACGCTCGGCCCCATGACCAAGTGGGAATACGTGACCGTGCCGCTGCTCGTGCACGCGACCAAGCAGATTCTGGACACCTGGGGCGAGGACGGCTGGGAGCTGGTCCAGGTCGTGCCGGGTCCGAACAACCCCGAGCAGCTGGTGGCCTACCTGAAGCGGGAGAAGCAGGCATGAGCGCGGTGGAGAACAGGCTCGCCGAGCTGGGCCTGAAGCTGCCCCAGGTGGTGCCGCCGCTGGCGTCGTACCAGCCCGCGGTGCGTTCGGGCGCGTACGTGTACACCTCCGGCCAGCTGCCGATGGTGGACGGCGCGCTGTCGGCCACCGGCAAGGTGGGCGCCGAGGTCGGTCCGGAGCAGGCCAAGGAACTGGCCGCGACCTGCGCGCTGAACGCGCTGGCCGCCGTGAAGTCGGTGATCGGCGACCTCGACAAGATCGTGCGGGTCGTGAAGGTCGTCGGCTTCGTCGCCTCCGCCCCCGACTTCACCGGCCAGCCCGGCGTCATCAACGGCGCCAGCGAGCTGCTGGGCGAGGTCCTGGGCGACAAGGGCGTGCACGCCCGCTCCGCGGTGGGCGTGGCCGTGCTGCCGATCGACGCGCCGGTCGAGGTCGAGATGCAGGTCGAGGTCGCGGACTGACGTCACGCGGATGCGTACGGCCTTGTGGGGCGGGTCCGGGGAACCGGGCCCGCCCCGCTTCGTGGGCACCGGCCCGGAGCCCGTGCCAACGCCTGCCCCCTCGAACATCCGCGCGCAAACGCATAGCATCCGGCCATGTCGTCGACCCCCAATGGCCAGTGGTACCCGCCGGAATGGCCGGCCCGCGTCCGGGCCCTCGCGCACGGCGAGCTGACCCCGGCGGCGCCCCGCCGGGCCGCGACCGTCCTGCTGCTGCGGGACACGGACACGGGCGGCCCCGCCGTCCACATGCTGCGCAGACGCGCCTCCATGGCCTTCGCCGGAGGCGCGTACGCCTACCCGGGCGGGTCCGTCGACCCGCGCGACGAGCGGCCGGTGGCCTGGGCCGGGCCCTCGCGTGCCGAGTGGGCCGGCCGGCTCGGCTTCGGTACGGCGGACGAGGCCGCGGCGCAGGCCGTGGTCTGCGCGGCCGTCCGGGAGACCTTCGAGGAAGCGGGCGTGCTGCTCGCCGGGTCCTCCGCCGGGACCGTGGTCGCGGACACCACCGCGGAGGACTGGGAGGCGGACCGCGCGGCGCTGGTCGCCCGCGAACTGTCCTTCGCGGACTTCCTGGACCGCCGAGGCCTGGTACTGCGCAGTGATCTCCTGGGGGCGTGGGCCCGCTGGATCACTCCGGAGTTCGAGCCCCGCCGCTACGACACCTGGTTCTTCGTGGCCGCGCTGCCCGAGGGCCAGCGCACCCGGAACGCGTCCACGGAGGCGGACCGTACGGTGTGGATCCGCCCCGCCGAGGCCGCCGCCGGCTACGACCGCGGTGAGCTGCTGATGATGCCGCCGACGATCTCGACGCTGCGCGGCCTGGAAGCGTACGGAACGGCCGCGGCGGCTCTCGCGGCAGCCGGTGACCGGGACCTGACACCCGTCCTCGCCCGGGCGGAGCTGAAGGACGACGGGATCGTTCTGAGCTGGCCGGGGCACGAGGAGTTCACCAAGCACATCGCCCCGGGCGCGGAGCCCGTGTCCCGGGGCGCCGCCCCCGTACCGCCCACGAACTCGGGAGAGCCCACCGCATGACGTACGCAGCCGCCCTCCCCGGCCAGCCCCGCGGCGGGGCCATCGCCGGACCCGCCACCGCCCGCGCCCGGTGCGTGCTCGCCCCGAACCCGTCGCCGATGACCCTGGACGGCACCAACACCTGGATCGTCGCCGAGCCCGACTCGGACGTGGCGGTCGTCATCGACCCGGGCCCGCTGGACGAGACCCACCTCAAGGCGGTCGTGGACGCCGCCGGGCAGGCCGGGAAGCGGGTCGGCCTGACCCTGCTGACGCACGGTCACCCGGACCACGCCGAGGGCGCGGCGCGCTTCGCCGAGCTGACGGGATCGTCCGTACGGGCCCTGGACCCGGCGCTGCGCCTCGGCGACGAGGGCCTGGCGGCCGGCGACGTGATCACCACCGGCGGGCTGGAGCTGCGGGTCGTACCGACCCCCGGCCACACCGCCGACTCGCTCTCCTTCCACCTCCCGGCCGACGCCGCCGTGCTGACCGGCGACACGATCCTGGGCCGCGGGACCACCGTCGTCGCCCACCCGGACGGCCGGCTCGGCGACTACCTGGACTCGCTGCGGCGGCTGCGCTCGCTGACGGTCGACGACGGCGTCACGACCGTGCTGCCCGGCCACGGGCCCGTGCTGAACGACGCACAGGGCGTGGTCGAGTTCTACCTCGCGCACCGCGCCAACCGGCTGGCCCAGGTCGAGACGGCGGTCGAGGCGGGGCACCGGACGCCCTCGGAGGTCGTGGCGAGCGTGTACGCGGACGTGGACCGCACGCTGTGGCCCGCCGCCGAACTGTCCGTACGGGCGCAGATGGACTATCTCGGGGAGCACGGGCTGATCTGAGGGGGCACCGGTTGATCTGATCTGAGGGGGCATCGGGCGGCGTCGAGGACGCCAGGCGGCCGCCGCCCCTTCAGGCCTCTTCCGCCGCGCCCAGCTCGCGTTCGATGCCGCCGCGCAGCAGCTCGCGGGCGCGCTCCAGGGGCACCGAGCCGGTCAGCCAGCGGGTGCTGAGCCCCTCCACCAGCGCGGTCAGCCGCTCGGCCACGTCGGCCACCGGGGCGCTCCGGTCGGCCGTCCCGGCGGCCTGGGCCTCCCGTACGAGGTCGGCGACGTCATCGGACCACTGCCGGGTCACCTCGCGCAGCTGCTCCCGCAGCCCGGTGTCGAAGACGGCGCTGGACTGGAACTCTCCCCAGGCGGTGCTGTTCTCCACCATCTCGGGGACGTCCTGGAGCTCGCGCAGCAGCATGTCCTCCAGCTGGGCGCGCGGGCCCGCCGTACGGACGGTCTGCGAGGCCGGCGCCGTGTAGCGCTCGGCGCGCTCGCCGATGAAGTCCAGGGTGCGGCGCAGCAGTTCCGCCCGGCCGCCGAAGTGGTAGTAGATCAGCCCGGTGGACACCCCGGCCGCGGCCGCGATCTCCTCCACCCGCAGGCCGCGTACGCCGTTGCGCGCGATGGTGCGGGTCGCGGCTTCCAGGATCTGTACTCGGCGCTCGGACACAGCCGTCAACCGTATACCCGGTCGCTGTGGGGCCCTCCTGGTGCTACGTTCGAGAGTGGCTGACTGAAAATTCAGTCAGGACGGGGTACGGGCAGGGGCTGGCGGCCCGTGTCGGCCAGGATGGAGGGCGGCGGCCATGCCGATCACGTCGGCGATGCCGGCGACGCCGGTGATGCGTATGCCTGCCGAGTGGGAGCCGCACTCCGGCATGTACCTCGCCTGGCCGCCGCTCGACTCCCTCTGGGGAGACCTGGCCCCCGCCGTACAGCGGGACATCGCGCGGCTGGCGCGCACGCTCGCCGAATACGAGCCGGTCGCGCTGCTCGCGGGGCCGGCGGAGGAGGAGCGGGCCCGCCGCGCGTGCGGTACGGCGGTGCAGATCGTGCCGGTGCCGGTCGACGACCTGTGGATACGGGACACCGGGCCGGTCTTCGTCACGTGCGCCGACGCGCCGGACGGCCCCGCCCGCGCGGGCGTCGACTTCCACTTCAACGGCTGGGGCGGCAAACAGCGCCACCCGAACGACGGCGAGGCCGCCCGCAACCTGCTGCGCCACGAAGGCATCGCCCGTATCGGTGCCGGGATCACGGCCGAGGGCGGTTCCTTCGAGGTGGACGGCGGCGGCACGCTGCTCGTCGCGGAGAGTTCGCTGGTCAACGCCAACCGCAACCCCGGCAGGACGCGGGCGGACATCGAGCGGGAGCTGCGGCGCGTCCTGGGCGTGTCCCGGGTGATCTGGGTCGACGGCGTACGCGGGGAGGACATCACCGACTGCCACATCGACGGCCTCGCGCGCTTCGTGGCACCCGGTGTCGTCGCCCTGAACCGGCCGTGGGACGGGGACGGCCCGGACGTGTGGACGCAGGCGTACGAGCAGGCGCGCGGCGTCCTCGCGGAGGTCACGGACGCCCGCGGCGGGCGGCTGGAGATCGTCGAGATCCCGGAGCCCGACCCGTACGCGATCGGGGACCGGGGGCCGGAGTTCCTCACCTCGTACCTGAACTACTGCGTGGCCAACGGGGTGGTGGTCCTGCCGCGCTTCGGCGACCGCCGGGCCGACGACCGGGCGGCCTCGGTGCTGCGCGAACTGCACCCCGGCCGCGAGATCCGGCAGATCACGATCGACGCGGTCGGTGCGGGCGGGGGCGGCATCCACTGCGCCACGCAGCAGCTGCCGGGAGGGGCGTAGGGCCCTGCCGCCCGGCCGGTAGGGCAAGCCCGGGCGACGGGGCCGGAGCGCCCGTAGGGCCGGTCGGCCGGGTTCACGCGAAAGGGTCCCGCCTCCGGGGGAAGCAGGACCCTTTCGGTGCCGTGACGGCGGGGTACGTCAGCGCGAACGCTTCGCCAGGCGCTCCACGTCCAGCAGGATCACCGCGCGCGCCTCCAGGCGCAGCCAGCCGCGGCCCGCGAAGTCCGCGAGGGCCTTGTTGACCGTCTCGCGCGAGGCGCCGACGAGCTGGGCCAGCTCCTCCTGGGTGAGGTCGTGCACGACGTGGATGCCCTCCTCGGACTGCACGCCGAAGCGGCGCGACAGGTCCAGGAGAGCGCGGGCGACACGGCCCGGCACATCGGAGAAGACCAGGTCGGACATCTGGTCGTTGGTCTTGCGCAGGCGGCGGGCGACGGCGCGCAGCAGCGCCGTGGCGACCTCCGGGCGGGCGTTCAGCCAGGGCTGCAGGTCGCCGTGGCCGAGGCCGAGCAGCTTGACCTCGGTGAGCGCGGTGGCGGTGGCGGTGCGCGGGCCCGGGTCGAAGAGGGAGAGCTCGCCGATCAGCTCGCCGGGGCCGAGGACGGCGAGCATGTTCTCCCGCCCGTCCGGGGAGGTGCGGTGCAGCTTCACCTTGCCCTCGGTGACCACGTACAGGCGGTCGCCCGGGTCCCCTTCGTGGAACAGGGCGTCGCCGCGGGCGAGCGTGACCTCTCCCATCGAGGCGCGCAGCTCGGCCGCCTGCTCGTCATCGAGCGCCGCGAAGAGCGGTGCGCGCCGCAGAACGTCGTCCACGAGATCTCTCCTTGTCGACATGCTCAAAGGGACCTTGGTCCCCATCATGCCGGAATGCAAAACAGTGCGATCAATCACAAGGATGCCGGACCCGTGGCGCAAGCCATACGGCAGGGGGCCGATTGGACCCACGGGCACTGACGATCGGACCGGATGTCGGTGGGTGGCCTTAGTCTGGCCGAGTGTCCAATACGCCGGTGAGAGCACAGGACAAGGGGGCTGAGCGAGTGAGCGCGGGCCGTGATTCCGCTGTGGGCGAACAGGCGCCCGCCGACGCCGCGAAAGCGGTGAAATCCGAGGAAAAGCCGCGGAAGGCGACGGCGCGGAAGAAGTCCGCCACCGCGGCCGCAACCGGGACCTCTGTGGCGAAGACCGCCACGGCGAAGAAGACGGCCACGGCCAAGAAGACCGCGACGGCCAAGAAGGCCCCCGCCAAGAAGACCGCCGCCGCGAAGGCCCCCGCCAAGGCCACGGCGACCAAGAAGACCGCCACCAAGCCCGCCGCGAAGAAGGCCGCCGCCCCGTCGGCGTCCGCCGCGCGTCCCGCCAAGGCCGAATCCCGTACGGCCATGGTGCGCCGCGCCCGCCGGATGAACCGCGAGCTGGCCGAGGTGTATCCGTACGCCCACCCCGAGCTGGACTTCCGCGACTCCTTCGAGCTGCTCGTCGCCACGGTCCTGTCCGCGCAGACCACCGACCTGCGGGTCAACCAGACCACCCCGGCCCTGTTCGCCGCCTATCCCACCCCGGAGGACATGGCCGCCGCCGAGCCCGAGCGGCTGGAGGAGCTGATCCGGCCGACCGGCTTCTTCCGGGCCAAGGCGAAGTCGCTGCTGGGCCTCTCGACGGCGCTGCGGGACCGTTTCGACGGCGAGGTGCCCGGCCGCCTGGAGGACCTGGTCACCCTCCCCGGCGTCGGGCGCAAGACCGCCAACGTCGTCCTGGGCAACGCCTACGGCGTACCGGGCATCACGGTCGACACCCACTTCGGCCGGCTGGTCCGGCGCTTCGGCTGGACCGAGCAGCAGGACCCGGAGAAGGTCGAGGCGGAGATCGCCGAGATCTTCCCCAAGAGCGAGTGGACGATGCTCTCGCACCGCGTCGTTTTTCATGGCCGCCGGATCTGCCACTCCCGCAAGCCCGCCTGCGGCGCCTGCCCCATCGCGCACGACTGCCCTTCGTACGGCGAGGGCGAGCTGGACCCGGAGAAGGCGAAGAAGCTGCTCAAGTACGAGATGGGCGGCCAGCCGGGCCAGCGGCTGCGGCCCCCGGCCGACTACCCGGGACAGCCCGCGCCCCCGCTGGCGGGCCGTTGAGCGCGCCCCGTGCCCGGCCCGCGGGCGCGCCCCGCACCTGTGTCCGGCCCGTCCGGTACCGGCCTTCCGGCGTCCGTTCCGCCACCGCCGCCCCGACTGGGACAAAACCGTCACACCCCGAAGCGGAACCGCACCGGCCGGAATCGGACTCAGCCCGAATAGGACCGGACACCGTCGCATGACCATCGATCGCACCGATTCAAGGGCCTGAGGGGGCGCGTATGACGAGCGCACGGGAGCAGTACGGGAAGACGACCGTGGCGTACGAGGCGGCCGTCCGCACCGACGGCCTGCCGCGGTGGCTGGCGCCGGTCTCCCGCGCCGCCGCCACGATCGAGCCCCACCAGCTCAGCCGGTTCCTGCCGCCCGAGAGCGGCGGCCGGCAGTCCGCCGTACTGATCCTCTTCGGGCACGGCGACCGCGGCCCGGAGCTGCTGCTCATGGAGCGCGCGGGCACCCTGCGCTCGCACGCCGGGCAGCCCTCGTTCCCCGGCGGCGCCCTCGACCCCGAGGACGGCGACCCGGAGGGGGAGGGCCCGGTGCGCGCCGCGCTGCGCGAGGCGTGGGAGGAGACCGGCCTGGACCCGTCCGGTGTCCAGGTGTTCGGCGTGCTGCCGCGGCTGTACATCCCCGTGAGCGGCTTCGTCGTCACGCCCGTCCTGGGCTGGTGGCGCGAGCCGAGCCCGGTGGGCGCGGTGGACGAGGCGGAGACCGCGCGGGTCTTCACGGTTGCCGTGGCGGATCTCACGGACCCCGCCCACCGGGTGACCGCCCGCCACCCCAGCGGCCACGTGGGCCCCGCCTTCCTCGTCGAGGACGCCCTGGTCTGGGGTTTCACCGCCGGGGTGATTGACCGAATCCTGCATTACGCGGGGTGGGAGCTGCCGTGGGACCGTGCCAAGCAGGTCCCGCTCGACCGGCGCGCGTGAGACGGTGGCGGGCGTGAACGTGCTGGACATCGTGTTGCTGCTCGCGGCCGTGTGGTTCGCCGTCGTCGGCTACCGCCAGGGTTTCGTCGTCGGCATCCTGTCCGTGATCGGCTTCCTCGGAGGCGGCCTGGTCGCGGTCTACCTGCTGCCCGTGATCTGGAACGAGATCACCGACGACGCCACACCGGGCACCTTCGCCACGATCGCGGCGGTCGCCATCGTGATCGTGTGCGCCTCGGTGGGGCAGGCGCTGACCACCCATCTGGGCAACAAGCTGCGCCGCTACATCACCTGGTCGCCGGCGCGCGCCCTGGACGCCACCGGCGGCGCGCTGGTCAACGTCCTGGCGATGCTGTTGGTCGCCTGGCTCATCGGCTCCATGCTGGCCCGCACCTCGCTGCCGACGCTCGGCAAGGAGGTCCGCAACTCCAAGGTGCTGCTCGGCGTCTCCCAGGTGATGCCGCAGGAGGCGAGCAACTGGTTCAAGGACTTCTCCTCGGTCCTCGCGCAGAACGGCTTCCCGCAGGTCTTCACGCCGTTCTCGAACGAGCCGATCCACGCGGTGCCGGCCCCCGACCCCGAGCTGGCCAGGAGCCCGGTCGCGGCCCAGGCGCGCAAGAGCATCGTGAAGATAGTCGGTACGGCCCCGAGCTGCGGCAAGGTCCTCGAAGGCAGCGGCTTCGTCTTCGCGCCGCACCGGGTCATGACCAACGCGCACGTGGTCGGCGGCGTCAGGGAACCGACCGTCCAGGTGGGCGGCGAAGGCCGCACGTACGACGCGAACGTCGTCCTGTACGACTGGGAGCGCGACATCGCGGTGCTCGACGTGCCGTCACTGTCCGCGCCCGCGCTGCGCTTCGCACCGGACGACGCGGACAGCGGCAAGGGCGCCATCGTCGCCGGCTTCCCGGAGAACGGCGGCTACGACGTCCGCGCGGCCCGCATCCGCAGCCGTATCCAGCCCTCGGGGCCGGACATCTACCACCGCGGCACGGTCCGCCGTGATGTCTACTCCCTGTACGCCACGGTCCGGCAGGGCAACTCCGGCGGCCCGCTGCTCACGCCGAACGGCGAGGTGTACGGAGTGATCTTCGCCAAGTCCCTGGACGACACCAACACCGGCTACGCGCTGACCGCCGCCGAGATCCGCGAGGACGTCACCAAGGGGCGGACGGCCCAGCGGCCGGTGGACAGCCAGGGGTGCGCGATGTGACGGGTCACCGGGCCGGACGGGGCCGGGCGGGGAGCCGGACGCCCGCGCCCCGGCCCGGGGCTCCGGCGGGGGTCAGGTCCGTGGATGCTTCAGGCGCGCGGTCATCCAGCGCGCCCGGCGGCGCAGGATGCGCGGAATGCCCAGCGGGTGGGCGAGGTCGGGGGACCCACCGGACACAAGGTCCGAGGAACCCCTCTCCTGAGTGCCCACTGCAGCGGCGCTGCTGCGGCGGTTGCGTGCCACGTCACGGTAGTCGTGCGTCCAGCCCATACCCACGACTCTGCCCGTGCCCCGGCTTCCGTAACCGCCCGGCGGGCCGTCAATTGGCCTATGCGGGCGGCAATTGGCTGTTCGTCATACGTGCGTTCGGATCAGTTCGGCGTGTCGCCCCGCCGGGCGCTCCCGCCCCATGGCCACCGACCTGGAACGATGGCTTCCGCCCTGCGTCCGGCGGCCTGGAACGGTGGCTTCCGCCCCGCGATCACCGGCCCCGAACCACCGCCTTCGGCCCTACCGGTCCGGCTCCGGGTCCTTCAGCCAGTTGATCAGCTCGGCGGAGAACGCCACCGGGTCCTCCTCGTGCGGGAAGTGCCCGAGCCCGTCGAAGAGCCGCCAGCGGTACGGGGCCTCCACGTACTCGCCGGAGCCGGCCGCGCTGCGGGTGCGCATCACCGGGTCGAGCGAGCCGTGCAGATGCAGCGTCGGCACTCGTACGGGCCACTTCATGCGCCGGTTGAACTGGATGCCGTCCGGCCGGGCCATCGACCGCACCATCCAGCGGTACGGCTCGATCGCGCAGTGCGCGGTCGAGGGGATGCTCATCGCCCGCCGGTAGACCTCGACGTCCTCGTCCTCGGGCAGCCGCGGCCCGGACCAGTCCCGGATCAGCCGCCCCACCAGGGCGGCGTCGTCCGCCACCAGCCGGCGTTCGGGCAGCCACGGCCGCTGGAAGTTCCAGACGTAGGAGCTCTGCCGGCTCTGCTTGAAGTCGGCGAGCATGGCCGCGCGCCAGCGCCGCGGGTGCGGCATGGAGGACACCGCCAGCCGCCGTACGAGCTTGGGCCGCATCACCGCGGCGGTCCACGCCAGGTAGCCGCCGAGGTCGTGCCCGACGATGGCGGCGTCCGGCTCGCCGAGGGACCGTACGACGCCCGTGATGTCCAGGGCGAGGTTGGCCGGGTCGTAGCCGCGGGGCGTGCGGTCGCTGCCGCCCACGCCCCGCAGGTCCATCGCCACCGCCCGGAACCCCGCGCCGGCGAGCGCCGGGAGCTGATGGCGCCACGTCCACCAGAACTGCGGGAAGCCGTGCAGCAACAGCACCAGCGGCCCGTCACCCATCTCGGTGATGTGGAAACGGGCGCCGTTGGCCGCCACGTCCCGATGGGTCCAGGGCCCGTCGGGACGTACGACCGAGTCGGAACTGTCGGGAGCCGTCATACGGAGGAGCGTGTCACAGACTCCAGGACCGGGTGGTCCTCGGGAACCGCGCGCGGATGCGGCTTGACGTTCTGCAGTACGGCGGCCGTCTCCTTGGCCGAAGTGATGGTCTTCTCCGGCTTCTTGATCTTCTTGATCTTGCTGACCGCCACCAGGACCAGCAGCAGGGCGACGACCAGGAAGGCACCGCCGACGATCAGGAAGGACCAGGCGAGGCCGAGGCCGAGGTTGTGGATGCCGTAGGCGGCCGCGAAGCTCAGTACGGGCAGCGCGAAGAGCGCCAGCGCGCCGGCCACGAGGAACGCGGCACTGCCGATGCCGGCCCGCTTGGCGTCCTGCCGCAGCTCGGCCTTGGCCAGTGCGATTTCGTCGTGCACCAGCGCGGACATCTCGGCGGTGGCCGTGGCCACCAGCTGCCCGAGGCTGCGGTCCGCGCCGTCGTCGGCTGTGCTCATCGACGTCTCCCTCTTGTCTTCTCCCGGATGCAAAGCCTCTCAGATCATGCCGGACCATCGTCCCCGGCGTCGGCGCCGGAGGCCACTTCGGCAAGGCGGCGGTGTTCCGCGGCCTTCGCTTCGAGGATCTTCGCCATCCGCAGGTGGTACTCCGGATTGCCCAGTTCGTACACGTCCGGGATGCCGTCCTGGTCCTCGTCGCGGTCCTCGTCCTCGCAGAGTCCGCGGTACTTGGCGTTACGTATCTTCAGCAGGATTCCGGACAGCACCGCGGCGATCAGCGAGCCCATCAGCACGGCGGCCTTGATCTCGTCGGTCAGCAGCGGGTCGTCGGTGAAGGCCAGTTCGCCGATGAGCAGGGAGACCGTGAAGCCGATGCCGGCGAGCGAGGCGACGGCGAAGAGGTCCGGCCACTTCAGGTCGGGGTTCAGCTCCGCCTTGGTGAAGCGGGCCGCGCACCACGTACCGCCGAAGATGCCGACGGCCTTGCCGACGACCAGGCCGAGCACGACGCCCAGCGTCTCCGGCTTGGTGAAGACGTCGTGCAGCGCGCTGCCGGAGACCGACACCCCCGCCGAGAAGAGGGCGAACAGCGGCACCGCGAGACCGGCCGAGACGGGCCGCACCAAGTGCTCGATGTGCTCACCGGGCGACTGCTCCTCGCCGTCGCGGCGGTGGCAGCGCAGCATCAGGCCCATGGCGACGCCCGCGATCGTGGCGTGCACGCCGCTGTTGTACATCAGGCCCCAGATGACCAGGGCGAGCGGTACGTAGATGTACCAGCCGCGTACGCCCTTGCGCAGCAGCAGGTAGAAGACGACGAGGCCGGCGACGGCGAAGCCGAGTGCCAGGAAGTTGAGCTGCGAGGTGAAGAAGACCGCGATGATCAGGATCGCGAAGAGGTCGTCGACGACGGCGAGGGTGAGCAGGAAGGCGCGCAGCGCGGACGGCAGCGAGGTGCCGATGACGGCGAGGACGGCCAGCGCGAAGGCGATGTCGGTGGCGGTCGGCACCGCCCAGCCGTCGGTCGAGCCGCCGCCGACGGTGTTGACCACGAAGTAGACCAGCGCGGGCATCACCATGCCGCAGAGCGCGGCGATCACCGGGAGCGCGGCCTTCTTGGGCTCGCGCAGGTCGCCCGCGACCAGCTCACGCTTGAGTTCGATGCCGGCGACGAAGAAGAAGACGGCGAGCAGGCCGTCGGCCGCCCAGTGCTGGACGGACAGGTCCAGGCCGATGGAGCCGATGCCGAGGTGGAAGCCCCGTACGGACTCGTAGCTTGCACCCAGGGTGTTGGCCCAGACGAGGGCCACGACTGCGGCGATCAGCAGGAGGACGCCGCCGACGGTCTCGGCGCGCAGGGCATCCGCGATGAAGTTCCGCTCGGGAAGGGACATCCGCCCGAGGAATATGGATCGGCGGTTGTGGGGCGCGCTCACGCGAAGACCTCCGGTGTTTCGGCAGCTGGATACGGCTGTTGCAGTTGCCGACCAGACTTCCCGGCGCACCTTTGGTATTTGTCGCGTTCTTGACGCGATCCCTACTGTACCTGGGCTACGAAGGGAACATTCCGGCGATCTTCACCTTACGGGCATATGGTGCGATCGGCCGCCCGGCGAGGAGTGCGGGGCGCCCGGAACAGGCGAAGGGCACCCGGCCGGTCTGCGGACGGGTGCCCCTCGCGGTGCTGGTCACTCATCGGCACGTGCGTTCGAACGCGCGGTGCCGACCGCGACCGCCCGGTCAGTCCTCGCTGGCCGCGGCGGGCAGCTTGGCCTGGATGAGGTCCATGACGCCGGAGTCCGTCAGCGTCGAGACGTCGCCCAGGTCGCGGTTCTCGGCGACATCGCGCAGCAGCCGGCGCATGATCTTGCCGGAACGGGTCTTCGGCAGCTCGGCCACCGGCAGCACACGCTTGGGCTTGGCGATCGGGCCCAGCTGCTTGCCGACGTGCGCCCGCAGCTCCTCCACCAGGCCCTCGTCCTCCGCCGCGGTGCCGCGCAGGATGACGAAGGCGCAGATCGACTGGGTCGTCTGCGGGTCGGTCGCGCCGACGACCGCGGCCTCGGCGACCTTCGGGTGCGAGACCAGCGCGGACTCGACCTCGGTGGTGGAGATGTTGTGGCCGGACACCAGCATCACGTCGTCCACCCGGCCGAGCAGCCAGATGTCGCCGTCCTCGTCCTTCTTCGCGCCGTCGCCCGCGAAGTACTTGTCCTGGAAGCGGGACCAGTACGTGTCCAGGTAGCGCTGGTCGTCGCCCCAGATCGTCCGCAGCATGGACGGCCACGGCTCGGTCAGGACCAGATAGCCGCCGCCACCGTTCGGCACCTCGTGGGCCTCGTCGTCCACGACGGTGGCCGCGATGCCGGGCAGCGGGCGCTGCGCCGAGCCGGGCTTGGTCTCCGTGACACCGGGCAGCGGGCTGAGCATCATGCCGCCGGTCTCCGTCTGCCACCAGGTGTCGACGATCGGGGCCAGGTCGGCGCCGATGTGCTTGCGGTACCACATCCACGCCTCCGGGTTGATGGGCTCGCCCACCGAACCGAGGACCCGCAGCGAGGACAGGTCGAACTTCGCGGGGATGTCGTCGCCCCACTTCATGCAGGCGCGGATCGCGGTGGGCGCGGTGTAGAGGATCGTCACGCCGTACTTCTGCACGATCTCCCACCAGCGGCCCTGGTGCGGCGTGTCCGGCGTGCCCTCGTAGAGGACCTCGGTCGCGCCGTTGGCCAGCGGGCCGTAGGTGATGTACGAGTGGCCGGTCACCCAGCCGACGTCGGCGGTGCACCAGTAGACGTCGGTCTCCGGCTTGAGGTCGAAGACGGCGTGGTGGGTGTACGCCACCTGGGTGAGGTAGCCGCCGGTGGTGTGCAGGATGCCCTTGGGCTTACCGGTGGTGCCGGAGGTGTAGAGGATGAACAGCGGGTGCTCGGCGTCGAACGCCTGCGGGATGTGGGTCTCGCTCTGCCGCCCGACGACCTCGTGCCACCACACGTCGCGGCCCTCGGTCCAGGCCACGTCCTCCTGGCCCGTACGGCGTACGACCAGGACGCTGCGCACGTTCTCCGTACCGGGCCTGGTCAGCGCCTCGTCGACGGCGGGCTTGAGGGCGGAGGGCTTGCCGCGGCGGTAGCCGCCGTCCGCGGTGATCACCACGCGGGCGTCGGCGTCGTTGATACGGGTCGCCAGCGCGTCGGCGGAGAAGCCGCCGAAGACGACCGAGTGCGGCGCGCCCAGGCGGGCGCAGGCCAGCATGGCGATGACGGCCTCGGGAATCATCGGCAGGTAGATCGCGACCCGGTCGCCGGCCTCGACACCCAGCTCGGTCAGCGCGTTGGCGGCCTGGGAGACCTCGCGCTGCAGCTCGGCGTAGGTGATGGAGCGGGCGTCGCCCGGCTCGCCCTCGAAGTGGATGGCGACGCGGTCGCCGAGTCCGTTCTCCACGTGGCGGTCCACGCAGTTGTACGCGACGTTGAGCTTGCCGTCGGCGAACCACTTGGCGAACGGCGGGTTGGACCAGTCGAGTGTCTCGGTGGGCTCGGTCGCCCAGGTCAGACGCTTGGCCTGGGTGGCCCAGAAGCCCAGCCGGTCCGCCGTGGCCTGTTCGTACGCCGCTGCGGTGACGTTGGCGTTCGCGGCCAGATCGGCGGGCGGCGCGAACCGCCGCTCCTCCTTCAAAAGGTTGGCCAGGCTTTCGTTGCTCACGTCATCTCCCAATCCCAGGGCGTGCGATGTGTCCCGGGCCATAGCTCATCAGCCCACCACCCGCCCTGACAAGGGTTGCCGTCAAAAATTGGTGTAGACCTTTATTGATGTGCAGGTCAAGTGCTATTTACGGGCGGGTTTACGGGGGCTTGGAGGGGGGTGAAGAAGGGGCCTCGGGCTGACGGCGGGGCACGGTCCCGTCAGGGGTCCGAGGCGGGACCCATGGACGCGCCACGGAAAGCGGCACGTCCGGCGAAGGCCGTCCACGCGGCATCGCGCGGTCCTGTTGCCTAGGCTTGTCGTGTGCAGTGGCAGCAGATACTCGGCTTCGCGGCCGCGGTCATCCCCCTCACCTTGATTCCCGGCACCAGCTTCACCCTTGTCACGCAGCGAGTCATCGCCGGCTCGCGCACCGACGGCATACTCGTCACCTTCGGCTCGGCGTTCGGGCTCCTGTGCCACGCGATGTTCGCGGCGGTGGGCCTGTCGGCACTGGTCATGTCGTCGGCGCAGGCGCTGACGGCGGTGAAGCTCCTGGGCGGCGTCTATCTCGTCTGGCTGGGCGTCACCACGTGGCGCTCGGCGCGTCGCGGCGCCGATGCCGAGGTACGGACGCGAGCGCGCCTGCCGTGGGCCAGGCTCGGCGGTTTCGGGCAGGGCCTGTGGTCCAACGTCCTCAATCCGAAGGCGGCCTCGGTCTACCTCACCCTCGTACCGCAGTTCCTCACGTCCGACCGCCCCGTCGCGCTACAGATCGGGGCGCTCGCGGTCGTGCATGTGGCCGTCGTCGTCGTGTGGCTGCTGTTCTGGACGTCTGTGATCGCCGCCGCGCGCACGGCGATCGACACGCCCCGGTTCCGGCGCGGGATGAGCCGTCTGGCGGGGGCCGGGCTGGTTGCCTTCGGGGTCCGGAGCAGTGCGACTTGAGGGGATTTGAACGGGCTTGAGAGGGGAGGCCTACTGCCGCAGCGGCTCGATCCCCAGTAGGCGGGCGGTCTTCTCGTAGACCGTGTGGGCGAGTTCGTCGTCCTGGGCCAGGCGGGAGGGGGTGTCCGGCTCGGACTTGCTGAAGAAGCCGCCGCTGGGCCGCGGTGCGGGGGAGGCCGTGGCCAGCCGGACAGGAGTCTGCACGCCGGCGTCCGGGGAGATGGCGAACGGCTTGAACAGCGGGGCGGTCAGCCGCATCAGCCCGCCGGCGTTGCGGTTGATGGCGGTGCCCTTCACCATCCCGGGATCGGCGTTGTAGGCGCTCATGCCGTCGGGCAGGCGCCGCGCGAGTTCCCGGGTGGCCAGGAGGCTGACGAGTTTGCTGGTCGCGTAGACGTTGATCTGGTGGTAGAAGCGGCTGTTCCACGACCTGCCGGCGACGTCGGGATCGCTGGTGTCGAGTTTGCCGCGCTTCTCCACGTACGTCGACAAGTTGATGATCCTGGCGTTGGGGGCGAGCGCTCCGTCGGCCAGGAGGGCGTGCGTGAGCAGGAACGGCGCGTGGTGGTTGAGGGCGTAGGTCCGCTCGGCGCCGTCCGCGGTCTGCTCGTAGCGAGGGAACGCGGCCCCGGCGTTGTTGATGAGTACGTCTACGGAGACGGCGTCCGAAGCGAGCCTCTCCGCCAGGTCGCGGACCTGCGACCACTGCTCCAGGTCGGCGGCGTATGTCCTGGGGGCATCCCGGCTGTCGGGGGCGAGGCCGCGCAGGCTGTCGGCCGCTGCGGCGGTGCGCGCGGCGTCCCGGCCGACGAGGACGACTCTCTGCCCGGCCTCGACGAGGTGACGTGCCGTCACCAGGCCCAGCCCCGAGCTGCCGCCGGTGATCACGGTGGTTGCCGCGGTACTCATCGCCGGCCCTCGCCGTGGTCGTCCTCGCCGGCGGGGGCCTCGGTCGTCTCGGTCCCGTCGGTCACCTCGCGCAGCAGTGCGTGCAGGCGCAGCCTGCTTGCGCGGTCGAGGCGGGCGAAGGGCGAGTGGCCGGCGCTGTGCCGGATGACGCGGTCGCGCAGCGCGCACCCCTCGTCGGTGAGCTGGATGACCTTCGCCCGGCGGTCGGTGGGGTGCGGCACTCGGCGTACCAGGCCGCGTTTCTCCAGCCGGTCGATCATCGACGTGGCCGTCGACGCGTCGCACTGCAGCCGGTCGGCCAGCCGGCGTGCGGTCATCTCCTGCTCCCGGCTCAGCCGCCACAGCACGTCGGTCTGCGTGTCCGTCAGCCCGACCTCGCGCGCCAGGTCCCGCAACTCGGCGTGCACCTGGGTGCGGATGGCGAACAGGGAGTCGATCAGCTCTTCGTTGAGGCGTGCGTCGTCCATGGCCGCACAGTACTTGGAATGTCCAATTATTGGAAGTTCCAAATATGTGCGCGCTCCGGCCATCGGTCCCGCTACGACGTGACCGCCGCCTCGGGGCGCACCGCGCCGAATCGTCCCGTCGTCCGGTCGAGTACATACGCCTGCGCCTCGGCCACGTGGAAGTACATGCCGTGCAGGGTGAGGGCGCCCTCGGCGACGCGGTGGGCCACGCAGGGGTACGACATCAGGTGGTCGAGCTGCTGGACGACGTTGACGAGGGCGAGCCGTTCCACGTCGTCGGCCACCGGGCGGTCGGCGAGTGCCACCTCGCCCCGGCCCAGACGGCCGATCCGCTGCATACGGGCCAGGCTCGGACGGCCGTGCCGCAGCCAGCGCGCGAGCGGGGTCTGCGCGCCCGGCTCGTGGTCCGAGCCGAGCAGCGCCTGCATCGCGCCGCACCCCGAATGCCCGCAGACGGTCAGCGAGCCGACCTTCAGCACCTCGACCGCGTACTCGATGGCCGCGCCCACCGAGTCGCAGGTGTGGTCGGTGCCGGGCGGCGGCATCAGATTGCCGACGTTGCGGACGGTGAACAGGTCGCCCGGCCCGCTTGCGGTGATCATGCTGGTGACCAGGCGGGAGTCGGCGCACGTCAGAAAGAGCTGGGTGGGCCGCTGGCCTTCGAGGGCCAGCCGCGCCAGCTCGTCCCGTACGAGCGGTGCCGTGTGACGCTGGAACGCGGTCACCCCGCCCAGCAGTTGGCTGCCGCTGGACCGCGGCGCCGCCGCGGCCCCCTGGGGCGGGCGGGTGCAGTGGTGGTTGCGCCACGGGGTCCACGGCCGGCAGTGGTGGGCGCTCGCGGGCTCCGCGATCGGGCGTCCGGCGCGCCCGCCGAGGCTCACCCAGCCGCCGCCCGCACGGTGCGCGTCGGACCAGACCCGCAGGGCCTCGTACGCGGCGTGGTCCATGAACGAGCCGCCCAGCTCGACGACCGTGTCGGCACCGGCGGGCACCTGGGCGAGGGCCCGGGTCAGCCGCGGCACCGCGAGGAAGGTCAACTGGCCGTTGACACGCACCCGGTGGCGGCCGTTCTCGGCGGCGACCGTGACCCGGGTGTGGGTCAGCCGGCGCAGCGACAGGAAGACCGTGACCCCGATGCCGAGGGCCACGCCCTGGAGGACGCCGAAGAGGACCACGCCGCCCAAGGTGGCCGCGTAGACCGGGAACTCGCGGTGCCGCTGCACGTGCCGGATGTGCGCGAAGCTCACCATCCGTACGCCGACGACCATGACCAGCGCGGCGAGTGCGGCCAGCGGGATCAGCTCCAGGGTGCTGGCGAGCAGGCCGGCGCAGAGCACCACCCATGCGCCGTGCAGCACGGTGGCGCGCCGGGTGGCGGCGCCCGCCCGTACGTTCGCCGAGCCGCGCATCGCGCCGCCGGCCACTGGGAGGCCGCCCAGGAGGCCGGACACCACGTTGGCGACGCCCTGGCCCGCCAGCTCGCGGTTCAGGTTCGTACGGGGCGCGGGTGCGGGCGCCAGGTGGTCGGCGGCGAGGCGGTCGACGGCGACCGCCGACAGCAGCGACTCCATGCCGGCGACGAGGGTGACGGTCAGGACGGCCGCGGCGAGCGCCAGAACCGGCCCGTCCGGGAGGGCGGGCAGGGCCGGTGGCGCCCAGTCGGGCAGCGATACGCGGGGCACCGGGACGGCCGCGCTCACGGCCGTGGCGGCGGCCACGGCGGCCAGCGGCGCCGGTACCGTCCGCAGCAGCCGGCCGACCCGGCCGGGCAGCCGCCGCCAGCCGACGAGCACCGCGACCGTGACGGCGCCGATGAGCAGGGCGGCGACGTGCGGGTGCGCCAACTGGCCGGGCAGTGCGGCGACGTTGTCGACCGCCGAGCTGTCGGGGCTGCCGCCGAGCGCCACGTGCAGCTGCCCGACGGCGATCGTGACGCCGATGCCCGCGAGCATGGCGTGCACGATCGCGGGGCTGATCGCGAGCGCGCCCCGGGCCACCCGTACGGCCCCGAGGACCAGTTGGGCGACGCCTGCGAGGACCGTGACGGCGCAGGTGGCCCGCCATCCGTACCGCTGCACCAGCTCCGCCGTGACCACGAGCAGACTCGTCGCCGCTCCGCTGACCTGGAGGGGCGCGCCGCCGAGCAGCCCGGCCACGATGCCGCCGACGGCCGCGGCGACCAGGCCCGCCTGGAGGGGCGCGCCGGTGGCCAGGGCGAGGCCGAGCGAGAGCGGTACGGCGATCAGGAAGACGACGAGCGAGGCGGACAGGTCGCCGCGCCAGGCGGCGGCCTGTCCGCCGCTGCCGTTGGACGGCAGGGGCTGCTGCGGGGGGCCTGGCGATACCGGCGGGCCCGGCGGTTTCTCCAGCTGCGACATTCCCGTCTCCTCCGGGGCGGCGCGGTCGCGCGGGGCGCGATCGTGGGCGGCGGTGTACTGCGGCGGGACGCGAGCCGGCCGACCGGGGTCACGTTTGGTGACTGATCGGTGACTCTCAAGCATCGGTAAACGAAGCGTAATAACGCGTAAAGGTACAGAGGAGCCTTTTCGGGCATTCGGCTCAATCATTCCGTCTTTTGAGTGAATGTGGCGACGAGTCGCTTGTCCTTTTCACCCCACTTCATGGCTTATGCGAGCTTAAAAACGGTTAATCAGTTTTTTCGAATTCTCCGTTCCGCAGTTCGCAGCTCAGGGAGTGAGGTGGCTGATGGCAGCCGCATCGAGGGTCTCGGCCGGATTGGTCACGACGATGGCGCTGGCGGCGGTCGCCGGCTGCGCCGGGGACGACGGGGCCGGACCGAACGGCGCCCAAGGGGGGCAGGCGGCGCCGCAGCGCACCGCCCGGCAGGTCAAGCTCATCGGCGACGGCTCGACCGCGTACACCGGGGCCCAGCCGATGCAGCCGAGGGCCGAGCGCCTCCGGCCGGGCGAGCGGCCGCCGCAGTTCGTGGTGTTCTCCTGGGACGGCGCCGGCGAGGACAGCCAGAAGCTGTTCTCCCACTTCCGGGCGGTCGGCAAGAAGTACGACGCCCGGATGACGTACTTCCTCAGCGGCGTCTATCTGCTCCCGGGCAACAGGAAAGAGGCCTACCATCCGCCCAAGCACACCCCCGGCGCCTCCGACATCGGCTTCAACGACGTCAAGGGCGTACGGGACACCGTGGAGCAGATCCGCGGCGCCTGGATGGACGGCAACGAGATCGGCACGCACTTCAACGGCCACTTCTGCGGTGCCGACGGCGGCGTGGGCACCTGGTCGCCGGAGGAGTGGAAGAGCGAGATCCAGCAGGCCGAGACGTTCGTCAAGACCTGGAAGACGCACACCGGCCTGAAGACCGAGAAGCCGCTGCCGTTCGACTACAGCAAGGAACTCGTCGGCGGCCGCGCCCCCTGCCTCGAAGGGCAGCGCAACCTGATCCCTGCCGCCAAGGCGATGGGCTTCCGCTACGACTCCAGCTCCGTCGGCGGCCGGCAGCTGTGGCCCCGGCAGATCGACGGCGTCTGGGACTTCCCCCTCCAGCAGATCCCGGTCCCCGGCCGGGCCTTCGAGACGCTCTCGATGGACTACAACTTCCTCGCCAACCAGTCCGGTACGACCAAGGGCGACCCGGCGATGCACGCCACCTGGGGCAAGCAGATGCGGGATGGTCTCGTCGCCGCGTTCGACCGTGCGGAGAAGGGCAACCGGGCGCCGCTCTTCGTCGGCAACCACTTCGAGTCCTGGAACGGCGGCACGTACATGCGCGCCGTCGAGGACTCCATCAAGACCATCTGCCCCCGTAAGGGCGTGCGCTGCGTGAGCTTCAAGCAGCTGGCCGACTGGCTCGACGCGCAGGACCCGCAGGTGGTGGAGAAGCTGCGCGGGCTGCCGGTGGGCGGGGCACCGAAGGGCGGCTGGGGGAACTACCTGACCGCGCCCTCCGCGAAGCCCGGCGCACCGGACGGGCCCGCCGGCTCGGCCAGCCCGGCCAAGCCGGTACGGAGGGACGCGGAGTAGCGGGGAGGCGCGCCTGAGGGCCGCACGCCGGGGCTCCGGGGCCGGGTTGCCGGGGCGGCGGCCCTCAGGGCCTCTGGCCGTGCTCCAGCCCGGTGCCGCCGGGCCCTTGCCGCCCGGTCGCGCGTCAGGCGGGCTGCGGGGCCCCCGCGGGCTCGGCGAGGACGAAGGCGGGGTCGACCTGGGCCGCCAGGTCGGCGCCCGTCTTCGCGTTCGCCCAGCTCTCCGCGTTCTTCAGGTGGAAGTGCACCATCTGGCGGGTGTAGCGCTCCCAGTCGCGCTGCTCGTACGTTTCGTCGGCCGCGGCGTGCAGCTCCTTCAGGGCCTGCCGGTTGTCGGCCTCCAGCAGGTCGAAGCGGCGCGGGCGGCCCTTCTCCATGGCCCGTACCCACGCGGAGTCCCCCACCGTCAGCAGCAGGTCCTCGCCCACCTCGTCGGCCAGGAAGGCGACGTCGTCCGGGCCCTGCACCTTGTTGCCGACGACCTTGAGGGCGATGCCGTAGTCGCGCGCGTAGTCCTTGTACTGGCGGTAGACCGCGATGCCCTTACGGGTCGGCTCGGCGACCAGGAAGGTCAGGTCGAAGCGGGTGAACATCCCGGAGGCGAAGGAGTCAGAACCGGCCGTCATGTCGACGACGACGTACTCCTCGCGGCCGTCCACGAGGTGGTTCAGACACAGCTCGACCGCGCCGACCTTGGAGTGGTAGCAGGCCACCCCCAGGTCGGACTCGGCGAACGGGCCGGTCGTCATCAGGCGCACCGTTTCGCCCTCCAGGGGCACGGGCCGGGCGCACGCCGCGTACACCGGATTGTCCTCGACGACCCGCAGCAGCCGGGAGCCGTCGCCGGGCGGCGTCGTCTTGATCATCGTCTCGGCGGAGGCGATACGCGGATTGGTGCCGCGCAGATAGTCCTTGACCAGCGGCAGCCGGGCGCCGAGCGCCGGCAGGGCGGCGGCCTCCGTCTCGTCCATACCGAGAGCGGTGGCCAGGTGCTGGTTGATGTCGGCGTCCACCGCGATCACGGGGACGCGGGCGGCGGCGAGGTGGCGGATGAACAGGGAGGACAGCGTGGTCTTTCCACTACCGCCCTTCCCCACGAACGCGATCTTCATGTTCACGAAGGGTAATCGCGGAGTTGCCTTGGGTGAGAGGTTCGGGTGAAGAAGACCACTCCTTCGAGGGGCAGGGCCTTGCGGTGGGCGGGGTGCGTAGGGTCGTACCCATGAGTACGACAGCCGATCCGCTCGCGACCCTGGCCTCGCTCCCGGGGGTCGCCGACTCCGTGGACTCCGTACGCAAGAGCGTGGACCGGGTCTACGGGCACCGGATCATGCGGCGGCGCAGCAACGAGGTCACCTCCGAGGCGGCGCTGCGCGGGGCGCGTGCCTCCGCCGCGCTGGCCGGTGCCGAATGGGCGCTGGAGGAGGTGCGGCGGCGTTCCGACTTCGGCGTCGAGGGCGAGCCGCGGACGGTCGGCGCGGCACTGCGGCTGACCGCCGAGGCCGGGCAACTGCTCAGTGTGTGGCGGCAGTCGCCGCTGCGGGTGCTGGCGCGGCTGCACCTGGTGGCGGCGGGCGGCGGCGCCCAGCAGGAGTCGGTCGGCAGGCCGCGGCTGGCGGGCGAGCCGGTCGACGAGCCCCTGGTGGAGCTGGCGCTGCCGGACGCCGACGAGGTGGCCGGGCGGCTGGACGGGCTGGCGCGGCTGCTGCTGGCGGGCAGCGAGGCGCCGGCTCCGGTCGTGGCCGCCGTGGTGCACGGCGAGCTGCTGGCGCTGCGGCCCTTCGGGTCGTACAACGGGCTGGTGGCGCGGGCTGCCGAGCGCATCGTGCTGGTCGGCGGCGGGCTGGACCCGAAGTCGGTCTGCCCGGCGGAGGTCGGCCACGCGGAACAGGACCGGGCCGCGTACGTGGCGGCGCTGGAGGGCTATGTGTCCGGCACCCCGGCGGGCATGGCGGCGTGGATCGCGCACTGCGGCCGGTCCGTGGAGCTGGGGGCGCGGGAGAGCACGGCGGTGTGCGAGGCGATGCAGCGCGGAGCGGCGTGAGGGGCTGAGACGGCTTCCCGGGCGCCGTTTCGCGCCTGCGGGCCCGAGCGCGCCTTGCGGACGCCCCGAACAAAGGGTTGCGGCGGTACCCAGTCCTTCCGGTACCGCCGCTGGCACGTCGACCGGGTTACCAAAGCGCGCTCCGTATGTGCCGATCAGGTCGGAGAACTTGGTCCGTTACCTGGTGCGGCTGGCCCGTAATCGACGGGTCGGCGTCGCGTGGGTGCCCGGTTTCCGTGCTTCGGTCCGTGGGGCCTTGCTGCGTAGAAGGTCTTCCTCTCGGATGTCCTCGGTCTCGCGGGCCGTTACGTCCTTTGTACTCCTGGCGCGAGGGAAGCGGAACCCCTCACCACAGTTCTTTACTTTTCGCTTCAAACTCGGGTGATACGGGCAAAAACCGGGCGCCGCCGGCTCGCGTACCAGACCAGGCCCGCGGTCGCGGCGGCCGCGCCCACGGCGGCCAGCGCGCCGAGCACCGGACGCGACGGCATCGCCAGGGACGGCAGCCGCTGCTTGAGCTGGACGGGCCGGGTGAAGGACAGGACCGGCCAGCCCCGGCTCGTGGCCTCGCGCCGCAGCGCGCGGTCCGGATTGACGGCGTACGGGTGGCCGACCGCTTCGAGCATCGGCACGTCGGTCGCCGAGTCGCTGTAGGCGTAGCAGCGCGCCAGGTCGTAGCCCTCGGAGGCGGCGAGGTCCCGTACCGCCTGCGCCTTGGTCGGGCCGTAGGCGTAGTACTCCACCTCGCCGGTGAAGCGGCCGTCCGCGCCGACGACCATACGGGTGGCCACCACGCGGTCGGCGCCGAGCAGCCGGCCGATCGGCTCGACGACCTCGGCGCCCGAGGTGGAGACGATCACGACGTCGCGGCCCGCGGTGTGGTGCTCCTCGATGAGCGAGGCGGCCTCGTCGTAGATGAGCGGGTCGATCAGCTCGTGCAGGGTCTCCGCGATGATCTCCCGGACCTGGGCCACGTCCCAGCCCCGGCAGAGCGCCGACAGGTAGGCGCGCATCCGCTCCATCTGGTCGTGGTCGGCGCCGCCGGCGAGAAAGACGAACTGGGCGTAGGCGGTGCGCAGTACGGCCCGGCGATTGATCAGGCCGCCTTGGTAGAACGACTTGCTGAAGGTCAGCGTGCTCGACTTAGCAATGACTGTCTTGTCCAGGTCGAAGAACGCCGCTGTGCGGGGTGTCGAGTGAGTCGCCGAGTGGGGCACGGAGTGGTTTTCCACGAGGCGAGCATAGGCGCCCACCATTCGGCGTAAGGTGTGGCGCGTGGGTTTGCCTGAGAAGGCTCTCGGGTACACCATGGAAGTCACGGATCGTTCGCGACCGTGCTAACCCGGCCCGACTCCTCCCCCCCCGAGTCGGCCGTGGGGACGACCCCCGCTCTCCCCCCCGGCGGGGGTCGTCGCATGTCCGGACGCGTTTTTGGCCGTCCGAGGCGGATCGGCCGCTTCCCCTTCGCTGCTCGCGCGCGGCTTGCTGACATCCGCCCTACGTCACGCAGGGTAGCCGTAGCGCTGCGCTAAGGGAGCCCCCAAGGTCGCCGGTATAGGTGACTGGGATATTCACAGGCATTGAGTTGTCCACAGTTTTGGACCAAGATCCACGGGATTTTCCGGATCGCTGCACGGTGAAACTCCGCGAGTTCGCGGATGTGTGAGTTGTGTAGCGATAGGGGGACGGAACGTGGCCGGACGTATGGCTTCCGATCAATCGCCGAGGCCCGCCGAAGGGCGCGGCGGACCACTGATCATCACCGAGGACGACGACCTCCTCGACGACCTTCTGAGACTGTGCGCGGCGGCCGGGGCGACGCCCGAAGTGGCCCACGGCGCCGCCCGGGGCCGGGGCCCGGGCTGGGCGTCGGCGCCCCTGGTGATCGTCGGTGCCGACAGCGCGCCCTGGCTGTGCGGCGCGGGCCGCAGGGACGGGGTGGTGCTCGTCGCCCGGGGCGCGGACGACCGGCAGCTGTGGCGGCTGGCCGTCGCCGTCGGGGCGGAACGGGTGCTGGTGCTCCCCGGCGGCGAGAGCTGGCTCGCCGACCGGATCGCGGACGCGGTGGAGGGCGTCGGGCCGGCGGCCGTGACGGTGGGGGTGATCGGTGGCAGCGGCGGCGCCGGCGCGAGCACTCTCGCGTGCGCCCTGGCCGTGACGGCGGCCCGCGACCGCAGACGAACCATTTTGGTCGACGCGGACCCGCTGGGCGGCGGCCTGGACGTACTGCTGGGCGGCGAGAAGGAGGAGGGGCTGCGCTGGCCCGCCTTCGCCGAGTCGCGCGGCCGGGTGGGCGGCGGTGCCCTGGAGGAGTCGCTGCCCCGGCTGCACTCCCTGCGCGTACTGAGCTGGGACCGCGGTGACGCGGTGGCGATCCCGCCGCAGGCGATGCGCGCGGTCATGGCGGCGGCGCGCAGACGGGGCGGCGCCGTGGTGGTGGACCTGCCCCGGCGGCTGGACGAGGCGGTCGTGGAAGCCCTCGCGCAGATCGACGTCGGGCTGCTGGTCGTCCCCGCCGAGCTGAGGGCGGTCGCGGCGGCCCGCCGCGTGGCGGGACTCGTCCGTACGGTCCTGCCGGACGTACGGGTGGTGACGCGCACCGGCCCCGGCGCGGGTACCGGCCGGGCCGCGGAGCTGGCACCCGAAGAGATCGCCCGTTTGCTGGGCCTCCCGCTGGCCGGAGAGCTGGCCTGGGAGCCCGGCCTCCCGGACGCCCTGGCCCGGGGCGCGCCTCCCGGGGCGAACGCCCGAGGCCCGCTGCGGCACTTCGGCGCGGCTTTCTGGGAGCGGGTGCTGCCGCGGGGCGGGGAGGCGGACGGCGGGCTTGTGGGGCGCGGTGAGGGTGCGGGAGGTGGGCTCGGATGAGGGGAGATGTGCGGGCTGGGGGGCGAGGTGGGGTTGGGGTCGGGCCCTGGGGCGGGCCTGGGGCTGGGCTTGGGTCCGGTTCTGGGGCTGGGGCTGAGGTTGGGGGCTCGTTGGGGCAGGGACCGCGTCCGGGTGGCGGGCAGGCTGTGTGGGGCAGCGGTACGGGCATCGGGGACGGGCTGCTGGAGGCGGTGCGCGGGCGGCTGGCGCGTACGGGCGCGGAACCGACGCCCGCCGGGGTGGCGATGGCGCTGCGCGCCGAGGGCCGCCTGCTCGGTGACGCGGAGGTGCTGGGCGTCGTGTCCGCCCTGCGGTCGGAGCTGGTCGGCAGCGGCCCCCTCGAACCGCTCATCGCCGAGCCGGAGGTGACCGACGTCCTGGTCACCGCACCGGACGAGGTGTGGGTGGACCGTGGCGGCGGCCTGGAGCGCACGGCCGTACGGTTCGCCGACGAGGCCGCGGTGCGCCGGCTCGCCCAGCGGCTGGCATCGGTGGCCGGGCGGCGGCTGGACGACGCCCGGCCCTGGGTGGATGCCCGACTGCCGGACGGGACGCGCTTGCACGCCGTACTGCCCCCGGTGGCGGTCGCGGGCACCTGCCTGTCGCTGCGCGTCCTGCGCCCCCGGGCCTTCGCCCTGGCGGAGCTGGTCGCGGCGGGGACGGTGCCACCGGACGGCGACCGCCTGCTGCGGGCCGTGCTGGACGCCCGGCTGTCCTTCCTGATCAGTGGTGGTACGGGTTCCGGGAAGACGACCTTGCTCAGCTCGCTGCTGGGCCTGGTCGGCCCGGCCGAACGGCTCGTACTGGCCGAGGACTCCGCCGAGCTGAGACCGGATCACCCCCATGTCGTTCGGCTGGAGGCCCGGCCCGCGAATCAGGAGGGTGTCGGCCGCGTCACCCTGCGGGATCTGGTGCGGCAGGCGCTGCGGATGCGACCGGACCGGCTGGTGGTCGGGGAGGTGCGCGGCGCCGAGGTCACGGACCTGCTGGCGGCGCTCAACACGGGGCATGAGGGCGGCTGCGGGACCGTCCATGCGAACGCCGCGTGCGACGTTCCGGCGCGGCTGGAGGCTCTCGGTTCGACGGCGGGGCTCGACCGGGCGGCGCTGCACAGCCAGTTGGCGGCCGCGCTGTCGGTGGTGCTGCATCTCGTGCGGGACCGGAGCGGGCGGCGGCGACTGACGCAGGTGGACGTGCTGGAGCGGGATCGGCACGGCTTCGTGGTGACCGTACCGGCCGCGGTGTGGGCGCCGGACGGCTTCCAAGAGGCAGCCGGGTGGCCGCGGTTGATGGGGCTGTGCGAGCGGGGGAGGGCGCGGGATGAGTGACGTCGGCGCGACAGCGGTGGCGACGGTGCCGGTGTGCGCGGCAGTGCTGTGCGCGGGGGCTGCGGTGTGGCTCTCCGGCGGGCGGGGCGGCAACGCGCGCCGGGCGCGGCTGTTGTTCGTGGAGGGCGAGCAGGCGGGGCCGGAGATTCGGGACCGGGGGCGGGAGCCTGCCCGGCCGGACGGTGAAGCCGGAGAGCTGCGCCTTCGGCGGATGCCGCAACAGGCGGCCCATTGGGCCACGTGGGCCGCTTGGACCGTGTACCGGGCTGTGTGCCGGGCCGGCCGAGGCAGCGGCGGCAGCAGAAGGGGCAAAGGGGGTGGGGATGCGCGCTTCCCGCAAGAGCTGTGGTGTCTGCCGGGCGGCATCGCCCTCGGTGTGATGGGTGGATCGGTGGTGCCCGTGGTGGCCGCCGTGGTGGCGCTGTTCCTGGTGCGGCGATGGCTCCGGGCCCGTGAGCGGGTACGGGAGCGGGAGCGCCGGGGCGCGGCCGTGATCGAGCTCTGCGAGGCGGTGGCGGGTGAGCTGCGGGCGGGTCGGCAGCCCGGCCAGGCGCTCGTGGCGGCCGGAGCCCCGGGCTTCGGCGAGGCGGGCGCGGCAGTGGTGGCGGCGGCCCGGTTCGGCGGGGAGGTGCCACCGGCCCTGCGGGCGGCGGCGCGGCTGCCGGGGGCGGAGGGGCTGGCCGGTGTGGCGGCGTGCTGGCAGGCCGCCGTCGACGGCGGAGCCGGTCTGGCCGCCGGGCTGGAACGGATCGCGACCGGCCTTCGAGCCCGGCGAGATCAACGGAACGATCTGCGGGCGGAGTTGGCGGGCCCGCGGGCGACGGCCGTGATGCTCGCGCTGCTTCCGGCCGGAGGGCTCGCGATAGGCAGCGCCCTCGGCGCCGACCCGCTCCGGGTGTTGCTGCACACCCCCGCCGGATGGGCGTGCCTGCTGGTCGGCGGCCTGCTGGAGTGGGGCGGCGTCGCGTGGACGGCTCGCATCATCGCAGCCGCGGAGGGAGAGGTCGCGAAAGGGGGCGCAGTGAAAGGGGACGTAGCGGAAGGGGACGTAGCGGCAGGGGACGTTGCCGAGGGAGACGTCAGGGAGGGAGGCCGTTATGTCCGTTGATGCCGCCCAGGTTGCCGCACGAGAAGTTATCCACACCCTGGGGATTGTTTTCTTGGTTCTGGCCACCGGGCTGTGCGCGATGGCCGCCGTCCGGGAAGCCCGCGGCGTACGGACCGCGCGGCGGCGGGCACGGGCGGTCCTGGCGGACGGGACCGGACACTCGGGGCCTGACGGCGCACGCCAGTGCTCGGCATCGGCGCTGACACCGGCATCGGCACGGACACCGGCAACGACACCGGGACCGGCACTGGCGCCGGGGCCGGTGTCGGCTCCGGGTTCGAAGCGGGAGGAGAGGCGGAAACGGGCGGGGCGACGGGGGCGGGGGCAACGATGGGCCGGGTTGGTCCGGGAACGGTCGGGGGCCGCCGTGGTGGCGGTGTGCGTGGCCATTCTCGTCGGCGGGGTGACCGGGGGCGTACTGGGACTCGCCGTGGCGTACGGCGCCGGTCGGTGGCAGCGCCGCGCGAGAACCCGGGCGGCGCGGCAGGCGGCCGAGCACGAGCTGCGTGCGGCGCTGGCACCGGCCGCGGACCTGCTGGCCGCTTGTCTGGCGGCGGGGGCCGGCCCGCGGGAGTCCGCCGAAGCGGTCGGACGCTCGCTCGGCGGAACGGTCGGCGAACGCCTGCGGCGCGTGGCCGCCGAACTCCGCCTGGGTGGTGACCCGGCGGCGTCATGGACGCGATTCGGCTCGCTCCCGGGCGCTCGGGGGCTGGCCCGCTGCCTGGAGCGGGCGGGCATATCGGGGGTCCCGGCCGTGGAGGGCGTGTCCCGGATCGCGGAGGAGCTGCGTGCGCAGGCGCAGCGCTCGTCGGCGGAACGGGCCCGCCGGGCAGGGGTGTTGGTCACGCTCCCGCTGGCGGCGTGCTTCCTCCCCGCCTTCCTGGCGCTCGGCGTCGTACCGGTCCTGATCGGACTGGCGGAGGGGCTTCTGGCGTCACGCAACTGACTCAAGATCCACACCAACACCTGTGAGGTATGAGGGGGAAGTGATGTTCGTACGACGGTGGTTGAGGCGATGCGGCGCGGTCTGGCGGGCCGGGGCGAAGTGCGGGGCCGGGGCGAAGCACAGGGCCAGGGTGAAGACGGTGGCGATCCGGCAGCGGGCCGGGGCGCTCCGCGGCGGGCCCGCAGCGGACCGGGGTAGGGGTCGGGGCACAGGCCGGGTCGCGGACCGGGCGCCGGGCGACCGGGGCATGACCACGGCGGAGTACGCGCTGGGGACGCTGGCGGCGTGCGCGGCCGCGGCGATGCTCTACAAGGTGATGTCGGGCGACGCGATGGAGGCGGCGGTGCGCTCGCTGATCGGGAAGGCCCTCGGCGTCCATGTCTGACGACGACCGCGACCGGGGGTACGTGACGGCGGAAGCGGCCCTGGTGATTCCGGCGCTGGTCCTGTTCACCGGGCTGCTCTTGTGGGGCCTGATGGCCGCCTGCGCGCAGATCCAGTGCGTGGACGCGGCCCGGGCCGGGGCCCGCGCGGCGGCCCGGTCGGAGCCGTCGGCGGCCGTCGACGCCGTGGCACGCGGCGCCGCGCCCCGCGGCGCGCGGGTGGCGCTGACGAGGGAGGGCGACCTGATGCGCGTACGGGTCGAGGCGCCGTCACCCGGCCTCGGCCCGCTGACGCTGACTCTCCGAGGGGAGGCGACGGCTCTTGCGGAGGAAACGGTGGGGCGGCGATGAGGGCTCGGCCACGGTGTGGGCGGTGTTCGCGGCGATGGCGCTCTGCACGGTGTTCGCGGTGGTGATCGCCATGGCCCAGGTGGTCGTGGCGCGCCACCGGGCGGGAGGCGCGGCTGACTTGGCGGCACTGGCGGCGGCGGACCACGCGCTCCGGGGCGCGACGGCCGCCTGCGGGTCCGCCCGACGGGTGGCGGCCGCCCAGGACGCGCAGTTGGTGCGCTGCGCCGTACGGGGCGACATCGCCGACGTCACGGCTCGTGCCCGTACCGGCCCGTTCGCCTCGGACATCCGCGCCCGCGCGGGCCCGTCGGCGGAGGAGGGCCGGAGCGTCGAGCCGATACCCGAACCGGGCGGCACGGCCCGGTGACCGACACCGACGCACCCGCCCGGGAGGTTTTGCCGAACGGTCGACCAGCCGACGTCCCAGCTCGGATAGCGTCCCGACATCCACTGATCGCGATGTGCGGGTTCCTTCGGGCAAGACCGGAGGGGTCCGCCGGGAGGCGTGCCATGAGTCTGATCGACGTACGGGCAACGGCGGCTGGTCTGCTGGCGGCTTGGAGCTCCCGTTCCCTGGGGCGGGTGGGCGCTGCCTGCGTGAAGGTGCTGCGCATGGACGAGTTGGCGGGGGAGGAGGAGGCCCACGGGGCGGTCGAGGCGCTGTTCGTGCTCGACGGCAGATTGGAACTGGCGGTGGGCGGTGTTGCCGTGTCGGTGCGGCAGGGCGAAATGTACCTGGTCCCGGCTGGTGTGACCCACGCGGTCCGCGCGGGGAGTCACGGCACCTTGATGATCTTCGAGGAGGGAGGGTGGTGAGGAGGAAGGAGGCCGGGCGGAGGCCGAAGGAAGCCGAGCGGAGGCCGAAGAGAGCCGAGCGGAGGCCGAAGAGAGCCGGATGAGGCTGGGCGAGCTGGGCGACGACCTGTGCGAGCAGGGCGAGCTGAGCGGGAGGAGGTGACGCGGCTGCGGGGGAGAGGGGAGCGGCGAACGCGTCTCACGAGTCACTAGCTGACGCAGCGTCAGCACTGGCCGAAGCCTGCCCGTTCACGACGAAACCCCCTCGTAGGCCTACACGACCCCCTCGTAGGCCTACACGCCCTCCTCGTAGGCGTACACGCCCTCCTCGTAGGCGTACACGCCCTCCTCGTAGGCGTACACGCCCTCCTCGTAGGCGTACACGCGCAGCGGATCGAGGTGCAGCTCGTGCGGGCCCATGCAGTCGGCGGCGAGGGTGGCGACGAGTGTCCCGCAGGTGCCGCACGCCATGTTGCTGCCGCCCGTACCCAACGGGCCGCAGCAGCCACGGTGCACGCCGAGGCCGGTGGTCTCGCGGAGGCCGGCTGTGTCGTCGGGGTGGACGATCACCGTGTTCCGGGGGCCGGCGGAGACCATGCCGTCCATGCCGGGAGGCATGAGGAGATCACGGTCGTCCGGCACGCGCCCGCGCCCCGGCCCGGCGGGCTCGAAGGGAGCGCCCCACGGCTCGGGATCGACGGCGTAGTGGCCCGACGGCACGGTGGAGGCGGCCAGCCCGGTCCGCCTGTCGCGGTCCTTGTCGTGCGCCGACACGTCCGGGACGGCGGGCAGCCGCCGCAGGTCCGGCGTGAGCGCGCTGCCGCACTTGGCGCAGAGGAAGACGGTCACAGTGACGATTCTGCACGACCTCAGGAAGCCGGTCGCGGAGCGTGCTTGAGGAGCTCGGTAAGGAGCCGTACGGCGCCTCGCTTGTGCAGCGGGTCGTTGCCGTTGCCGCACTTGGGGGACTGGATGCAGGACGGGCAGCCGGCCTCGCACTCGCAGGAGGCGATGGCCTTGCGGGTGGCGGCGAGCCACGCGGGGGCGGTGTGGAAGGCGCGTTCGGCGAAGCCCGCGCCGCCCGGGTGGCCGTCGTAGACGAAGACGGTGGGAAGGAGGGTGTCGGGATGCAGCGGGAGGGACACGCCGCCGATGTCCCAGCGGTCGCAGGTGGCGAACAGCGGCAGCAGCCCGATCGAGGCGTGCTCGGCGGCGTGCAGGGCACCGCCGAGCTGCTCCGGGTTGACGCGGGCCGCGTCGAGCTGGTCCTCGGTGACCGTCCACCACACGGCCCGGGTCCGCAGCGTACGGGGCGGCAGATCGAGCTTGGTCTCGCCCAGCACCTCGCCCGTGATGAGGCGCCGGCGCAAGTAGGAGACGACCTGGTTGGTCACCTCCACCGAGCCGAAGCACAGCCGCGAGTCGCCCCAGGGGATCTCCGTCTCGGTCTCCAGGATGGCGATGGCGGTCGTGTCGCGCGCGGTCGTCGAATACGGCGGGTTCGCCTCCGCGACGAGGGCCACGCCGTCCTCCAGGTCCAGGTGCTCGACCAGGTAGGTACGGCCCTGGTGGAGGTGTACGGCGCCGTCGTGGACGGTGGTGTGCGCGGCGGCGGCGTCCACCGTGCCCAGCAGGCGGCCGGTGCCCGTCTCCACGACCTGTACGGGCGAGCCGCCCCGCCCGCGGATGTCGGCGAGGTCGGCGGCCCGTTCGCGGCGGGTCCAGTGCCACGCCCTGGCGCGGCGGCGCAGCAGCTTGCGGGCCTCCAGGGACGGCAGGAGCCCCGGGGCCGCCGGACCGAAGAGCGGGAAATCGGCTTCGGTGAGCGGAAGTTCCGCGGCTGCCGCGCACAGGTGCGGGGCGAGGACGTACGGATTGTCCGGGTCCAGGACCGTGGACTCGACAGGCTGGTCGAAGAGCGCCTCGGGGTGGTGGACGAGATAGGTGTCCAGCGGGTCGTCGCGGGCGACGAGCACCGCGAGCGCCCCCTGCCCGGCGCGCCCCGCGCGCCCGGCCTGCTGCCACAGGGAGGCGCGGGTGCCCGGGTAGCCGGCGATCAGGACCGCGTCCAGGCCGGAGACGTCCACGCCCAGCTCCAGGGCCGTGGTGGCGGCCAGCCCGAGCAGGTCGCCGGTGTGCAGGGCACGCTCCAGGGCGCGCCGCTCCTCGGGCAGATAGCCGCCCCGGTACGCGGCCACCCGGTGGACCAGCGACCGGTCGACGGCCCCCAGCCGCTCCTGCGCGATGAGGGCGATCAGTTCGGCGCCGCGCCGGGACCGTACGAAGGCGACGGTGCGTACGTCCTGGAGGGCGAGGTCGGTCAGCAGGTCGGCGGTCTCGGCGGTGGCGGTACGGCGTACGGGGGCGCCCTGCTCGCCGTGCAGCTCCGTCAGCGGTGGCTCCCACAGGGCGAAGACCACCTCACCACGCGGCGAGGCGTCCTCCGTGACTTCGGCCACGGGCAGCCCGGTCAGGCGCTCGGCGGCCCGCGCCGGGTCGGCGGCGGTGGCCGAGGCCAGCAGGAAGACCGGTTCGGAGCCGTACCGGGCGCAGACGCGCCGGAGGCGGCGTATGACCTGCGACACGTGGGAGCCGAAGACGCCGCGGTAGGTGTGGCACTCGTCGATGACGACGTAGCGCAGGGCGCGCAGGAAGGAGGACCAGCGGGGGTGGGCCGGGAGGATGCCCAGGTGCAGCATGTCGGGGTTGGTGAGCACGTAGTTGCCGTACTGGCGCACCCATTCGCGTTCCTCGACCGGCGTGTCGCCGTCGTACACGGCGGGCCGTACCGCGGTACCGAGCGGCGCGGCGAGTTCGCCCACGGCGCGCCGCTGGTCGGCCGCGAGCGCCTTGGTGGGCGCGAGGTACAGGGCCGTGGCGCCGCGCCCGTTCGGGGCCTCCGAGCCGTCCAGCAGCCCGGACAGCACCGGGACCAGGTAGGCGAGGGACTTTCCGGAGGCCGTGCCGGTGGCGATGACGACCGACTCGCCCCGCAGGGCGTGTTCGGCCGTACGGGCCTGATGGGTCCACGGGCGCTCGATCCCGGCGGCGCGGACGGCCTCCGCAACCTCCGGACGGATCCGTGCGGGCCATTCCGCATGGCTGCCGATGCGCGGGGGCAAGTGCTCCGTATGAGTGATGCGCGTAGCGCGGGACGCCCCCTGGGTGAGACGGTCCAGGACCGTGCGCGGGGAGGGGCTGGTGCCCCCGTCCGGGGGCAGCTGATTGGAGGCCATCGGCACCGAGTGTGTCACCGGTGTGACGGACAATGCGCACAAGGCGTCGTGCACGCCTGCTGGTAAGTGATTGAATGCCATCGCGGCTGCCGATCCATGGGGGGCGACCGCTCGATAGCAAGGTGCTGGAGGATCCGTGGACCTGTCCCTGTCGACCCGGACCGTTGGCGACCGTACGGTCGTCGAGGTCGGTGGCGAGATTGATGTATACACCGCGCCCAAGCTGCGGGAGCAGCTGGTCGAGCTTGTGAACGACGGAAGCTACCACCTCGTGGTGGACATGGAGCGTGTCGACTTCCTGGACTCCACGGGGCTCGGCGTGCTGGTTGGCGGGCTCAAGCGGGTGCGTGCCCACGAGGGCTCGCTGCGCCTGGTCTGCAACCAGGAGCGTATTTTGAAGATCTTCCGTATCACCGGACTGACCAAGGTGTTCCCGATTCACACCTCGGTCGACGAAGCCGTCGCAGCCACCGACTGACGGCCTGCCGGTCCCCGCGCCGAGGCGCGGGGGTTGGAAGCAGTGGGGGGAACCGGGCTTGGCGGTCCGGCCCCCTGCGTTGCACGCCCGCATACCGAGGGGGATGGCATGGCCACCGTCGAACTCCGCTTCAGCGCCCTTCCCGAGCACGTCCGCACCGCGCGGCTGGTCGCGGCCGCCGTGGCGAGGCGCGCCGGCGTGGACGAGGCCGTGCTGGACGAGGTTCGGCTCGCCGTCGGCGAGGCGTGCACCCGTGCGGTGGGGCTGCACCGCACCAACAACATCGCGGCGCCGGTACGTGTCGCCCTGGTGGAGGACGAGAAGAAGTTCTCCATCGAGGTGGGCGACGAGGTGCCGGGCAGCCCGGCGGGTGCCGGGGCGGTGCCCGGCGTCCGCGGCATCGACGGTGAACCGCTGCCCGGCGGCCCCGCCTCCGACAACGGCGACGGGTCGGAGAGCGACGACGAGATGGGGCTCGCGGTCATCAGCGGGCTCGTCGACGACGTCGAGGTGACCTCCGGCGAGAGCGGCGGCGTCATCCGCATGAGCTGGCCGACGGCGACGGCGCCGGTGCTTCCGTAGGGGCCGACGTTCTCGAAGGGCTGCCCATGGAGCGGGGCGGCGGCGAGAGCCGACCGTAGTACGCAAGTACGTACGGGCACGGAACGGTGCGGCACGCGCAGCGTGCACCCCATAGCGCGTCACATCCCCGGCCCCGGCAGGCGGCCGGACCCAGTGCGAGGCCCGGTCCCGGTACGAGGCTGATCCCGGTACGAGACCGACCCCGGCACGCGGGCGGACTCGGTACACGGCCGGCCCGGTACGCGGCCGCTCAGGCACGCGGGCAGCCCCGGCACGCGGCCGCCCCCGGCAAGAAACCGCCCCCGCCCCCTCCCTCGCACGCCCACGCCCCTGCGTGCCCCCATTCAGCCGTACGCGGCCCTACTCTTTCGTGCGCCCTGCCCTGGCCGAGGGCACCCCAACCGGCCACTCGGGGGCCGGCCATCCCCACCCCTCTCTTCAGGCCACATCCGCACGCTCGTACCCAGAGGGCTCCCCGGGCCCACCGGCCCCGCCCTGCGCGCCCCCGCGCCTCCCCACCCGGCCGTACCGGGCGTACGGTCCGCCGTCGCCCAGGGGCCGCGTGGCCCCTACCGGAGTGCGTACTTCCATGGCGGTGCGCAGGGCCCAGAGCCGTCCGGCGCCCGCCGGCCCCCGTACCGCCGTCCGCGCCCGTTCGCACCGCCCCCGGCACCCCGCGGGACGTCCGGGCGCATCGGCGCGTCCGTACGGGGCTCCGCGCCGCCCGGCGCCCGCCGGCCCGGCAGCGGCCCGCCCCGGACTGTCCGGCACCGTTCCGCGACCCCCGTGAGCAGCGGCGTTAGGTAGGACCCTGAGATCATCATTCAGTTGTCAGCGAATTATTCGCATTCATTCGTCCAGGCGAATTGCGGCGACCCGTCTTCGGTCGCGCTATTTTCGATCTTCGCCGCTTCTTCGCCTGATCCCTGTCCGATCTCCGTCCGTTCTTCGAACGATCTCGGCCGCCACCGGCGAATTCCCTTTGAGGCGCACTGTTTTGATCTGGTGCCGCTACCTACAATCCGTCCACACCTTTGCTCAGTACGCCTGAGCGTGCTTCCGCGCGCCCATGTGCCAAACGTCAAGGAGGACGAATGGCGGGGCCTTACACCCCTCAGTTGCTGGAACACCCCTCTTACCTGGCCGAGCCATCGCTGACGTCGGGCAACCGCGGCATGGTGCTGGTGATCGCCGTCGTGGCGCTCGCGGCACTGGCCGTCGCGGCGGTGCTGGTGCGGCAAGTGCTCGCCGCCGGTGAGGGCACCGACAGCATGAAGAAGATCGCGGCCGCCGTGCAGGAAGGCGCGAATGCCTATCTCGCCCGGCAGTTGCGCACGCTCGGCGTTTTCGCCGTGGTGGTGTTCTTCCTGCTCATGCTGCTCCCCGCGGACAACTGGACGCAGCGCGCCGGGCGCAGCGTCTTCTTCTTGATCGGCGCCGGTTTCTCGGCCGCCACCGGCTATATCGGGATGTGGCTGGCGGTGCGCAGCAATGTGCGCGTCGCCGCCGCGGCCCGGGAAGCCACACCGGGCGAGGGCGAGGCGAAAAAGGATCTCACCGCCGTCTCGCACCGGGCCATGAAGATCGCTTTCCGTACGGGTGGCGTCGTCGGCATGTTCACCGTGGGGCTCGGCCTGCTGGGCGCGTCCTGTGTGGTGCTCGTCTACGCGGTCGACGCCCCCAAGGTCCTGGAGGGCTTCGGCCTCGGCGCCGCGCTGATCGCGATGTTCATGCGTGTCGGCGGCGGCATCTTCACCAAGGCCGCGGACGTCGGCGCCGACCTCGTCGGCAAGGTCGAGCAGGGCATCCCCGAGGACGACCCGCGCAACGCCGCGACCATCGCGGACAACGTGGGCGACAACGTCGGCGACTGCGCGGGCATGGCCGCCGACCTCTTCGAGTCGTACGCCGTGACGCTGGTCGCCGCCCTCATCCTGGGCATGGCCGCCTTCGGCGACTCGGGCCTGGCCTTCCCGCTGCTGGTCCCGGCCATCGGTGTGGTCACGGCGATGATCGGCATCTTCGTCGTGGCGCCCCGGCGCGCCGACCGCAGCGGCATGACCGCCATCAACCGCGGCTTCTTCATCTCCGCGGCCATCTCGCTGGTGCTGGTGGCGGTCGCCGTCTTCACGTACCTGCCGTCCTCCTACGCGGACCTGTCCGGCGTCACGGACCCCGCGATCCTCGCCCGCAGCGGCGACCCGCGGATGCTGGCGCTGGTCGCGGTCGCCATCGGCATCGTGCTGGCGGCGCTCATCCAGCAGCTCACCGGCTACTTCACCGAGACCAGCCGGCGGCCCGTACGGGACATCGGCAAGACCTCGCTGACCGGCCCGGCGACGGTGGTGCTCTCCGGGATCTCGATCGGCCTGGAGTCCGCGGTGTACTCCGCGGTGCTGATCGGCCTGTCCGTGTACGGCGCGTTCCTGCTGGGGGGCACGTCCATCATGCTGGCGCTGTTCGCGGTGGCGCTGGCCGGCACCGGCCTGCTGACCACCGTCGGCGTCATCGTCGCGATGGACACCTTCGGCCCGGTCTCCGACAACGCGCAGGGCATCGCCGAGATGTCCGGTGACGTCACCGGGGACGGCGCGCAGGTCCTCACCGACCTCGACGCCGTCGGCAACACCACCAAGGCCATCACCAAGGGCATCGCCATCGCCACGGCGGTGCTGGCCGCGGCGGCGCTGTTCGGCTCGTACCGCGACGCGATCGCCACGGCCGTACGGGACGTCGGCGACGCCGCCCGGGGCATGGGCCTGAGCCTGGACATCTCGCAGCCGAACAACCTGGTCGGCCTGGTGCTGGGCGCCTCCGTCGTCTTCCTCTTCTCGGGGCTGGCGATCAACGCGGTGTCCCGGTCGGCCGGCGCGGTCGTCTTCGAGGTGCGACGGCAGTTCCGCGAGAAGCCCGGGATCATGGACTACACCGAGCAGCCCGAGTACGGGCGTGTCGTGGACATCTGCACCAAGGACGCGCTGCGCGAGCTGGCCACGCCCGGCCTGCTGGCGGTGCTCACGCCGATCGCCGTCGGCTTCTCGCTCGGCGTCGGCGCGCTCGGCTCGTTCCTCGCCGGCGCGATCGGCACCGGCACCCTGATGGCGGTCTTCCTCGCGAACTCCGGCGGTGCCTGGGACAACGCGAAGAAGCTGGTCGAGGACGGCCACCACGGCGGCAAGGGCAGCGAGGCGCACGCCGCGACCGTCATCGGCGACACGGTCGGCGACCCGTTCAAGGACACCGCGGGCCCCGCGATCAACCCGCTGCTGAAGGTCATGAACCTGGTGGCGCTGCTGATCGCGCCGGCCGTCGTGAAGTTCAGCTACGGCGCGGACAAGAGCATCGGCGTACGGATCGTGGTCGCGGTGCTGGCCATCGCGGTCATCGTCGGCGCGGTGTACGTCTCCAAGCGCCGCGGCATCGCGGTGGGTGACGAAGACAACAACTCGGGGAAGGTGGCGCAGACCGCCGATCCGGCGGTGGTCTCCTAGCGGGCGGGGCGTTCGGGCCGCTCAACGGGCGGGCGGAGGGCGTGCTTTGGGCGCGCCGTCCGCCCGCCTTGCTGTGCGCACGGCCGCGGCACGGGGCTTCGCAGGCCTTGGTGCAAATGGCTGCAATGCGGGTCGTACGGCCCGACCGGCTCATGGCCGGAGGGCTTCGGACGTGTATGTTCCGGGGCCGAGAGCCATGGAAGGGACCGATCCGGTGAAGAAGACGCTTGTGGCCGCGCTGTCCGGCGGCGCGGCACTGATGCTCGCGCTGACCGGCTGCAGCGACGACGGCAACAAAAAGCTCGACGACTGGGCCAAGAAGTTCTGCGACCCCGCCCAGGCCCAGTTCAAGAAGATCCAGGACGCCAACACGTCCATGCAGACGGCCGACAGCGGCGGCACCGACTCCAAGAAGGTCCAGCAGGCCGACTCCAAGGCCTTCGAACAGATCTCCGGCGCCTACGCGTCGCTGGCCAAGTCGCTGGACCAGGCGGGCGCGCCGCCCGCCGACGGCGGCGAGGATTCCCAGAAGAACGCGGTCAAGGAACTCAACGACCTGTCCAAGGGCTACGCCGACCTCAAGAAGCAGGTCGACGGCCTGGACACCGGCGACAAGGGCAAGTTCGCCGACGGCCTGCGGACGCTGTCCGACGGCATCAACAAGCTCAACAAGAAGAGCGAGCAGGCGTTCAAGAAGCTGGAGTCCGGCGACGTCGGCAAGGCGATGGCCGGGCAGTCCGGCTGCCAGAACCAGAAGGCCACCGAGGGCGGCGGGTCGGCCCAGCCGAAGAAGTAGCGGCGGGCGGGCGACACGCCGTCAGGTGAGGCGTGGGCGGGTCCGGCAGGCAGTCAGGGCAGGGCTTGGGGGCACCGACACGCCGTCAGTCGTGGTGCGGATGGTGCCCGACACGCCGTCAGGCGCATCACGGGTGGTGCCCGACATGCCGTCAGGTGCCGCGCGGGCGGTGCCCGGCTGCCGTCGGCTGCCATGTGGGCGGTGTCCGGCCTGCCGCCGGACGCCGTCCGCGGCGCACGGGGCCTTGCCGTCGGGCCGGGGCCGGTGCAACCCCGCATCCCCGGCCTCCTGACGCCCGGCCTCCCGCGCGCCCGCCCCCGTCCGGCGACCCCGCCACGCGCCCCCACCGGCCCGTCCCCACGGCCCGCCCCCACACCCCGGCGCCGCGCCCGTGCGGGCCGTCGGTGCGGGGGCGTGGCCGTTTGTCAGTGGTTGGCCTGACAATGGGAGCGTGAGTACGCACCTCCCCACCGCAGACCTTCGAGACCCCGATTCCGCCGCCCGCACGGCCCGGCTGCGCGACGCGCTGCGCGCCGCCGCGTTCACCGCCGACGGCCTGCTGGAGCTGCTCGGCGCGCCCGCCTACGCTGCGCTGGCCCGCAGCGAGACCGTCCCGGCGCTCCGCGCGACCCGGGGCGACGGCCCGCTGGCCACCCTGGCGCGGCTGTTCCTGTTGCAGCGCCCGGTGTCGTACGGCCGCGCCGACGCCGCGCTGCCGGTGGCCGACTGCCTCACCGACGGCTGGCTGGTGCGCGACGGCGACGAGGTCCGGGCGAGCGTGGACGTGCGCCCGTACGGCGGCCCCGAGGGCCAGGACTGGTGGATCGTCTCCGACCTGGGGTGCGCGGTCGGCGGCGCGGGCGGCATCCGGGCCGCCGAGGAGGCCGCGGGCGTGGACCGCGCGCAGCTGGTGCTGGGCGTCGGCGGCGCGTCGACGACGCTCGCCGGCATCACGGTCCGCACCCCCGTCGCCAAGGTCCTCGACCTCGGCACCGGCTCCGGCATCCAGGCGCTGCACGCCTCCGCGTACGCGACCGACGTCACGGCCACGGACCTGAACCCGCGCGCCCTGCGGATCGCCGGCCTGACGCTGGCGCTGTCCGGCGCGCCCGCCGCGGACCTGCGCGAGGGCTCGCTGTTCGAGCCGGTGGGCGGGGAGACGTACGACCTGATCGTGTCCAACCCGCCTTTCGTGATCTCGCCGGGCGCCCGGCTGACCTACCGGGACGGCGGCATGGGCGGCGACGACCTGTGCCGCACCCTCGTCCAGCAGGCGGCCGCCCATCTGAACGACGGCGGGTACTGCCAGCTCCTGGCCAACTGGCAGCACGTCGAGGGCGAGGACTGGCGCGACCGGCTGCGCTCCTGGGTGCCGCGCGGCTGCGACGCGTGGATCGTGCAGCGCGAGGTCCAGGACGTCACGCAGTACGCCGAGCTGTGGCTGCGGGACGCCGGCGACCACCGTACGGGCCCCGAGGAGTACGCGGCGCGCTACGAAGCCTGGCTGGAGGAGTTCGAGGCCCGTAAGACCAAGGCCGTCGGCTTCGGGTGGATCACGCTGCGCAAGTCCGGCGCCGAGGACCCGTCGATCACGATCGAGGAGTGGCCCCACCCGGTCGAACAGCCGCTCGGCACCGCGGTCGTCGGCCACTTCGAGCGCCAGGACTATCTGCGCGCGACGGACGACGCGGCGCTGCTGGCCGGGCACTTCCGCCTCGCCGACGAGGTCGTGCAGGAACAGGTCGGGCTGCCCGGCGCGGAGGACCCGGAGCACGTGGTGCTGCGGCAGAACCGCGGAATGCGGCGCGCGACGAAGGTGGACACGGTCGGCGCGGGCTTCGCCGGGGTCTGCGACGGATCGCTGCCCGCCGGGCGCATCCTCGACGCGATCGCGCAACTGGTCGGCGAGGACCCGGTGTTGCTGCGCGACCGCACGCCGGAGGCGATCCGGACGCTGGTCGAGCAGGGCTTCCTGGAGCCGGTCGGCAAGGGCTGAGACGAGCGGGGCGGGGGTGGTGCGAAGGCCGTAGCCGGAGAGCTCCGTAGACGGGTGAACGGCGAGCGGGCGAACGGACGCACAGGCGAGGCCTCCGCAGGCCGTACGGGCGGTGTTCACCCGCGGTTCCCCGTCGAGCCGTCCGGGCGTGCCACCCTGCGCGCATGGAGAGTGGTCCCGAGGCGTTCGCCGGAGTGACCTTCGCGCTGTTCGGCGCCGGTCTGCTGGTGTGGACGGGCGTGTGTGCACGGACCGGGGAGCCGGTCGCCGACGGCGTGAGCCGCTCGACCGGTACGGCGCTGGCGCTGCTCTTCGGCTTGGCCTTCCTGGCGACAGGGTGCTGGCTGCTCCTGTAACGGCTGTAGGGCCCGCGGGGGGCGCCGCAGAGCCTGCGGGTGCGCCGCCTCCGACCGTGGCCTGCCCACGACCGGCCGCGCCCACCCCTCCCGGATTGCCTTTTCAAGGAACGCGCAGCCGCCCCGGAACGTCTTCGCCAAGAGCGCCTCGATGCCCAACCCCCACCTCGTTCGTTGCGCGCTCAACTGCATTTATCCGACGCCGCGTTCACTTCCGTCACACCGGAAAAACCACTCGCCCGTGAAGCAACCGGAACGGCCAGCTGCCCGTGTTCCTGAGTGAAGGCCATCAACCGGCCCAACAGGGAGGAACACGTCATGAACCGTGCATACCGCCTCGCCGCCGCAGGTGTTCTCAGCGCCGCGCTCGTCGCCGGGACCGCGGCGGCCGCCTCCGCCGCTCCCGCGGCCCCGGCCGCCCACGCCGTCGCCGCCAAGGCGCCGCAGAAGGCGACGCTCACCGCCAAGGCGAGCACCGGCACGGTGGGTGTCTGGAAGGAGTTCCGTATCTCCGGCACCTCCACGGGCATCAAGGCCGGCACCAAGGTCACCGTCCAGCAGAAGCAGGGCGCCAAGTGGGTCTCGCTGCCCGCGAGCGTCGGCGTCAACAAGACCGGCGGCTACTCGCTGCGCGTCAAGCTCGGCATCAAGGGCGTCAACCAGCTGCGCGTCGCCGGCGGCGGCGCCGTCTCGCCGGTGATCACGGTCACGGTGCGCTGAAGCGGTCCGTAGAACATCAACGGCACCCGGGCGCCAACGGCACCAGAGCGTCACCGGCGCCCCGGGACTACCGGCACCGGAGCGTCACCGGTGGAAGGACGACACCGGCACGGCGCCACCACCGGTACAGCATCACCACCACATATGGCCCACCGGGCGCGCCGTTTCCCCCGCGGCGCGCCCGGTGGCCGGTTTCAGCCCGTTTTCATCCCGTGAGATTGCGCACGAGCATCCAGAGTGCGGCGATCCCGAGGACGACGGCGTTGCCGCGCGCCCCGAGGCGGGCCCGGAACCGGCGCCCGCGCAGCCCCGCGTACAGCCACCGGCCGATCATGTACGCGGCGGCCGGCACGCCCAGGACCAGCAGTACGGCGTTGTCGTGGAAGGCCGCCACCAGGTCGCCGTGCATCAGGTCGTACGCCATCCGTGTCCCGCCGCAGGCCGGGCACAGCAGCCCGGTCGCCCAGCGGAACGGGCACGGAATCAGCAGATGCCCCGGTTCGTGGGGATTGGTGTGCCACAGATAGACCGCCCCGAGGGCCCCGACACCGACGGCGACCGCGGCGCGCCGGAGCGTGGCGTTCCGTATGGCGGCGGGGGAGGGGGCGCCCATGGGGTGCTCGCCGCTCATGGGGCGCTCACCAGGCGCTCATGGGGGCGCCCGCGGAGGCGGCGGCCGGCCGCGGCGAGGCGCGCGGGCCCGGCGACCTGGCGTAGTTGCCCTGATCCAGGACAAACATGCCCTGCTCGGGCGATTGCCCCCGACCCGCAGGGGCCCGCACCGGCCACTTCGCGCATCGGTCCCGGGTACATATTCGACATCGCCGCAGGAACCCCCGGATGTGCGTGACGAGAACGGACGGTGCGTCCTGAGAGCGGATACGGTCGCCGTCCATCCTGCCAGCGCCGGACCCGGCGGAGGCCCGTGTGCGGTCCGGGCGGCGTGAAGGCATGTAGTCGGGTTACCGTTCGAGTGGCGTTGCGGGGTTTTTCCGTTTGACACGAGGGCGGGATGTACCGTCACACTCCGCAGCGTCAAGCGTCACCGCAGTGTCCCCCAGAGCTCCGGCCCGGGGGTTACCCCCAGCGTCGACCGGAGAGAAGAGCGAAGTTGTCCCCGACCAGCGAGACCGCACAAGGCGGCGGCCGCCGACTCGTCATCGTCGAGTCGCCTGCCAAGGCGAAGACGATCAAGGGCTACCTCGGCCCCGGCTACGTGGTCGAGGCCAGCGTCGGGCACATCCGTGACCTCCCGAACGGTGCGGCGGAGGTCCCGGCGAAGTACAAGGGCGAGCCCTGGGCCCGCCTCGGCGTGAACGTCGACGCCGACTTCCAGCCGATCTACGTCGTCAACAGCGACAAGAAGGACCAGGTCAAGAAGCTCAAGGAGCTGCTGGCCGAGTCCGACGAACTCTTCCTCGCCACCGATGAGGACCGCGAGGGCGAGGCCATCGCCTGGCACCTCCAGGAGATCCTCAAGCCCAAGGTCCCGGTCCACCGGATGGTCTTCCACGAGATCACCAAGGACGCGATCCGCGCCGCCGTCGCCAACCCGCGCGAGCTGAACCAGAAGCTGGTCGACGCCCAGGAGACCCGCCGCATCCTCGACCGCCTCTACGGCTACGAGGTCTCGCCGGTCCTGTGGAAGAAGGTCATGCCGCGCCTGTCGGCCGGCCGTGTGCAGTCGGTGGCCACCCGCCTCGTCGTCGAGCGGGAGCGCGAGCGCATCGCCTTCCGCTCCGCCGAGTACTGGGACCTGACCGGCACGTTCTCCACGGGCCGCGCCGGTGACGTCAGCGACCCGTCCACCCTGGCAGCGCGCCTGTCCTCGGTCGACGGCCGCCGTATCGCCCAGGGCCGCGACTTCGGCGCCAACGGGCAGCTGAAGAACAGCGATGTCCTGCACCTGGACGAGGCCAACGCCCGCGCGCTGGCCGCCGCCCTGGAGAACACCGACTTCGCCGTCCGGTCGGTCGAGTCCAAGCCGTACCGCCGCTCCCCGTACGCCCCGTTCCGTACGACCACGCTGCAGCAGGAGGCCAGCCGCAAGCTGGGCTTCGGCGCGAAGTCCACCATGCAGGTGGCGCAGAAGCTGTACGAGAACGGCTTCATCACCTATATGCGTACGGACTCCACGACGCTCTCGGACACCGCGATCTCCGCGGCCCGCGCCCAGGTGACCCAGCTGTACGGCGCCGCCTACCTGCCGGACAAGCCCCGCTCGTACGCGGGCAAGGTCAAGAACGCGCAGGAGGCGCACGAGGCCATCCGGCCTTCGGGTGATCGTTTCCGCACTCCGGCGGAGACCGGTCTGACCGGTGACCAGTTCCGGCTGTACGAGCTGATCTGGAAGCGCACCGTCGCCTCCCAGATGAAGGACGCCACCGGCAACTCCGTCACCGTCAAGATCGGCGGCCGGGCGGCCGACGGCCGGGACGCCGAGTTCAGCGCCTCCGGCAAGACCATCACCTTCCACGGCTTCCTCAAGGCGTACGTGGAAGGCGCCGACGACCCGAACGCCGAGCTGGACGACCGCGAGCGGCGGCTGCCGCAGGTCGCCGAGGGCGACCCGCTGAGCGCGCGGGAGATCACCGCCGACGGTCACGCCACCAAGCCCCCGGCCCGCTACACCGAAGCGACGCTGGTCAAGGAGCTGGAGGAGCGGGAGATCGGCCGCCCGTCGACCTACGCGTCGATCATCGGCACGATCCTGGACCGCGGCTACGTCTTCAAAAAGGGCACCGCCCTGGTGCCGTCCTTCCTGAGCTTCGCCGTGGTCAACCTCCTGGAGAAGCACTTCGGCCGGCTCGTCGACTACGACTTCACCGCCAAGATGGAGGACGACCTCGACCGCATCGCCCGCGGCGAGGCCCAGTCCGTGCCGTGGCTGCGCCGCTTCTACTTCGGCGAGGGCGAGCAGGCCGGCGCCGCCTCCGAGGCGGGCAACGGCGACGGCGACCATCTCGGCGGCCTGAAGGAGCTGGTCACGGACCTGGGCGCGATCGACGCCCGCGAGGTGTCCTCCTTCCCCGTCGGCAGCGGCATCGTGCTGCGCGTCGGCCGCTACGGCCCGTACGTGGAGCGCGGCGAGAAGGACTCCGAGGGCCACCAGCGCGCCGACGTGCCGGAGGACCTGGCGCCCGACGAGCTGACCGTCGAGTACGCGGAGGAGCTGCTCGCCAAGCCGAGCGGCGACTTCGAGCTGGGCATGGACCCGGACAGCGGCAACCAGATCGTCGCCAAGGACGGCCGCTACGGCCCGTACGTCACCGAGATCCTGCCCGAGGGCACCCCGAAGACCGGCAAGAACGCGGTCAAGCCGCGCACCGCCTCGCTCTTCAAGTCGATGTCCCTGGACACCGTCACCCTCGCCGACGCGCTCAAGCTGATGTCGCTGCCGCGGGTCGTCGGCAAGGACCCCGAGGGCGTCGAGATCACCGCGCAGAACGGCCGCTACGGCCCGTACCTGAAGAAGGGCACGGACTCGCGCTCCCTGGAGACCGAGGACCAGATCTTCAACATCACCCTGGAGCAGGCCCTCGCCATCTACGCGCAGCCCAAGCAGCGCGGCCGGGCCGCCGCCAAGCCGCCGCTGAAGGAGCTGGGCACCGACCCGGTCAGCGAGCGCCCGGTGGTCGTCAAGGACGGCCGCTTCGGCCCGTACGTGACCGACGGCGAGACCAACGCGACGCTGCGGCGGGACGACGACGTCGAGACGATCACGCCGGAGCGCGGCTACGAGCTGCTCGCGGAGAAGCGCGCCAAGGGCCCGGCGAAGAAGAAGACCGCCAAGAAGGCCCCGGCCAAGAAGACGACGGCGAAGAAGACCGCCGCGAAGAAGGCCCCGGCGAAGAAGACGGCCGCCAAGAAGACGACGACGGCCAAGAAGACCACGACGGCCAAGAAGACGACCGCCGCGAAGAAGACCACGGCCGCCGCCGCGAAGAAGACGGCGGAGAGCGCGGAGTAGCCGGTCAGGGGGGCACGATGGCGTACCGCATCACCTACACCGTCGAGGCGAAGGTGACGGCGGACGCCATGGCCGCCGAGCGGCGGGACATGCTCGAACGCGGGCTGGCCAAGCTGGCCCTCGACCCGTACCACAAGGCCACGGCGCATGTCGGTACGCACGAGGACGACCGCAAGGCCCAGGTGGCGCCGGGACTCCTCATCGAGTACGCCGTCGCGCACGGCCTGCTCGTCGTCGTGGTGATCGAGGTCTTCGACGACGTACTGCTGGAGGACTGGCAGGGCTGACGCGGCACGGCCGGCCGGCGCGCTCCTCGTGAGCCGGCCGGGGCGTGTCCTTCGGATCAGCCGGGCGCCGTGGGCCCCGGCCGGTCCGGACGGCATGTCCCGGACCCGTCCGCCCGTGTGTTCGGGTGCACGCTGGACCTGTCATATCCGGCCGATAGGCTGGCGGAATGACGCGTGCCGAGCCCTCTACGGTCGTGACCCCCACATCCGGCGCCCTCGTCGCGGACTCCCGCGAGCGCGCCGTGCGAGCCCTGCTCCGCTTCCCCCCACTGAAGCGGTTGTGGAGCGCACAGTTCGTCGGGGCGATCGGCGATGCCCTGGCCCTGCTGGTGCTCGTACTGCTGACGCTGCAAGCGGCGCTGTACGTACCCTTCGGCGGCCAGGCGGCCTTCGGCGGCGGCTATCGGGGCGCGGCCCTGGCCGTCGCCGCCGTGTTCGCGGCCCGGATGCTGGCCACCCTGCTCTTCGGGGCGGTGCTGCTGGGCCCGCTGTCCGCGCTGACCGCGCCGACGGGCCCGCTGGACCGCCGCTGGACCATGATCGGCGCGGACGGGGTGCGGCTGGCGCTGCTGGTCGTGGCCCCGCTGTGGATCGACTGGACGCCCGGCAGTGCGCTGATCTGGCTGCTGGCGACGGTCTTCGTCGGCGGTGTGGCCGAGCGCTTCTGGACCGTCGCGCGGGAGAGCGCGTCGCCCGGACTGCTGCCCGCGCCCCCGCCGCACGCCGCCGCGCCCGACCGGGGCGACTCCGCCGCCGAGGGCACCGCCGTCCGCCCGCTGCCGGACAACCTGGACGCGCTGCGCCGCCTGTCGCTGCGTACCGCTTTCGTGTCACTTCCGCTGGCCGCCGCCGGCCTGATCGTCGTCGCGCTGCTCAGCAAGCTGCTCGCCAACGGCATCGGCTGGTTCGCCGACCACCAGGCCGCCCTGGCCTCGTACGTGGCCTCCGGCCTCTTCGCCGCCTCCATCTCGATCCTGTACTTCCTCGAACTCCCCGGTACGCAGACGCCGCGCCCCCGCTCCCCCCTGGAGGGCCTGCGCCGCCCCAAGTCCGGCACGGGCGTCGACCGGGGCCGCACCAACGCCGTACCGCTGCTGGTCCTGGCCTGCGCGGCGGTGGCCGGCGCGATCGCCGCGGCCGTCTCCGTCGCGGTCCTGCACGCCGGTGACCTCGGCGGCGGACCGGTCGCCTTCGGGCTGCTGGTCCTGGGTCTGAGCGCCGGCCCGGTCGCGGGCATCCGCGGCGCGCGGAAGGTGCTGCCCGCGCTGTCCCGCCGCCGCCTGCTGGCCCTGGCCGTCGCCGTCACGGGCCTGGCCCTGCTGGCGGCCGGGCTGGTCCCGGACACCACGACCGTCGTACTCCTGATGCTGCTCGCCGGAGTGGCGGCCGGCGTCGCGGCCAACACCGGGCACACGCTGCTCGACCAGGAGACCGAGGAGCCCCGCGCCGCCCGTACGACCGAGCACCTGCACGCGGTCGTACGCCTCGTCGTCGCGCTGGCCGTCATCATCGCGCCGCTGCTCGCCGGCGCCATCGGCCCGCACCACCTCGCGGGCGACAAGAACGTGTTCTCGCACGGCGGCGCGGCCTTCACGCTGATGCTGGTCGGCGCGCTGCTGCTGCCGGTCGCCGCCTGGGTGCTCGGCAAGGTCGACGACCGCCAGGGCATCCCCCTCGGGCGCGACCTGCGCGAGGCCCTGCGCGGCGGCGACACCGACCAGGCACCGGCCCCCACCGGCTTCTTCATCGCCCTGGAGGGCGGCGACGGGGCCGGCAAGTCGACGCAGGTCGAGGCGCTGGCGGAGTGGATCCGCGGCAAGGGCCACGAGGTCGTGGTGACCCGCGAGCCCGGCGCCACCGCCATCGGCAAGCGCCTGCGCTCGATCATCCTGGACGTGTCCACCTCGGGCCTGTCGGACCGCGCCGAGGCACTGATGTTCGCCGCCGACCGCGCCGAGCACGTCAACAGCGTGATCCGCCCCGCCCTGGAGCGCGGCGCCGTCGTCATCACCGACCGCTACATCGACTCGTCCGTCGCCTACCAGGGCGCGGGCCGCAATCTCGCCCCCACCGAGATCGCCCGCATCTCCCGCTGGGCCACCGACGGCCTCGTACCGCACCTGACCGTGCTCCTCGACGTCTCCCCGGAGACCGCCCGCGAGCGCTTCACCGAGGCCCCGGACCGGATGGAGTCCGAGCCCGCCGAGTTCCACCAGCGCGTGCGCTCCGGCTTCCTGACGCTGGCCGCCGCCGACCCGGCGCGCTACCTCGTCGTGGACGCGGGACAGGAGCCGGAGGCCGTCACCACCGTCGCACGGCACCGCCTCGACCAGGTGCTGCCGCTCTCCGAGGCCGAGATCAAGGCCCAGGAGGAGGCCCGCAAGGCGGCCGAGGAGGAAGCCCGGCGCAAGGCCGAGGAAGAAGCGCAGCGCAAGGCCGAGGAGGAGCGCAAGGAGCGCGAACGGCAGGAGCAGATCGCCAAGCTGCGCGCCGAGGAGGAGGAGCGCAAGCGCCGCGAGATCGAGGAGGCCAAGGCCCGCGAGGCCGCCCGCCAGGCGGAGGAGGCGCGGCAGCGCGCCGAAGAAGCCCGTAAGGCGGCCGAGGAGGAGCGCCGCCGGCGGGAGGCCGAGGAGCGCGCGCGGCAGGAGGAGCAGGAGCGGCTGCGCAAGCGCGCCGAGGAAGAGGCACGGCTGCGCGCAGAAGCCGAGGAACGCCGCCTGGAGAAGCAGCGCAAGGCCGAAGAAGCACTGATGCGCGCCGAGCAGGCACGGCTGGCCGCCGCGGCCGAAGCGGAGGCCAAGGCCAAGGCCGAGGCGGAAGCCAGGGCCGAGGCGGAGGCGGAGGCCGCGCGCAAGGCCGAGGAGGAGGCCGCGCGGGCGGCGGAGGCCGCCGAGGCGCCTACTACGGAAACGCCGATGGCGGGCCTGGAGCGGCACGCCCGTAAGGAGCCGTCGACCTCCCCGGACGCGGAGGAGACCACCGTCCTGCCGCAGCACCGGGACGTTCCGGGCGCCTCCGACGAGACCGCGGTCCTGCCGCCCGTACGGCCCGAGGCGGCCCCGGACTGGCAGCAGCACGAGCAGGCGCGGCGCGGGGACGACCCGGCGGACCGCGTACCGGCGTGGGTGTTCCGCAAGGAGGAGGGCACGGGCGCGGGCCGGGACGCCCGGTCCGGCGCGCGTGACGGCCGTACGGACCAGCGCGCCGACTCCGGCGTGGAGCGTACGAGGGAGCTGCCGCAGATCGACCCGGCCACCGGCGAACCGGTCGGGCCCACGCCGCGCCGCCGCTCGGAGTGGGCGGAGGAGACCCCCCTCGACGACCTCCCGACGCTGGCCGACGAACTCCTCGGCCCGCGCGACGAGGACGACGAGGAGCAGCAGGGGCGAAGCCGCCGGGGCCGTCGGGGCTGAGGCGGCGGACCGGTGGGGCCCGTGGGGGACCGCCGGTGAGGTGACCGGGGCGGGCCCCGGCTGCAGCGGAAGGCACGCGGCAGCCGGGGCCCGCCACATTTGCGCCGTACGGGCGCGCCCACAGCTCCATGGGCCCGCCCACAGCCGCGCTACGGGCGCGCCTCGACCCCTGGGCCTCCGTAGTTCCTCCCCTCCTCCCCACCCACCCCACTCCACCCACCGACCCCACCCCTCTCCTCACCCGTCCTCACCCGTCCTCACCCCTCCCCTCCCCACCCCACCCCACCCCACCCCTCCTCCCTCTCCCTCGGCTGTCAGTGGGAGGCCCCACAATGGAACGAGCGCGGGGCGCAGCGAGACGGCACGGGCAGGACGGACAGGAACGGCGGGCAGCGAGATGGCTGTGTGGGACGACGTGGTCGGGCAGGAACGCCTGACGGAGCAGCTTGCCGCTGCCGCACGCGACGCGGACGCGTTGGTCACCGCCGAGGGCGCGGCCGTCGGCGGCGCGGACCCGATAGCGCAGTCCGGCGCGTCCAAGATGACGCACGCCTGGCTGTTCACCGGCCCGCCCGGCTCCGGCCGGTCCACCGCCGCGCGCGCCTTCGCCGCCGCCCTCCAGTGCGTCAGCCCGGACCGCGCGCTTGGCGGGGCCCCCGGCTGCGGCTTCTGCGACGGCTGCCACACGAGCCTGGTGGGCACCCACGCCGACGTCGAGATCGTCCGTACGGACCTGCTCTCGATCGGCGTGAAGGAGACCCGCGACCTGGTCCGCCGCTCCTCCATGTCCCCGTCCGGCGGCCGTTGGCAGGTCATCGTCCTGGAGGACGCCGACCGCCTCACCGAAGGCGCGGGCAACGTGCTCCTCAAGGCCGTAGAGGAGCCCGCGCCCCGTACGGTCTGGCTGCTGTGCGCCCCCTCCATCGAGGACGTCCTGCCCACGATCCGCTCCCGCTGCCGCCACGTGACCCTGCGCACGCCGCCGGTCGCCGCCGTCGCCGACGTCCTCGTCCGCCGGGACGGCATCGACCCGGAGGCCGCCGCGGCGGCCGCCCGCGCCACCCAGGGACACATCGGCCGTGCCCGCCGCCTGGCCACCGACGAGCGGGCCCGCGCCCGCCGCAACGCCGTACTCAAACTGCCCCTGCGCGTCGACGACATCGGCGGCTGCCTCAAGGGCGCCCAGGAGCTGATCGACGCCGCGACGGAGGACGCCAAGCAGGTCGCGGAGGACGTCGACGCCAAGGAGACGGAGGAACTGCGCGCGGCCCTCGGCGCCGCCGCGGGCACCGGCGGCCGTCTGCCACGCGGCACGGCCGGCGCCATGAAGGAGCTCCAGGACAAGCAGAAGCGCCGCTCCACCCGCACCCAGCGCGACAGCCTCGACCTCGCCCTGACCGACCTCACCGGCTTCTACCGCGACGTCCTCGCCGTCCAGCTGAACGCCACCGTCCCCCTCGCCAACGACGAGGTCCGCGACAGCGTCCGGCGCATCGCCTCCTCCTCGTCCCCGGAGCGCACGCTGCGCCGGATCGAAGCGGTCATCGCCTGCCGCCAGGCCCTCGACCGCAACGTGGCCCCTCTCCTGGCGGTGGAGGCGATGACGGCGGCGCTGCGCAAGGGGTGAGGGGGCAAGGGCGGCGCCCAGGACCGTAACCGCAGCGGTACGTCTGGCCGCGCGACCTTCAGCCGTGTTTCTCCCCTCTCCTCCCCCCTCACCCATACGAGCGCTCGCGCCCCCACGGAACGTCCCGACCCGGATACGCTCCGTTCACCGCCGCCAGCGACGACTCGGCGATGCGACCATTCGACGCCTCAGGGACCGAGGGACCGCCCATGGCCACCAGCCGCCTGCTCCGCACCGCCGGTGCCGTCCTGACGGCCACCGCCCTGCTCGTCTCCGGCTGCTCCGCGGGGAGTTCCTCGTCCGGGGCCGCGGCTTCCGGGCAGCCGACGAACGGCCGTACGGGCCCCGGCGGCGCCGGCCGCGACGCGGCGACCGCCACCCTCAAGCCGCTGCCCACCGCCGTACCGGCCACCCTCCGCCCGTACTACAACCAGCAACTGACCTGGCGCGACTGCGGCATCGTCGGCTTCGAGTGCACGACGCTGAAGGCCCCTCTCGACTACGCGAAGCCCGACGCGGCCAACGACCTGAAGCTGGCCGTCTCCCGGAAGAAGGCCACCGGCCCGGGCAGCCGCCTCGGCTCCCTCATGGTCAACCCGGGTGGCCCCGGCGGCTCGGCGATCGACTACCTCCAGCAGTACGCGCCGGAGCCCGAAGCCGTCCGGGCCCGCTACGACATGGTGGCCATGGACCCGCGCGGCGTGGCCCGCAGCGAACCGGTCACCTGCCTGTCCAACGCCCAGATGGACGACTACACCCGCGTCGACCAGACCCCCGACTCGGACGCCGAGGCCGACCGTCTCACCAGCGCCATGCGCAGCTTCGCGCAGGGCTGCCGGACCCGTTCCGGCGCCCGCCTCGGTCACGTCTCGACCGCCGAATCGGCCCGCGACATGGACGTCCTGCGCGCCGTCCTCGGCGACGACAAGCTCACCTACGTAGGCGCCTCCTACGGGACGTTCCTCGGCGCGACGTACGCCGGCCTCTTCCCCTCCCGCGTCGGCCGGCTCGTCCTCGACGGTGCCATGGACCCCTCACTGCCCGCCCGCACGACGAACCGCGACCAGACGGCCGGCTTCAACACCGCCTTCACCGCGTTCGCCGCGGACTGTGCGAAGAAGCGGGGCTGCCCCCTGGGCAACGGCGGCCCCGAAGAAGCCGGCCGCCGCCTCGGCGCCCTCTTCAAGAAGCTCGACGCCCATCCCGCCCCGACCGGCAGCCCCCGCACCCTCACCGAATCCCTCGCCACGAGCGGTGTGACGGCGGCCATGTACGACGAGGGCGCCTGGCCCGTCCTGCGCGAGTACCTCGCCGAGGTCCAGAAGGGCGACGGCCGCGGCCTGCTCGCCCTCTCCGACTCCTACTACGAACGCGACCCGGACGGCACGTACGCCAACCAGATGTTCGCCAACCCCGCCGTGAACTGTCTCGACCTCCCCGGCTCCTTCTCCGGCCCCGACGAGGTCCGCGCCGCCCTGCCCGCCTTCCGCAAGGCCTCCCCGGTCTTCGGCGAGAGCTTCGCCTGGGCCGCCCTGAACTGCGCGTACTGGCCCACCAAGCCCACCGGCGCCCCCCACCGCATCACCGCCGAGGGCGCCGCCCCGATCCTCGTCGTCGGCACCACCCGCGACCCGGCCACCCCGTACCCCTGGGCCCGCTCCCTCGCCTCCCAGCTCTCCTCCGCCACCCTCCTCACCTACGAGGGCGACGGCCACACCGCCTACGGCCGCGGCAGCGACTGCGTCGACACCACCATCAACACCTACCTCCTCGAATCCACACCCCCACCCCACGACAAGCACTGCACCTGACCACCCCGAACCCGGTTCGGACCACCCCCCACCGATGTGTAGACTGGGCACCGCACCACGCCGCCTTAGCTCAGTCGGCCAGAGCGACGCACTCGTAATGCGTAGGTCAAGGGTTCGATTCCCTTAGGCGGCTCCGATGAAGCCCAGGTCACACCTTGTGTGACCTGGGCTTTTTCATGCAGTGGCTTCGGGCTCCCGCGCCGGGGTCAGCCCTCGCTTGCGAGCTCTCGCAGCCTGTCCAGCTCGATCACGCCGGCCTTGCCGCTTTCGTCGAGGCCGGTCAATTCTGCGAGCGCCTGTGAGGGGGACAAGCCCCTGCTGTATGCAGAGTTCAGCCTCTTCAGCCACGCGAGCGCAGCTTTGTACTTCTCATCGCTATCGAGATCCCGAGGTTCGAAGCTCGCGCCGTTCTCCGCATCGGAGGCCCAGAGGTAGCCGAGTACTCCGTTCTTGTCTTGGACGGGGACGTATTGAACCGTGCCGTCCACTGAACGCTTGTAGCCGGTGTGGCCGAATCCGGGTGCGTGTCTGAAGTCGTTGTAACGGCGAGGAATCTCGAAACCGGACCAAACATCGGACGCGGCGCCGTCCTCGTCGAAGTAATTTTCAATTCCTGTTTCGGTTGGCTTGCCGAAGTGCGTGGGATCGTCCGGTTCGGTCTCCGAGTCGAGTGCTTCCGACAGGTCACGGAGAGCGGCAGAAAGCCGCGGCGCGTTTGCCGCGTGGACGGCGGGCTGGCCGCGGCCCTTGAGGTCGTACGGCAGCCATGCATCGGAGTGCGTCACCAGGTCGACACCCACGTAGCCGAGAAGCATCGAAGCCCCTACTCGGAACAGCCGGTCTTCACGGAACTCTTCATTACCGTCGACGAGGGTCCCGGTGCTCTTGGCGTCGGCGTACACGGAACCGATCTTCCCCGGTCGTAGTCCTCCCCTGACCGCTTCGGTCAACCGCTGCGCAGGGTCGGACCATGTGGCATCGAACTCAAGAGTTCCCTGGAACAGGAAGGCGTTCGGCGCCCCTGCTTCATGGACGGTCACGGACACCGCTGGAACATCGATCAGCAGCCGATGGTCCCGCAGGACGGCGCAGGCGGTCAGCAGTTCACGGAGGCACGCCGCGATCTCGTCCTCGGCTTGCCCGTCCCGTCCCCAGGTCCAACGAGCGACAGGCGTACTCGCGATCACAGTGTTCCTTCCGGCGCGAACCTACCGTCGGGCGGGATGATCAGAATCCCGTCCTCGACCCGAACGATGAACTGGATGTGGGTGTTCCCGTACACCTCGGTGAGACGTTGATGAGCCCGTAGGGCCTCGTGGTCCGCCAACGTTCCTTTGGTGTCGATCACGAAGGTTTTGAAATCCGCCCCGGACTCATCCAGCTGTTTGATGTTGTCGAATACTTTCTTGGCCAGTTTCTTCGGGTTCGCGATCTCCTTGAAGTGGTAGCCGTGAAGTCGGCGGCCTTCTCGATGCGGGAACGGGCCGCTTCCAGACCCCTTGGACGTACGCGTTGGTGGCTTCGGCCGTGTCCACGAGCCGAAGGCCACGCCCACGACGATCACCCCCTTGCCGCCCGGTCCCGCCAGGCTGTGGCTGTTGCCGAGAGCAACGCAAATATTTCGCGTTAAGGTGAAGGAGTGAGTGGCACTGTGAGGGATGATTCCGGTTCTGGGGCTGTGGCCAAGGGGGGCGGGAAGGCTGCCCGGCCCGGGGGGCGTAGTGCGCGGGTGCAGGAGTCGGTGCACCGGGCCGTGCGGGAGCTGGTTGCCGAGAGCGGGCGGGACGGGCTGACGGTGCCGCTGGTCGCGGCGCGGGCCGGGGTGACGCCGTCGACCGTGTACCGGCGGTGGGGCGACCTCCAGGAGTTGCTGTCCGATGTGGCGGTGGAGCGGCTGCGGCCCGAGGCGCCGCCGGCGGATCTCGGGTCGCTGCGTGCCGATCTCGGGGCCTGGGCCGAGCAGTTCTTCGACGAGATGGCCTCGCCGCCCGGGCGGGCGTACATCCGGGATGCGCTGGCGGGCGACCCGGACGGCAGCAACGCCGGGCAGTGTTCCGAGTACGCGGCCGAGCAGTTGCGGATCGTGCTGGAGCGGGCGGCCGGGCGGGGGGAAGCGGTGCCGGAACTGGAAGTGGCCATGGATCGGATCGTGGCGCCGATGATGTACCGGATTCTGTTCCGGCCGGGGGCGTTGCCGGGTGTGCTGACGGGAGCCGGGGCCTCGCCCGGTTCGCAGGGCGGGGTGGAGTACGCGCGGGGGTTGGTGGAGGGGTTGTTGGCGGAGGGGTAGGAGGGAGAGGAGAGGGAGGAGTAGGGGCTAGGGGGCGGGGTGGGGTGGGGTGCGTGGGTTATAGAGGGGCCAGTTTTGGGGTGGGGGTGTGGGTGGTCTCGTAGGCGTGGGCGAGTTGCAGGAGGGTCGATTCGCCGAGGGGGCGGCCGATCAGCTGCATGCCTATGGGGAGTCCCTGGTCGTCGAGGCCGACGGGGAGCGAGAGGGCCGGGAAACCGGTGAGGTTGGCGGGGGCGGAGAGGCGTACGTAGGCGTCGGAGACCGGCTCGGTGGAGCCGTCGGGCCAGGTGAAGACCGACTGGCCGCGGTGGGCGGCGGTGGCGGGGACGGTCGGGGCGGCGATCACGTCGATGCCATGGGCCGAACCGGTCGCGGAGGCCGCGTCGGAGCCGTAGTCGGAGCCGTAGTCGTAGTCGGAGTCGGCGTCGGCGTCGGTTCCGTCGTACAAGGACAGCCACGCCCGGTGCATGAGGGTGCGGGTGCGCTGTGCGCGGATGTAGTCGGTCGCGGGGAAGAATTCGCCGGCTTCGAGGAGGATGCGTACGTCTTCGGAGTACAGGTCGGGGGCGGCCCGCAGTGTGTCCTGGTGGTACGCCGTGGCCTCGGGGACCATATGGCCCCATTGGGCGGCGTGGACGTACTCCGTCATGGGGATGTGTACGGGCACGGCGGTGGCGCCGAGTGCGGTGAGCGCGTCGACCGCGGCGCGGACCGCGGCCGCCACCTGGGGCTGCACGCGGTCGAAGTAGTAGTTCGTGGGCACGCCGATGCGCAGGCCGGCCACCGGCTTGCCGAGGGCGCGGGCGTAGTCCTCGCGGGGGTGGGCGAGGGAAGCCGGGTCGCGCGGGTCGTGACCGGCGATCGCCTGGAGGACCAGGGCCGCGTCGCCGACCGTACGGGTGAGCGGGCCGACGTGGTCCAGGGACCAGGACAGGGACGTCACGCCGTGCCGGAGGACCAGGCCGTACGTCGGCTTCAGGCCGACGACGTGGTTGAGTGCGGCGGGTACGCGGATCGAACCGCCGGTGTCCGTACCGAGGGCGAAGGTGGCCGTGCCGGCGGCGACGGCCGCCGCGGAACCGCCGCTGGAGCCGCCGGCCACGTGCTCGGGCGACCAGGCGTTACGGGTCTGCGGCGTGGTCAGGCCGTACGCGAACTCGTGGGTGTGGGTCTTGCCGATCAGCACCGCGCCGGCCGCGCGCAGCCGCTCCGTCACGGTGGCGTCCGCGTCCGGCACGTGGTCGGCCCGTACCCGGGAGCTGGCCGTGGTCGGTACGCCGGTGACGTCGATCAGATCCTTCAGCGCCACGGGGACGCCGTGCAGCGGGCCGCGACGGCGCCCGGCGGCGATCTCCCGTTCGGCCTCGGCGGCGGAACGGAGCGCCGCCTCGCCGGTCACCGTGACGTAGGCACCGGCCTTCTGGTCCACGGCGGCGATCCGGTCGAGGACGGAGCGGGTGAGTTCGACGGGGGTCAGGGAGCGGTCCGCGATGAGGCGGGCGGCTTCGGTGAGGGGGAGGTGGTGGGGCTCGGGGGAGAGGTGGGTCATGAGGACTTCCGGGAGGGGGCGGCGGTGAAGGAGGGGGCGGGCGGGATCTCGCCCAGGGGGACGTGACGCAGCGCGCCGACGACCGCGTCGATGGCGTTCACGGTGGCCGTGACACCGGCCAGGCGGTCGGAGGGGAGCGGCAGCCCGGCTCGTCGCGCCAGGTGGGCGAGGGTTTCGGGGGAGAGGGGGGCCGGCGGAGGGAGCGCGGGGGCGGGGGCGGACCCGGGCTCGGTCGCCGATTCGGTCGTCGGCTCGGTCATGGGCTCGGGCATGGGGCCTCCGTACGGGGTGGGGCGGGGCGGACCGCGGCGGCGGACGCCCTTGCGGAACGCGCTAAAGCGAAAACTTTGCGTTTGGCGAGCGTAGAGGGCTAGGCTCGGCAAACGCAAATAGTTAGCTTTTGGTGGGAGGGGGGCTGCGCTCTCCGGCCGCCGGGCTCCCCTCCGGGGCGTCGGGTTCCCGGTGCCCGCCTCCTCCGTCCGGCCCCGCCTGCCCCGCACCCGTTCCCCCACTCCTACGGAGGTCCTCATGTCCACCCGCTCCGAAGCCTCCTGGAACGTCGGCGACATCGTCGTCCACCGCATCGACGAAGTCGCGCTGCCGCCCGAGACCGGCGCCTGGCTGCTCCCGGAGGCGACGCCGGATCTCGTCTCCGAAGTGCCCTGGCTCACGCCGTCGTTCGCGCGCCCCGACGGCACCCTGCGCGCTGCCGTGCACACCTTCGCGCTGGAGATCGACGGCCTGCGCGTGCTGGTCGACACCGGGATCGGCAACGGCAAGAACCGCGCCAACCCCGCCTGGCACCAGCTCGACACGCCCTACCTCGACCGGCTCGCCGCCGCGGGCTTCCCGCCGGAGCGGATCGACTACGTGATCCTCACGCACCTCCACGCGGACCACGTCGGCTGGAACACCCGCCTCGCCCCCGACGGCAGTTGGCGGCCGACCTTCCCGAACGCCCGCTATCTCACCTCCCGCACCGAGTACGCCTACTGGTCCGGCGTCGAGATGGAGGAGAGCCGCCGTCAGATGTTCCGCGACTCGGTCGAGCCCGTACGGGAGCACGGCCTGCTGGACCTGGTCGACGTCGCCGCGCCCGGCACCGAGATCCTCCCGGGGCTCACCCTCGTCCCGACGCCCGGCCACACTCCCGGCCAGAGCGCGGTCGCCCTGCGCAGCCGGGGCGAGTCGGCCGTCATCACCGGGGACTGCGTGCACCATCCCGTACAGCTGGCACATCCGGAGCTGTGCAGCAGCGTCGACATCGATCCGGAGGAAGCCGTGCGGACGCGCCGGTGGCTGTTCGACGAGGTGGCGCGGAGCGGTGCGCTCGTGCTCGGCAGCCACTTCGCGGGGTCGACCGGCGGGGTGGTGCGCCGGGACGGGGGAGCGGGTTCGGATGGGGCAGGAGATGAGAGCGGTGCTGGTGGTGCGAGTGCTGCGGGTGTGGGGAGGTATCGGCTGGTGGTTGCCGCGGGGGAGTGAGGGACGTGCGCTCACCGCGACGCGCCGGGGCGTACGCTCCCCGGCGTGCGCGCCCCGCATGGCGGCATTCTTGAATGCTTAAGGGCATATCGGGGCAAGGCTGTCGCAGTTGTTGCTGTCTGCGGTTGGCGTGCCCCGGGAGGCCCCTCGATGAACCAGAGAACGTTCCGTGTCGCGGCGGCCACCGGATGCGCGCTGCTGTTCACGGCCCTGGCGCCCGTCTGTACGGGCAGCGCGAATGCCAGTTCGACCGGTGTGCGTCAGGTGACGGCCCCTCTGGCCAACACCGTACGGTTCCCCTGGCTCACCGGCCCGACCGTCGTCGCGCACCGCGGCGCCTCGCAGGTGGCGCCGGAGAACACCCTCGCCGCGGTGGACGCGGCGGACCGCCAGGGCTTCAAGTGGGTAGAGAACGACGTGCAGGTGACCCGGGACGGCAAGCTCGTGGTGATGCACGACGCCACGCTGACGCGGACCACCGACGTCCGGCGCGTGTTCCCCCAGCGCGCCCCTTGGCGGGTACGCGACTTCACGGCCGCCGAGATCGCCCGGCTGGACGCCGGCAGCTGGTTCGGCAAGCGCTTCGCACATGAACGCGTGCCGACGCTCGCGGAGTTCCTGCGGCGCATGGAGGACAACGACCTGCGGCTGCTGCTGGAGATCAAGAACCCGCAGCTGTATCCGGGGATCGAGGCGCGCATCGTCAAGGAACTGGCCGGCGCCGGCTGGATGGACCGGGGACACGTGCGGCGCCGGCTGGTCGTGCAGAGCTTCAGCGCGAGCAGCGTACGGACGGTGCACGGCCTGGTGCCCGACGTGCGTACGGGCCTCCTGGGCAACCCGCCGCTGAACACGCTGCCGTCGTACGCCCGCTACGTCGACCAGATCAACCCCCAGCTGTCCAAGGTGAACGCGCAGTACGTGGCCGCCGTTCACCGGCTGCGCGGCGTGCACGGCCACCGGATGGAGGTCTTCGCCTGGGACGTCCCGCTGAGGAACTACCCGCGGATCGCCTCCGCTTACGGCTTCGACGGGGTCATTGTCTGAGCTGGTCGCGCCGGGGCGGCCGCTGCTGTGAGCACCCGGCGCCCATCGCCCGCCCTCGTCGCCATCATGACAAGATGACCACTCGTGACGATTCGGGTGCTGATCGCGGATGATCAGGAGATGGTCCGCCGGGGGCTGCGGCGGATACTGGAGAGCCAGCCGGACATCGAGGTCGTGGGCGAGGCGGCCGACGGAGTGGCGGCGCTGGAGGCGGCCCGCGCCCTGCGGCCCGATGTGGCGCTCGTCGATATCCGTATGCCGCGCATGGACGGCCTGGAGGTCACCCGCAAGCTCGCGGGCGGCGGGTCCACGGGCGCCGACGCCGAGGCGCTGCCCGAGGCGCTGCCCAAGGTCAGGGTCGTCGTCGTGACCACCTTCGACCTCGACGAGTACGTGTATCCCGCGCTGCGGTACGGCGCCTGCGGGTTCCTGCTGAAACGTTCAGGCCCGACGCTGCTCGTCGAGGCGGTGCGTGCCGCGGTCGCCGGGGACAGTCTGATCAGCCCCTCGATCACGGTCCGGCTGCTCAAGCACGTCACCGGCGCGCGTCCCGCCGCACCGCGCGCCCTGGAAGCGCTGACCGAGCGCGAGACCGAGATCGCGGGGCAGGTCGCCGCGGGCCGCACCAACGCCGACATCGCCCGCGAACTGTTCATCTCGCCGGGCACGGTCAAGACCCACGTCGCCAGCATCCAGCGCAAGCTGGGCGTACGGAACCGGGTCGGCATCGCGGTGCACGCCTGGGAGATGGGGTACGCGGAGCGGGAGCGTCCGCAATGGTGATGGGCGCGAGTGGTAGGGGCGCCAGTGGTGAGGGGCGCCAGTGGTGAGGGGCGCCAGTGGTGATGGGCGTTAGTGGTGATGGGCGTTAGTGGTGATGAGCACCAACGGTGAAGGGCGCCAATGCTGGAGGGCGCCAATGCTGAAGGGCGCAGGGACACGGGCGGCGGTGCGGGGCTGGTCCGAAGGGGTTCGAGGTTGTCAAAGGGGCTGGGAGTGCCAGGAGTGCCAGAGGTGTCAAGGATGCTGAGGGGGCGGAGGGTGGCGTGGAGTGCCACCGGGGCGCTGTTCCTGCTGCTGCCGCTGCCGCTCGTCAGGGGCGGGACGCTGTCCGACGCCTTCGTCGCGGCGCTGCCCGCCGCCGTGGCCGTGTTCGCCGCGCCGATGCGCTGGCCGTGGGGCCGGATCAGCCTCACCACCGCCGTGACCACGGCCGCCGTGCTGTCCCTGGCCGTCGACCTCGCCTACCGGGGCTCGAAGGGCTACGCGGCCCTGTGGGAGCTCGCCGAGGCCCCGGCGCTCCTCGTCCTGGCCGGGCGGCAGATCCGCCGGGCGCCGGCGCGGCAGGCCGCGGTGGGCGGGGTTCTGGCGTCGGCCGCGTTCATCCTGCTGCCGGTGCGGTTCCTGTACAGCGAACCGCCCACGCAGGGCTCGGCCGTCCTCCTGCTCAGCGCGCTGGCGCTGTTCGTCGCGGTGCTCCCGGCCGGCCTCGCCCTGTACCTGCGGGCACAGGAGGACCGCCGTGTGCGCGCCGTGGCGCAGGCGCGCCGCGACCAGCGCCTCGAAGTCGCCGGCGACCTGCACGACTTCGTCGCCCACGAGATCACCGGCATCGTGCTGGAGGTGCAGGCCGCGCGCGTCGCCGCGTACGACCGGGAGCAGACGGCGGAGCTGCTGGTGCGGCTGGAGGACGCGGGGCTGCGCGCCCTGGACTCGATGGACCGTACGGTACGGACCCTGCGCGACCCGGAGGGCCATGCGACCGCCTCCGCAGGGGCGGCCGAACGGGCAGCCGACGTGAACGGTCACACGAGCGGGCAAGCGAACGGGTACCTCGGTGCCACGGACGGGGGCGAGCTGCCGTCGACCCGCGTCCACGGGCTCGCGGATCTGGCCGAGATGGTCGAACGGTTCGCCGCGACCGGGGGCGGACGTATGTGCGTGGAAGGTGAGCAGGGCGGGGGTCCCGGTCCTGACGATCCCGGTCCTGACGATCCCGGTCCTGACGGTCCCGGTCCCGACGATCCCGGCAGTTCGGGCGACGGCGGCGTACGGGTGTCACTCGCCCTGGACGACAGTCTGACGGACACCCTTCCGCGGGCCACCGAGGACGCCGTCCACCGGGTGGTGCTCGAAGCGCTGACCAACATCCGTCGGCACGCGGCCGGTGCGGGCCTGGTGGCGGTGGAGGTCGCACGGGGCCCGGCCGGTGGCGCGCCCACGGTGTCGGCGACCGTGACCGACGACGGTGGCGGGCGTCCGGCCGGGCCGCTGGGCCTGCCCCGGCACGGCGGCGGCACGGGTCTCGCCGCTCTCACCGCGCGCGTCGAGGCACTCGGCGGCACCCTGTCGTACGGGCGGCACGGGGCGGGCTGGCGGGTGCACGCCGAACTTCCGGCAGCCTGAGCTCAACTCCCGCCTCCGTACCCGGTCCCTGCGCCTCCCCAGCCCCTTCGCTCCCTCCGGTGCGCAATATCTGCCGAACGGCAGATGTGCCCCGGCCCGTGGCCGCCGATCCTCGAACAGTGCCCCCAACCAGCACCTCGGAGGATCGATTCCGGTGAATTCAAGTAGCGGCAGCCCAGGTACGAGCACGAGCAGCACGCGTACGACCGTCGCGCGCATGGCGCTGGTCTGCGCCGTCGTTCCCCTCGCGGCCATCGGCATGACCGGCTGCTCCGTGGACGCCAAGTCCGCCGAACCCGCCGTGAAGACGTTCCCCTTCGAGGGGCGGACGCTGAACGTGAAGTCCCACGAGATCCCGGCGGACCTGGTCGCCACCGACCGCAAGGACATCAAGGTCACCCGCTGGTTCGACGCGAAGAGCGGCAAGAAGACGCTGCGGTGGGAGCTCAAGGGGGACACCCTCGACCTGCAGGCCGGATGCCGCGGCCTGGCGATCTGCGACGCGCGCTTCGAGGTCGAGGTGCCGCGCGGCGTGGCCGTACTGCGCGACGGGGCGAAGACGGACCTCCGGGGCCAGGACGGCGAACAGAAGCAGCCCCAGGGCCGGAACGGGCAAGACCGGAACCAGCAGGCCCGGAACCAGCAGGCCCGAACCCGGCAAGACCGGAACCGGGCCGTCACCACAGACCACCTCGACACCACAGACCACCCCCACACCAAGGACCACCCCCGAACATGACCTGTCTCGAACTCCTCGGCGTCAGCAAGGTCTACCGGGGCGGCAAACAGGCCGTGGACGGGCTGACCCTCCGGATGGGGCCGGGGCTGCTGGGGCTGCTCGGGCCCAACGGCGCCGGCAAGTCCTCCCTGATGCGCATCGCCGCCACCCTCACCCGGCCCACCGCCGGACAGCTCCGCTACGAGGGGGAGGACGCGGTACGGCGGCCGGAGCCGCTGCGCGCCGCCCTCGGCTACCTCCCGCAGGACTTCGGCGTCTATCCGAACCTGTCGGCCCGCGAGTTCCTCGCCTACCTCGCCGCGGCCAAGGGCGTACCCGCGGGCCGGGCCCGCACCCGCATCGGTGAGCTGCTGGAACTGCTCAACCTGACCGAGGCGGGCAGACGCCCGCTGGGTACGTATTCGGGCGGCATGCTGCGCCGGGTCGGCATCGCGCAGGCCCTGCTCGCGGACCCGAAGGTGATCATCGTGGACGAGCCGACCGCGGGGCTCGACCCCGAGGAACGGGCCCGCCTGCGCAACTTGCTCGCCGAACTGGCCATGGACCGCGTGGTGCTGCTCTCCACCCACATCGTCTCCGACATCGAATCGGTCGCCGGGGACATCGCCGTCGTCGCGGGCGGCCGGCTGCTGCGGCGCGGCACTCCGGAACAACTGCTCGGTGAGGTCGCGGGGCAGGTGTGGGAGGTGCTGGTCGGCACCCGGGACGTGCCGGTGGTGCAGGCGCGCCACGCCGTCACCAGGATGGTCCGTACACCCGAAGGAGTACGGGTACGGCTGCTGGCGCCGACCCGGCCGTACGAAGGGGCGACGCAGCGGACGCCCGATCTGGAGGACGCCTACCTCGCGGCGGTCGGCGCGGGAGGCTCCCGATGAGCACCGACAGCGGCACGAGCACCGCCATCGGCACCGCCAACGGCATGGGCACGGGAGCCGGCACCGAGCCCGTGGCGCCCGGCCCTCCGGCCTCGCCCGTGCTCCGCCCCCTACGAACCCTGCGCGCCCTCGGCGCCCTCGCGTTGGGCGACTTCCGCGACCGGGTGCGCCGGCCCGCGTACGCCGTGACGCTGCTGGCGGCCGTCGGCCTGGGATACCTCGCCGTACCGCAGCCCGACGCGCACTGGGTCATCCTCCAGATAGGTGACTTCCGGGGTACGTACAACAGCGCGTACGTCGGCGTCGCGACCGCCCTCGCCGCGGCGCTGTGGTTGCCGCTGGCCGGGTTCTACGTCGTACGCAACGCGCTGGCCAGGGACGAACGCTCGGGCGTGGGGCGGCTGCTCGCGGCCACTCCGCTGCGGACCACCGGCTATTTCGCGGCCAAGATGCTGAGCAACGTGCTGGTCCTCGTCTCGATGCTGGGCGTGCTGGCGGTGACGGCGCTGGTGATGCAGCTGGCGCGCGGTGAGTCCTACAGCGTCGATCCGGTGGCCCTGCTCATGCCGTTCGTGCTGGTCGCGGTGCCGCTGATGGCCGTGACCGCGGCGGCGGCGCTGCTGTTCGAGTCGGTTCCGGTGCTGCGTGGCGGCGTGGGGAACATCGTGTGGTTCTTCGTGTGGATGGTGCTGGTCCTGGGCGGCCAGCGGCCGGACGCCCCGCTGGGCGGCTTGGGAGTGCACGGCGCGGTCGCCTCGATGGGGCAGGACCTGGCCGCGCAGCACGGCAGGATCACCGGCGAGTTCAGCCTCGGGTTCACCTATCTGGAGCAGCCGCTGCGCACGTTCGTCTGGCACGGCTTCACGCCGGGGCAGGAATTCGTGCTGAGCCGGGCGGCGGTCGTCCTCGCGTCGGCCGTCCTGGCACTGCTGCCCGCCCTCTGGTTCGGCCGCTTCGATCCGGCGCGCGGGGGAGCGCGCGGCCCGAAGGCAGGCCGTAGGAGGCCGGGGGTGCCCCTGGAGCAGATCCCAGGGACGCCCCCGGCCTCGGGGACACCCCTGGCTTCGGTAGTACCGCTGGTTTCGGGGACGCCCGCGGCTTCGGGTACGCCCTCGGCTTCGGGAACCCCCCTGGCTTCAGGGACACCCCTGGCTTCAGGGACACCCCAGATTCCAACGGCGCCCCATGCCCTGGGGACACAGACACGGGCACCCTCATCAGTCACCCACCGCCTCCTCCTGGGCGAACTGCGCATCCTCCTCCAGGGCGTCGCCTGGTGGTGGTGGACCGGCGCCGTCGTGATCTCCCTGGCGGGCCTGTGCGTGCCCACCTCCGGTGCGGCCCGGGTGGTCCTCCCGCTGGCCTGGGTCTGGCCCGTACTGATCTGGTCCCGGCTCGGCACCCAGCGCCACGAACACGGCGTCCAGGCACTGCTGGGCAGCTACCCGGCAGCCCGCCGCCGCGCGCTGGCCGAATGGTCCGCGGGCTTCGCCCTCACGGCGGTCACCGGGCTCGTACCGCTGCTGCGGCTGGCGGCGGCAGCGGACTGGCACGGCGTGGCCGCCTGGGCAGGCGGAGCGCTGTTCATCCCGTCGCTCGCCTTGGCGCTGGGTTCGCTCTCCCGTACCCACCGGCTCTTCCAGGCCCTGTACCTGCCCCTCTGGTACAGCGTCTTCAACGGCCTGACGATGCTCGACTACATGGGCGCGACCCGGCCCGAAGGACAGCCGGCCGCCCTCTCCCCCCTGGTCGTCGGCGCGCTCGCGGTCCTACTGCTGGCCGGTGTGCTGACAGCGGCAGGCCCTCTGCGCCGGGCTCCGGCCGTCTCGTAAGGTCGCAGGGGCGGCGCGTTGCCGTCGTGGGGCGCGGCAGCTCTGCCGGCCGTACGAGACCGGCCGTACGAGGCGGCCGCCCCAGGGCGCAGAAGGAGCAGGGACCGACAATGAGCGAAACCGTCTGGGGCGGGGACCAGCTGGATCTCGACGCGTACCTCGAACGCATCGGATACGAGGGTGAGCGCGCGCCGACGGCGGACACCCTGCGGCAACTGCACGCCCTGCACGCGGCGGCCTTCGGCTTCGAGAACCTGGAGATCGTCCTGGGACGGCCGGTCCTTCTGGACCTGAAGTCCCTCCAGGAGAAGATGGTCGGCCGCCGCCGCGGCGGCTACTGCTACGAGCAGAACCTGCTGTACGCCGCCGCGCTGGACCGGCTCGGCTTCCAGGTCTCGGGTCTGGGCGCCCGCATCCGCATGGGCGAGACCAAGATCCGGCCGGTCACGCACGCCCTGCTCCAGGTGCGGCTGGACGGCGAGGACTGGATCACCGACGTCGGCTTCGGCGGCGAAGCGCTGCTGGAGCCGCTTCCGCTGCGGGAGGGCGTCGAGGCCCGGCAGGGCGGCTGGACGTTCGGCCTGGTGCGGGAGGGGGCGGACGGCGTCTGGGTGCTGCGCTCACTGCACGAGGACGGCTGGTTCGACCTGTACGCCTTCGGCCCGGAGGCGCGTTACCCGGCCGACTACGGCGTCTTCAACTACTACATCTCCACCCATCCGCGCTCCCCGTTCACCGGCCGGATGGTGATCCAGCGGCCCGGCCCGGACCTGCGGCGCACCCTGATCGGTACGGAACTGACGCTGACCCGCCCCGACTGGTCCCGCGTGGTCCGCCAGATCCCGGCCGAGGAACTGCCGGCCGTACTGGAGACGGACTTCGGGCTCGTACTGGACGCGCAGGACGCGGCCGAACTGGTGGCGCTGCACCGGGAGCAGCCGGTGGCGTAGGAGTGGGGAGGCGTACGGCCCGCGTACGGCTACCGGACGACCGCGAACCCCTCGATCTCCACGAGCGCCGCCTCGTCCCACAGGCGCGTCGCGCCGATGACCGCCATCGCCGGGTAGTCGGCGCCGACCAGCCGTTTCCACACCTGGCCGATGGCCGCCGCGTTGCTGCGGTAGTCGGCCACGTCCACGGCGAAGACGGTCAGCTTCGCCAGATCGCCGGGGCGCGCCCCGGCGGCCTGCGCCGCCGTCAGGAGGTTGGCCAGCGCGCGTTCGAACTGCTCGACGACGCCGTTGCCGACGATCCGGCCCGCCCCGTCCAGCGCGGTCTGCCCGGCCAGGAACACGAGGGTCCCGGGCGCGGCCCGTACGGCATGGCTGAAACCGGTCGGCGGCGACAACTCCGGCGGATTCACCCGCTCCAAGCCGCCCGGGGCCGCTGCGCCCTGACTCCGCTCCTGTCCCCGTCCTTCACTCACGGCCGGTGTGCCCCCTCCGTAGCCAACTCGTACCGTACTCCCAGGGATTGCAGCGCGTCCCGCTCCTCCTGGGGAAGCTGTTCGTCGGAGATGACGAGATCGAAATCGGCCAGCGGCGCCAGCTCGTACAGTGCCTGACGGCCGAACTTGGAGTGGTCCACCAGCAGCACCTTGTGCCGCGCCGCGGCCATCAACGCCCGCTTGACCAGGACGTTTTCCTGCGCCTGGTGGTAGCAGTGGCCGTTGTCGACGGCGGAGGTGGACAGGAACGCCACATCGGCGCGGAAGCTGCGGGCGATGTCGGCCGTGGACATGCCGAGGAAGGCGTTGAAGGCGGCGTGGTACTCGCCGCCCAGCGCGATCACCCGGATGTCGGGCTCCTCCGCCAGTTCGTTGATGACCTGGAGGGAGTTGGTGATGACCGTGTACGCGCCGCGCGAGGCGAGCGAGCGGGCCAGCGGCAGCGCCGTACTGGAATCGTCGATGATCACGGCCTGGCCGGGCTCGGCGATGGCCAGCGCCGCCGCGCAGATCGCCTCCTTCGCCGCCACCTGCTCGTTGCCGCGCCAGCGCGCGTTGGACTCGAACAGGGCGTTGGGCGCGGCGGTCGCCCCGCCGCGCACCTTGCGCAGCCAGCCCTGGTGCTCCAGGGAGTCCAGGTCGCGGTGGACCGTCATCTGGCTGACGCCGAGTTCCTGCACCAGGTCCTCGATGCTCACCTGGCCCTCGGCGAGCACCCGGTCGGCGATCCGCTTGCGCCGGTCCTTGGGGCCCAGCTTGCCTTCGGGCGCGGCGGCCCTGCCCTCGGGCGTGGCGGCCTTCGCGGGGCCCTCGGCCTTGGCGGCCCCTTCGCCCTTGGCGGACCCCGCGCGCTTCGCGGACTCCCCGGCCTTCGCGGACCGGCCCGCTTCCGTGGCCGCTTCCGTGGCCGGGGTCGAGGCCGGTGCCGAGGCCGGTGCCGAGGCGTCTGGAGTCCCTCCGGTGTCGGCCAACGCTGATCCCTTTCCGTACGTTCTCGGCTGTCCGCCGAGTCTATGGCGTGGTCACGCCGAGGTCGCCGCCCCGGACGCGGTGCGACCGCCGGGCGCCCCGGCCACCGCGTACGGCCGAAAGCGCGCGAACGCCGCCTCGTGGTGGAACGGCCGGGCCCGGTGCGCCGCGATCGTGTCCCGGTGCTCGGGCCGCCCGGCACCATAGGCGTACGCCGTCATCTCGCGCAGGCTGCGCCACATGGAGAACGTGCCGACGAAGCGCGGCGGCCGGGCCAGGGCGAACGACGCCGTCATGGCCGGGTCGGCGGCGGCGCGCGCGGACGCCCGGGAGTTGGCCCGCAGGAACGGGCCGAGGCGGCGGAACCGCGTCTCGCCCAGCGTGAGGACCGCCACCTGCTCGTCGTCGTCCGCCGGGCGGGCGTCGGGCGCCACGTCGACGGTCATGCCGGACCAGGAGCCCCGTACTCCGAGCGGTTCGAGGCGGACGTGCCACCCCGAGGCGAAGTGCCGGGCCAGCGGATGGCTTGCGAGGAAACGATCCAGCGCGGCGTCGTCCTCCCAGGAGGCGATCAGCGCGGCACGCCGGGGATGCAGCCGCGGCAGCCCGGCCCCGATGTCACCGGTGAGCGCGGTCTGCGCGTGCCGCAATCCGGGCAGGGCGCCGGGGCTCGGGCGGGATCGCAGGACGTCGCGGGCGGTACGGAGGCCGACGTCGGCGAGATGTACGGAAACGATCATTTCGAACCACCCCGTTCCGGGGCACCGGGTATCCGGCCCGATCCCCCTCGGCGGATATTACTCACGCGTATACTTTGTGGTACACCACTTAGTATCCATCGAAGTCACCGCGAAGGCGAGCCCATGAGCCACATCGAGCGGACCCGCGCCGCCCGCGCCGAGACCCGTACACACATCGAGGACACGGCCGCCCGCCTCTTCGCCGAGCGCGGCTACGCCGGCACCACCATCGGCGACATCGCCGCCGAAGCGGGCCTGAGCAAGCCGATGCTCTATCGCCACTTCGACTCCAAGAAGGAACTCCACCTCGCCCTCCTGGAACGGCACCGCGACGAACTGGCCGCCGCGCCCGTCGAGCGGCTCCTGCACGGCGAGGGCGACCTGCCCACGCGCTTGGAAGCGATGTACGACGCGTGGTTCGGCCACGTCGAGAGCCACCCGTACACCTGGCGCCTGATGTTCCGCGACACCACCGGCGACCCGGAGGTGCAGGAATTCCACCGCGAACTGCAACGCCGTCAACGCGCCACCGATGTGGCGCTGCTGCGCGAGTACGTACCGGGCCTGCCCGAGGCGGAACTGGAACCCCTGGGAGAAGCGATCCGCAGCTCCCTGTACGGGCTGGCGCTGTGGTGGCTGGACCGGCCCGACCGGCCGCGCGAGGTGCTGGTCGCGGCGATGGTACGGATCACGCGGGGACTGGTGGCCACAGCCGCGGGCTGAGGACCGACGGGACAGCGGCACCGGCACCGGCACCGGCATCGGCACCGGCACTGCGGGAGATTGCGTACGTCACGCCGCCGCCCTATGCATGGCGCCGTACACCGCCCCGCACCTCACGCGGCAAACGGCCGATCACGGCCCCCGTTCCCCTCGGGCCCCCTGTTCCCCGCCGGCTCCCCGTCCCCTTCTTCCTCCCCCTCCCCATGAAGCGCGGCCCGCAGCAGGCCGGTCCAGTGGTCCGTCGTCTCGCGCGCGAGACGGGAGTCCGGCGCGAACATCTCGAAGCCGTGCCAGGCCCCCGGCACGTAGTGCAACGCGACCTGCACGTCGGCGTCCATCAGCCTGCGGGCGTAGGCGAGTCCGGTGTCCCGCAGCGGGTCGAGACCGCAGACGACGACGCAGGCCGCGGGCAGACCGCGCAGGTCGGTGGCGCGGGCCGCCGCCGCGTACGGGTACGCGGCGGCTCCCTCGGGCACGTAACGCCGCCACCCCTGCTGGATGAACGCGCCGTCGGGCAGCCGCGGGTCGCTGTCCGCGGGCGTCGGGACCGTGCCGGCCGCGTCGTCCAGGTCGGGGACGAGCAGCGCCTGGTGGACGAGGGCCGGGCCGCCGCGGTCACGGGCCATCAGCGCGACGGCGGCGGCGAGCCCGCCCCCGGCGGACTGCCCGCTGACCGCGAGGCGCGCGGGATCGATGCCGAGTGCCCCGGCCTGACCGGCCGTCCACTCCAGGGCGAGGAAGCAGTCCTCGACCGCCGCCGGGCAGGGGTGCTCGGGCGCGAGGCGGTACTCGACGGAGACCACCGCGGCCCGCACCTCGCGGACCAGCTCGATCGCCGTACGGTCCGCACCGGGCGGCGCCTGCCCGAAGGTGTAACCGCCGCCGTGGAACTGCAGCACCCCGGGCAACGGCCCCGGCGCGTCCACCGGCCGGTAGACCTCCATGGCCAGCCGCGATCCGTCCGGCCGCGGCACCGCGAACCGCTCGCTGGTCACCCCGTCGCGGTCCGCGGGGAAGTGGCGGGCCAGGGTGTGCAGGCCGGTGCGGGTGCCCTCGATGTCGGCGTACGGATCGAGGAGCGGGGCCAACTGCTCCAGTACCGGCGCAAGCTCAGGATGTACATGCACGGCAGCCCCTCACTCCCACTCCGACTCACTCTCCCTTCCCATCCGTCTACCCCGCTCCCGCCTGTTCCGCCCTACCTCACCCCCTCACGCCTCTCGCACCACCTCATCCCTCTCCCACCACTCCCGCCCCTCACTGCTCCCACCCCTCATTGCTCCCACCCCTCACTTCGCATCGGCATAGCACTCCACCACCGCCGTACTGAACGGGAACCGGACCGGCGTAGCGCCGAACGCGATGCGTCCCGCCAGGTCGGCGGCCTCCGCGACGGCCCCGGCCACCGTCTCGGCCTCCTCCTCGGGGGCGTGCACGATCACCTCGTCATGCTGGAAGAAGACCAGCCGCGCGCGCAGCGGCGCCAGCGACCGGCGCAACGCGGCCAGCATCAGCAGCGCCCAGTCGGCGGCGCTGCCCTGCACCACGAAGTTCCGGGTGAACCGGCCACGGGAGCGGGCCCCCGCGGTACTCCCGTACGCCGGCACCTCCTCCTGCGGCAGGCCCGCCTCGTCGGGCGGCGCCACGGAGACGGGCGGGCAGGTGCGCCCCAGCCACGTCCGTACGAGCCGGCCCTCCTCGCCCGCGCGCGCCGCCGCGTCCACGTACTCCACCGCATCCGGATAGCGGCGGCGCAGGTCCGCCATGTGTTTGAGGGCGTCCCCCGACGTCTGCCCGTAAATCGCCCCCAGCAGCGCCAGCTTGGCCTGTGCGCGGTCGCCCCCGAACGCGCGCGCGGCCAGATCGGCGTACAGATCGCGTCCGCTGCCCGCCACCTCCATCAGGCCCCGGTCCCGGGAGACCGCCGCCAGCACCCGTGGTTCCATCTGCTCGGCGTCGGCGACCACCAGCCGCCAGCCCGGGTCGGCCACCACGGCCCGCCGGATCACCTTGGGAATCTGGAGCGCGCCGCCGCCGTTGGTCGTCCAGCGGCCCGAGACCGTGCCCCCGGGCAGGTACTCCGGGCGGAAACGGCCCTCGTGCACCCACTGCTGCAACCACGCCCAGCCGTGCGCCGTGTGCAGCCGGTACAGGCTCTTGTACTCCAGCAGCGGCGCCACCGCCGGGTGCCGGACCTCCTGCAACTCCCACTTCCGGGTCGAGCGCAGCGTGATGCCGGCGCCGGCGAACGCCTTGACGATCTCGCCCGGCAGGTCCGGGCGCACCCGCACGCCCTCCCCGAACGCCCGCGAGACCTCCTCGGCCAGCTCCACCATCCGGCGCGGCTCCAGCCCACCCGGATACCGCTCGCCGAGCAGCTCGTCCAGCAACTGCCGGTGCACGTCCGCCCGCCACGGCAGGCCGTCCCGCCGCATCTCCGCGGCGACGAGCATGCCCGCCGACTCCGCGGCCAGCAGCAGCCGCATCCGGTCGGGGTGCTCGGCCCGCTCCGTACGCTCCACCTGCCGGGCGTACACCTCCAGCAGTGCCGTGAACTCGTCCACCCCCGGCGGCAGCGGCACCGGGCCCGGCTCGAACAGCGACGGCTGGGTCTCCGCGCCCCGCACCGGCGGATCGTCGGGCACCGGCAGCCGGTGCAGCCGCGCCCACGCCGCGGCCAGCGACCGCGGCTGGCCCGACTGCCCCTCCTCGTGCCCGATCAGCAGCGCCTCGGCCGCCTCCACGTCGTAACACCGCTCTACGCGCACCCCAGCCGCGAGCAGCTTCCGGTACGTCTCCGCCGTCGACCGCCACACCCACCGCTCCGCCTCGGGACACGCGCGAACGGCCTCCGCGACGCTCCCCGCCCGAACCGGCGCCCCCACCGGCCGCCCGCCTGAATCGACCCCACATGCCGACACGCCCCCGTCCTGCGTTCCCCCGACCACCCATCGCATTGCCTCACTCTCGCACCCACCACTGACAGTCGCCCTCGCGGAGCTCCGGCACCACCGACGAGAAGCCCCTCGCCCGCACCCCGCGCCCACGGCCCGCGCACGCCCCGACCCGCCCCATCCCGACCCGCCCCATCCGGCTCTGCCCCGCCCGCCACCCCACCCGTCAAGTCTCCTCGTCAACTCCCACGTTGGCCGGTTCCGTCCCCTACCCGGCTCCTTCGGCTAGAGGGAGAATGCGCCCGCCGACCCAGGTCACACCCCCCACACCCGCATCCCCGCCCACGGCAGACAAGGGAGTCGCCCGTATGGCCATCGCGCACCGCGCCATCGGTTCAGGACCGCACCCGGTGATCGTTCTCCACGACTGGTTCGGCACCTCGGCCAACTGGGGCTCCGTCCTGGACTTCCTCGACCGGGACGCCTTCACGTACGCCTTCCTCGACTGCCGCGGCTACGGCGACCGCAAGTACGTCCAGGGCCGCTACGACCTGCCCGAGATCGCCGGCGACGCGCTGGCCCTCGCCGACCAGCTCGGCTGGGACCGGTTCTCCCTGGTGGGCCACTCGATGGGCGGCAAGGCCGCGCAACAGGTGCTGGTCCACGCGCCCCATCGGGTGAACCGGCTCCTCGGCCTCGCGCCGGTGCCGGCGGCCCCGTACCCGATGGACGACGCGACGCACGAGCTGTTCTACGGGGCCTCGACGGACCCGGCCAAGCGCCGCGCCATCATCGACCTGGTCACGGGCCACCGCGCGAGCCGGACGTGGCTGGACCGCATGGTCCGCCACTCCCTCGACATCTGCCGCGAGGAGGCGCACGCGGCCTATCTCGCCAGCTGGCAGCCGCTCGACCTCTCGGAGGCGGTCGCGGATGCCGCCAAGCGGTACCCCGTTCCCGTACGGGTGGTCGTCGGCGCGTACGACCTGGCGCTGACCGCCGACCTCATGCGGGACACCTGGCAGCGGTGGTACCCACAGGCCGAGATCGTCACGATCGAGGGATCGGGGCACTATCCGATGCACGAGACCCCGGTGGCGCTGGCCGCCACGATGGAGGAGTTCCTCGGCGCGTGACCGCCCGGCGCGGCGGCCTCCCGGGCCACCGACGCCGCGAACAGGCCCGCTTCCGCATCCTCTGACAGCATGGCTACGTATCGGCCGTAAAGGTGCAAAACGCACGCGACGGGGCGAGCCGGAGCCGACGGAGCGAGGTGCGGGATGCGGGTGGCGCTGGCGCAGACGGACTGCGCGCTGGGCGAGGTCGACGCGAACCTCGCCGTCGTGCGGGAGGAGGTCGAGAAGTCGGCGGAGCAGGGCGCCGACCTGGTGGTCTTCCCGGAGCTGAGCCTGCACGGGTACCACCTGGGCGCCCTGCCCACGGACTCCTCGATCGAGGCGCAGGACCCCCGGCTGCGCGACCTGAGCGTGCTCGGGCCGGACGTCCTCGTGGGTTTCCACGAACACTCGGTCCTGCGCGCCTACAACACCGCCGCCTACTACGCGGGCGGCGCGCTGCTGCACGCGCACCGCAAGCTCTACCTCCCCAACTACCTGTCCTGGGAGGAGCGCAAGCACGTCAGCCCGGGCCAGTCGCTGCGCGCGTACGACCTGACGAAGTCCCCCAGCGGCGGCCGGGGCGCGACGCTGGTCTGCAACGACGCCTGGCAGCCGGTGCTGCCCTGGCTCGCCGTGCAGGACGGCGCCGAGGTGCTGTTCGTCCCCACCAACAGCGCGGCCAGCCTCGACCCGGAGGCCATGGACACCGGCCTGTACTGGGACACCCTGCTCTCGTACACGGCGCGGATGCTCCAGTGCTGGATCGTCTTCGTCAACCGGGTGGGCAGCGAGCGCGGCGCCGCCTTCTGGGGCGGCTCACGCGTGGTGGACCCGCGCGGCACGGTGGTGGCGCAGGCGCCGAAGTGGGAAGCCGCGCTGGTCACGGTGGACATCGACCCCTCCGAGGCCCGCCGCCAGCGCCGCGCCGTCCCCTTGGTCGCCGAGGCCCGCCTCGGCCTCATCGACCGGGAGGTCCGCCGGTTGATCGACGAGGGGGGTGACAGCTGAACGGGGGCACGCTCGTTCGGGTGAAGGGTCACCCGAACGCTCGCATGGTTGTCGCCTAAGGCGGCAGTGTCGCTCCGCACGAAGGAGGTCCACCGTGGCACTGACCGTTCCGGAACCCGAACCGTGCGCCGCCGATGAGCGTGCACCTGCATCGGTCGAGGCCGCCTTCGAAGCGTTGAGCGCGGCAGCCCCCAAGGGATGGCGCGTGGAGCTGATCGAAGGGGAAATCCACGCGGCACCTCCTCCCGTAGGCAGGCACGAAGAAATCGTGTCGGAACTCTCCGGGCAGGTGCGCGATCACCGTAAGGACCTGGGGCGCTACACGAACATCGGACTCTCCGTACCAGGGGCCTCCTCCACGGGGAAGGTGATTCCCGACTTGGCGATCGCCCCGAAAGGCAGCTTCGACGACGACGTCGACTATCACGATCCGTCATCGGTCCTGCTCGTCGTCGAAGTGCTCTCGTCCTCGACGGCGGGGAACGACCGGATCAAGAAGCTGCGCGGTTACGCCCGTGCCGGCATCCCCTGTTACCTGCTGGTCGACCGGGCCGCCGACCTCGCCATCCGCTGCACGGAACCCTCCGGCGAACGCTATCTGTGCATGAGCGAGATCGACCTGGCCAAGAAGGTCATCCCGCTGCCGGACCCCCTCGGTTTCGCTCTCGACACCAGCCAGTTCTGAGCTTCCCGCACGGCCCGCCCCGGTTCCGCGAACGGGACGGGCCGCCCCCCGGGCCCCTACCAGCTCGACTTACGCACACCCGGCAGGAAGCCCGCGTGCGCCTGTTCGCGCAGGCCGACGCGGGACAGGCCGAAGGCGCGGAAGTAGCCGCGCGGGCGGCCGTCGACGCTGTCCCGGTTGCGTACGCGGGTGGCGCTCGCGTCGCGCGGCTGGCGGGAGAGTTCGCGCCGGGCGGCCAGACGCTCCTCCTCCGGGGTGTGCGGGCTGCGGATGACGGACTTCAGCAGGGCCCGCCGGGCGGCGTAGCGCGCCACCGTCGCGCGCCGCTTCTCGTTCTTCGCGATCTTGCTCTGCTTCGCCATCAGACGCGTCCTCCTCGTGCGCGGATGCGGGCGACGGCCGCTTCGATGCCGATCGTGTCCACGGTCTTGATCCCCTTGGTGCTCAGCGTCAGCCGGACGTGCCGGCCCTCGCCGGCGAGCCAGTAGCGCTTGCGCTGGATGTTGGGGTCGAAACGCCGGGACGTGCGGCGGTGGGAGTGCGAGACGGACTTGCCGAAGCCGGGGGCGCGGCCGGTCAGCTGGCAGTGGGCGGACAAGGTCAGAACCTCCTAATGAAAATGGAAACCATTTCTGTATAGTAGCGCCCATGGCCCGCAACGAACTACGACCCGTGATCAAGCTCCGGTCCACCGCCGGGACCGGCTACACCTACGTCACCCGCAAGAACCGCCGGAACGACCCCGACCGCCTGGTGCTGAAGAAGTACGACCCGGTCGCCGGCCGTCACGTCGACTTCCGAGAGGAGCGCTGAGCAGCGTCATGAAGCCTGGAATCCACCCTCCGTACGGGCCCGTCGTCTTCCGTGACCGGGCCGCCGACTTCGCCTTCCTGACCCGGTCGACCGCCACCAGCGACAAGACGATCGAGTGGGAGGACGGCAACACGTACCCGGTCATCGATGTCGAGATCTCGTCCGCGAGCCATCCCTTCTACACGGGGACGGCGCGCGTGCTGGACACCGCGGGGCGCGTCGAGCGGTTCGAGCGCCGTTACGGGAAGCGCGGGGCCCGCTGATGGGCGGCCCGTCGCGGGAGGGCGCGCCCGGCGGCCCGGACGGCTCCGGCGGCGGTGCCGGGGACCGGCTGGCCGTGGTGATCGTCGGCGGGCTGCACTCGGACGCCCGCCGAGCCGCCGTCGAGCGGCTGCTGCGTGCCGTGCCCGGCAGCGTCGCACTCCACCACGACCTCGCCCCGGCCGCCGAAGGAACGGTTCGCCGGACCGTGCGGGACGCCGGGGGAGTGCTCGACACCGGTGCGGCGCCGCTGGTCAACGACTGCGCCTGCTGCGCGCTGCGCGAGGACCTGGTGCCCGAGCTGGAGCGGCTGGCCGCCGGCCGGACCTGCCGGCTGGCCGTCGTCGAGCTGTGGGACTCCGTGGAGCCCAAGGCCATGGCCGAGGTCATCGCCGACTGCGGCGGCGAGGCGCTCGCGCTGACCGGCGTGATCACCGCCGTCGACCCCGCGCTGCTGCTGCCGTACCTCGGCTGCGGCGACGACCTGGCCGAGGCCGGTCTCGCGGCCGCGGCCTCCGACCAGCGGACCGTCGCGGACACCTGGGCCCGGCAGCTGGAGTACCCGCCGGTGCTCGCCATCGCGCCCGGCGAGGAGGGCGGTGACGCGGCCGACCTGGCGCTGCTAGCCCAACTGCACCCCACCGCCCGGCAGGTGGACATCGCGTCCCCGGGGGAGCTGGCCGCGGCGGCGCTCGCCGGGTTCGACGTGGAGGCGGCAGCGGCGCGGCAGCACCCGGCGTGCGCGCTGCTCCCGCAGGAGGCGGACGCGGACGGTGTCGGCACGCTCGTCTGGCACCGCTCCCGGCCGTTCCACCCCGCGCGGCTGTACGCGGCGCTGGAGGACCTGACCTGTGCGGCGGCCCGTAGCCGCGGCCGGTTCTGGCTCGCCGACCGGCCGGACACGCTGCTGTCGTGGGACGCGGCGGGCGGCGCCCTGTGCGTCGAGAACGCCGGGCCGTGGCTGGCCGCGCTGCCGGACGCCGCCTGGGAGCTGGTGCCGCCGGTGCGCCGGGCCGCTGCCGCCCTGGACTGGCACCCCGAGCACGGTGACCGGGCGCAGCATCTGGTCTTCACCTCGCCGGGGCTGGACCGCGACGGCCTGGTGTCGCTGCTGGAGTCCTGCCTGCTCACGGACGAGGAGTACGCGGGCGGGCCGCGGGCGTGGAAACGGCTGGCGCCCGCCTTCGACGAACTGCTCGACCCCGTCTCGTAGCGGGCCTGTCCGCCGCCGTACCGATATCGCCGCCACCCGGCGCTTCGCCATTCGCCGGTCCGCCCGGCCGTCGCCGGGCCCGTTCACCGTCAGGAGCTTTCCTTGCCCCGCCGTCACGACCCCCGTAAGAAGTCCGTACCGCGACCCAACCCACTGGACGCAGCGCGCGTCACTTACATCGACTACAAGGACACCGACCTTTTGCGGAAGTTCATCTCCGACCGTGGCAAGATCCGCAGCCGCCGGGTCACGCGGGTGAGCGCGCGGCAGCAGCGGCAGCTGGCCCGTGCGATCAAGAACGCCCGGGAGATGGCGTTGTTGCCGTACTCCTCCAAGTGAAACGGGGGGCGGCCTGTTGCGGGGGGAGTGATCGGGGGCATGGGAGCGGGGGGAAGCGTTCCGGCTGGTGAGGCGGATGCTGCGGGTGGTTTTTCCGTGAGGTGGGAGTGGTGTGAGGTGCCTGGTGATGTGGGTGCGAGGGGCAGTGATCGACGAGCTGTGACCGGGCTGCCACGGCCCGTCGTGCACGTGCATCCGGCCATGCATCGGCATATGAACGCGGCTATGATCCCCATCAGTTGCAGTTGACACCGGTTGCCGCTGTCCGCACTGCTGCTGACAGAGCATCACCGACCGCCGACCGCTCAGCGCGCCGCACTTCCCTCGCCGCTGACCACCGCATCCACCGGGAGACACCTGTGCCCGACGCATACAACGGCATGGCCGCAACGGATCTCCACGGTGTGACCTGGCAGAAGAGCAGACACAGCAATTCGCAGGGCTCCTGCGTGGAGTTCGCGCGGCTGCCGGGCGGGGAGATCGCCGTACGCAACTCCCGCTTCCCGGACGGCCCGGCGCTCGTCTACACCCCGGCCGAGGTCGAGGCCATGATCCTGGGTGTCAAGGACGGGGAGTTCGACCACCTGATGCGGGACTGACGAGGCCCATGAGGCTGACGGGGCCCGGCGCGACGGCTACGGCACGCCCGTGCCCGCGCGCCTGCCCGGACGGTCCCGGCCGTCCGGGCAGGCCGGCGGATGCTCCAGGGCCCCCGGGCCCCGTGCCCCCGAGGCCCCGGAGCGTCCGCCGCTCAGGGCAGCCGGAACTGCGCCCACACGATCTTTCCGTGCGGCGCGCCGGTCAGCGGGTGCCAGCCCCAGCCGTCGCTGAAGGAGTCGACCAGGAACAGGCCGCGGCCGGACTCGGCCCCGGCGTCCGCCGGTTCGGACTCCGGGGACGCGTCGCTGGAGTCGCGTACCGCGCACACCAGCCGGGACGACCAGCGCATCAGGTGCAGCCGGACGGGCGGCTCGCCCGGCTCGTGGGGACGTTCGTACCCGACGGCCGCGCCGACCGGCTCGGCGTGCCGCAGGGCGTTGGTGACCAGTTCGGAGACGACCAGGGCGACGCTGTCGAAGATCTCCTCCAGCTCCCACCGGCACAGCGTCTCCCGGGTGAACTGCCGTGCGCCGCGCACCGATTCGTACCGGGGCGCGAGCGAATACGAGACGGAACCGGAGATGGCCAGGGGGTCGACGGGAGGAAAGCCCTGCCATAACGGCTGGAGCATGGACAAAACCTTGGTCCCCATGCGAGGCACTCCTGGCATTCGCGGACGTCATGATCCAGGCCGGGCAGCCGAATCCGACGGTCTGGCGGATCTTTCACGAGCGTGCATGTGTGCGCTGTCCATGGTTCCCAATGCGTACGCCAGATGCAAGGGCAGATGCACGTGCACGCGCCCTGTTTGGGGGCGGCCGTGCCACTTCACGCGTATTTCTTCCTACGTGTTCTTGTGGAGCGGGCCCACGGACCTCACACATCAGTAACCGGATGAGCACTCAACGAAGCACGGACGTGGCAGACTGCGGGCCACTGTTGGACGGGGTGGGCCATGGGAGGGTCACAGAGGTGTCCGCAAGTGAATCGAGCGGGTCCGTGGTGCGGCGCATCCTGCTGGGAGCACAGCTCCGCAGGCTGCGCGAGTCGCGCGGGATAACCCGCGAGGCGGCCGGATACTCCATCCGCGCCTCCGAGTCGAAGATCAGCCGGATGGAACTGGGCCGCGTGAGCTTCAAGGCACGGGACGTGGAGGACCTGCTCACGCTGTACGGCGTGAACGATCCACAGGAGCGGGAAGCGCTGCTGGTGCTGGCCCGCGAGGCCAATGTGGCGGGCTGGTGGCACAGTTACGGCGACGTACTGCCCGGCTGGTTTCAGACATATGTGGGGCTGGAGGGAGCCGCATCCCTCATCCGCGCCTACGAGGTCCAGTTCGTGCACGGTCTTCTGCAGACGCAGGAGTACGCGCACGCCGTCGTCCGCCGCGGTATGCCTGGGGCGAGTGCGGCGGAAATAGACCGCCGGGTCGCGTTGCGGCTGGAGCGGCAGAAGTTGCTGCTGGCAGAGCGCCCGCCGGAGTTCCACTGTGTGCTCGACGAGGCGGCGCTGCGCCGCCCGTACGGCGACCGGGAGGTGATGCGCGGACAGCTGCGGCACCTGATCGAGCTCTCCGAGCGGCCGAATGTGCGGTTGCAGGTGGTGCCGTTCAGCTTCGGCGGGCACGCCGGGGAGAGTGGTGCCTTCACCACGCTCGGATTCCCGGAGCCGGGTCTGCCCGACGTCGTGTACCTGGAACAGCTGACCAGCGCCCTCTATCTCGACAAGCGTGACGAGGTCGCGCAGTACGCCCGGGTCATGGACCGCCTCCAGGAGGACAGTCCGAATCCGGCCGAGACCAGAGACTTGATACGTGGTCTACTCCAACTGACTTAACCCGTAGGTAGCATGAGTTCCAATCAGGAGTCAGCACCCCCCGGCTAGGGCGCTCCGACCGGCGCCCTGTCCTCCAGATTGGGATTTCGCATGTCCTTCTTCGACGACTTGGCGTACCAGTACATCGACGGCGAATGGCGGGCCGGAAGCGGCTCGTGGGACATCGTCGATTTCAATCCCTACGACGGGGAGAAGCTGGCGTCCATAACCGTGGCCACGGTCGAGGAGATCGACCAGGCCTACCGCGCCGCCGAACGCGCGCAGGGGGAGTGGGGGGCCACCAACCCGTACACCCGCCGGCTCGTCTTCGAACGTGCGCTGCGCGTCATCGACGAACGGGAGCAGGAGCTCGGGGCCGCGATCACCGCCGAGGTCGGCGGCACCCACGCCAAGGTGGCCTTCGAGCTCCACCTCGTACGGGAATTCCTGCGCGAGGCGATCCAGCTGTCGCTGCGCGCGGAGGGCCGCATCCTGCCGTCCCCGGTGGACGGCAAGGAGAACCGGCTCTACCGGCTCCCGGTCGGTGTCGTGGGCGTCATCAGCCCCTTCAATTTCCCGTTCCTGCTGTCGGTCAAGTCGGTGGCGCCCGCGCTCGCGCTCGGCAACGCCGTGGTGCTCAAGCCGCACCAGAACACCCCGATCTGCGGCGGCGGCCTGGTCGCCAAGGTCTTCGAGGAGGCCGGGCTGCCGGCCGGGCTGCTGAACGTCGTGGTGACCGACATCGCGGAGATCGGTGACGCGCTCATCGAACACCCGGTGCCGAAGGTCATCTCCTTCACCGGCTCGGAGAAGGTCGGCCGCCATGTGGCGACCGTCGCCGCGTCCCACTTCAAGCGCACGATCCTGGAGCTGGGCGGCAACAGCGCGCTGGTCGTCCTGGACGACGCCGACCTCGACTACGCGGTGGACGCGGCGGTCTTCAGCCGCTTCGTGCACCAGGGTCAGGTCTGTATGGCCGCCAACCGGGTGCTGGTCGACCGCGCGGTGGAGCGGGAATTCACCGAGAAGTTCGTCGCCAAGGTCAAGTCCCTGAAGGTCGGCGACCCGAGCGACCCGGCCACCCACATCGGCCCGCTGATCAACGAGGGGCAGGCGGAGGCCGTCGCCGCGGCGGTGGACCGCGCCGTCTCCGAGGGCGGCACCGCGCTCGTGCAGGGCCCGGTCCGCGGCACCCTGGTCGCGCCGACCGTGCTGGCCGGCCTGCCGGAGGACTCCGCCGCGCTCACGCAGGAGATCTTCGGGCCGGTCGTGACGCTGGTCCCGTTCGACGGCGACGAGGAGGCCGTACGGATCACCAACGCCACGCCGTACGGGCTCAGCGGCGCCGTGCACACCGCCGACATCGAGCGGGGTGTGCGGTTCGCCAAGCGCATCGAGACCGGCATGATCCACATCAATGACGGCACGGTGCACGACGAGCCGATCGTGCCCTTCGGCGGCGAGAAGGCCTCCGGGCTCGGGCGGCTGAACGGCGACGCGATGGTGGAGTCCTTCACCACCACGAAGTGGATCTCCATCCAGCACGGCCGGTCGCGGTTCCCGTTCTGAACGGCTGCCGCGGGGTCTCGGTCTGAACGGCTGCCGCCGGTGCCCGATCTGCACGACCGCCGCCGGTGCCCGGCCGGTCCGCGCGCCGGCGGGCGCACCCCGGCGGCTCCGTGGCTGAAAAAAATCGCGCGTCGGTCCGGACTTTTTTCAGGTTGAGGACAGCAGTTGTCCTCAACGGTTCGTACTGTTCTTCGTGTCGGGCCGCGGCAACAGCGCCGCGGCCCTCGCGAAAGGCGGACCTCATGCCCACTCACGTTCCGGCCGAAGCCCACGGCGACGAGCGCGGCGCGCTCCTGGCCTTCCTGGAGGCGCAGCGCGGCGGCCTGCGCCGGTCCGTGCTCGGCCTCACCGACGAGCAGGCCGCGCAGAAGCCGTCCGCCAGCAAGCTGTCCCTGTCCGGCCTGATCAAGCACGTCGCGGAGGTCGAGCAGGGCTGGGTGGAGACCGCCCGCCAGGTGCCGCACTCGATCGAGCGCGGCATGGACAACTGGCACCTGGGCTTCCAGCTGGAGGGCGAGGAGACCGTCGCGTCCGTCCTCGCCTTCTGGGACGAGGCGGCCCGTAAGACCGAGGAGTTCATCCGGTCGCTGCCGGACCTGAACGCGACCTTCCCGCTGCCCGAGGCGCCCTGGTTCCCGCCGAAGGCCGAGCAGTCGATGCGCTGGCTCCTGCTGCACCTGATCGAGGAGGTCGCCCGGCACGCCGGCCACGCGGACGTCATCCGTGAATCCCTGGACGGCAAGGACGCCTTCACCCTGGTCGACGAGGAGCGGGCGGCGCAGGGCTGAGCCGGGCCCCGCGCGCGGCCCTCAGTCCTCCCCGGCACGCAGGTCCGCCGCCCGCCGCAGATCGTCGCGCGCGGACTGCCGGTCGGCGTCGCCGAGTTCGACCGCGTCCGCGCGGTCGAGCCATGGCGTGGCCGCGTGCAAGCCGTCCAACTGCGCAGCCATCTCGGCGCGCAGTACGAGAAGGCGAACGAGCTGGAGCGGGGTCGGGCCGGCGCCGTCCCCCGTACCGGCCGTACTGTCCGCACCGGTCGTGCCGCCGCCCAGAGCCCGGTCGATGATGCGGGCGGCCGCGGCGTGGTCGCCCTTGGACTCGCCGAGCAGCGTCGCCTGGTGCAGGGCGCGCGCGTACCGCTCCTTGGGGACGGCCGTGTACTCGAAGCTGTCGGCGATCGGCATGCCGATCCGTATGCAGTTGCCGCCGGGGTCGGTCAGCAGGAACTGCCGTACGCCGTACGACATGTCCTTGAGCGCTCCGATCCGCGGCAGCCCGCGGGTCGGCACCCTGCCGAGCGCGGTTTTCAGGCCCGCCCGGAAGGACGCGTGGAGCCCGTCCACGTCGTCGGTCAGGACGTAGCAGGTGCTGTACGAGGTGGTCGGGTCATGCGCCTTCAGCCCGAAGAAGTGCAGCTCGATGCCGCGCAGGCGGACGGCGCAGTACGGGTTCGGGCTCTTCTGGTACGCGGTCGTCTCGAATCCGAGAGCCTGGTAGAAGTCGAGGACGTCGTCGATGGACGGGCACGGGAGGATCGGAATCACGGTCTCGGCCATGCCGGCGAGCGTAGAGTCTCCGGAGCAGGTATTCAAACTTGAATAGGGGGCGGTCTAGGCTGGCCGCAGCGCGAGCGTGAAGGATGCGAGGAAACGATGTCGGCGATCCGGCTGCTGGTTCTGGGGGCCGTGCGTCAGCACGGTCGGGCGCACGGTTACCAGGTGCGCAACGACCTCGAATACTGGGGCGCCCACGAATGGTCCAACGCCAAACCGGGGTCGATCTACCACGCGCTCAAGCAGATGGCGAAGCAGGGGCTGATGCTCGCCCACGACATCGCGCCCAGCCCGGCCGGCGGTCCGCCGCGTACGGAGTACGAGCTGACCGAAGCGGGCACGGAGGAGTACTTCAAGCTGCTGCGCGAGTCCCTGTCCCAGTACGACCGCAAGATCGACGAGCTGAGCGCGGCGGTCGGCTTCCTCGTCGACCTGCCCCGCGAGGAGGCCGTGGCCCTGCTGAAGGAGCGGGTACGGGGCCTGGAGGAGTGGCGGCTGTCGGTCACCGAGTACTACACGCCGGAGGACGGCCCCGAGCAACTCGGCCACATCGGCGAAATCATGAACATGTGGGTGAACTCGGCGGACAGCGGCGCCGAGTGGACCCGGGGCCTGATCGAACGGATCGAGGGCGGGGCGTATGTCTTCGCGGGCGAGGGGGAGCCGTTCGTGGGGGTGCTGGGGGAGGGAGAGGTGAACCCGTACGCGACGGGGGAGCCGGACCCGGAGTACGACGCCGAGGGGCCGCCGCCGGCCGGGTGAACGAACTCGCGCACCCGCCTGGCCGCCGGCTACCCGTCGATGAGGGAGTGCAGGTCGATGTCGACGGGGAAGGGGACGTTGGTCGTCATCTTGCCGGTGTGCGTGGGCTGTTCCGGGCTTGGAACGTATCTGCCTGCCTCGTGGTGCAGCCAGAACTCGTGCACCACGGGGAGGTCGTCCTCGTCGCGCTCTACGCGCCAGTAATAGTCGATGCCGGCGCCGGCGTACAGGGCAGGCTTGCTGAAGCGGTCTTCGAGGCGGGAGCCTGTGGAGACCACCTCCACAGCCAGTACGGCCTTGTCCGCGGGAATCTGGACCACTGTGCGGATGTCGAGCCCCGTCTCGTCGAAGACCACCACGTCAGGCTTGGGTGCATTGTGATCGTCGATCACGATGCACTGTTCGGAGTCGACCGCGTAGGGCCTGCGCCTGGCGCTCTCCAATTGGTAGTACAGCCGGTTCCGCACGCGGTTGTGCCACCACACGGCCATTCCTCGAACCACGATGTTCCCATCCACAAGATCCCAGTCGAATGGCAGCACCAACTCCTTCACCTGGTCGTACGTCCAGCCGTTCGCCGGCCGGTACATCCAGTTTTCCGGGGTTGCCCGCTCGCCCCGCCCGTACTCGGCTTCTGCGGCCATTGCTGCTCCCATGTACCGGATCGTGTACGCGCGCGTCGCCGTGCGTCCCGCGAACGACCGTAGCGCCACTCGTGCGGGTGACGAAGTGTGGCGCGCCCCTCCGTTTCAGTGATGGAACGCCGTGTCCTTGCCCGCCCGGCCTCCCAAAGGCCCGCCCTGCGCCCGCAGATCAGGCAGCAACCGTTCCAGATCCGCGAGGAACAGATCGCTCAAGTCGTGGGAGAACCCGTTACGGCAGACGATGCGCAGGACGGACAGGTCGTCGCGGTCGGGCGGGAAGGTGTACGCGGGGATGAGCCAGCCGCGTTCGCGCATGCGGCGGGAGACGTCGAAGACGTCGAAGTCCGTCACGCCGTCGGCCGTGGTGAAGGCGAAGACGGGCAGTTCGTCGCCGCGGGTCAGCAGGCGGAAGTCGCCCAGCGCGCCGATGCGGTCGGCGAGCGAGCGGGCCACGTCGCGGGTGGCCTGCTGTACGGCGCGGTAGCCCTCCCTGCCCAGCCGCAGGAACGTGTAGTACTGGGCGGCGACCTGGGCCCCGGGCCGGGAGAAGTTGAGGGCGAAGGTCGGCATGTCGCCGCCCAGATAGTCGACGTGGAAGACCAGTTCCTCCGGGAGGGCCTGCCGGTCGCGCCACAGGGCCCAGCCCACGCCGGGGTAGACGAGCCCGTACTTGTGGCCCGAGGTGTTGACGGAGGCCACGCGCGGCAGCCGGAAGTCCCACACCAGCAGCCGGTCCAGAAATGGCGCGATCATGCCGCCGGAGGCCGCGTCCACATGGACGGGGATGTCCAGCCCGGTGCGCTCCTGGAGGTCGTCCAGGGCCGCACAGATCTCCGCCACCGGCTCGTACGAACCGTCGAAGGTCGAGCCGAGGACGGTGACGACGCCGATGGTGTTCTCGTCGCAGAGCGCGGCGGCGGACTCCCCGTCCAGGTGGAAGCGCTCGCCCCGCATGGGCACCTGCCGCGCCTCGACCTCCCAGAACGCGCAGAACTTCTCCCAGCAGACCTGCACGTTCGCGCCCATGACCAGGTTGGGCCGGGCCGCCGCCGGATAGCGCTCGGCGTTCGCCCGGGACCAGCGGCGCTTGAGGGCCATCCCGGCGAGCATGCACGCTTCGCTGGAGCCGGTCGTCGAGCAGCCGACGGCGGCGGCCGGGTCGGGGGCGTGCCACAGGTCGGCGAGTATGGCCACGCACCGCTGCTCCAGTTCGGCGGTGCGCGGGTACTCGTCCTTGTCGATCATGTTCTTGTCGCGGCACTCCGCCATCAGGACGTCGGCCTGCGGCTCCATCCAGGTGGTGACGAAGGTCGCCAGATTCAGCCGGGAGTTGCCGTCCAGCATCAGTTCGTCGCGGACGAGCTGGTAGGCCGCGCGCGGGGCGACCGGGCCGTCCGGCAGGGTGTGCCGGGGCGGGGCCGCGGTCATGCCCGCGACGGGGTCGGCCTCGCCGTAGAAGGGGTTGACCGACAGGCCCCGCTTGTCGTCCTCGCTGGGTGCGCCCTCGTGGAGTGGCATGGTGGCCGCGTACCCCTCAGCCGGTCGCGGCAAGCCCCGCCTTCAGGGCCCGGGTGAACTTCACGACACGCCGCGCCTGGACGCCGGCGGCGGTGCGTCCTTCGTCGTCGAGCGGTGTCTCGGGGCCTCCGACGTGCGAGGTGCCGTACGGGTTGCCGTCGGCGAACTTGGCGGGGTCGGTGTAGCCGGGGGCCACGAGGATGCCGCCGAAGTGGTGGATCGTGTTGTAGAGCGCCAGCAGGGTGGACTCCTGGCCGCCGTGTTTGGTGGCCGAGGCGGTGAAGCCGCTGTAGACCTTGTCGGCGAGTTTGCCCTGCTGCCACAGTCCGCCGAGCGTGTCGATGAACTGCTTGAGCTGCGAGGCGACGTTGCCGTACCGGGTGGGGGAGCCGAAGATCACGGCGTCCGCCCAGAGCATGTCCTCGGGGGAGGCCTCGGCGATGTCGGCGGTCGCGCGCAGGTTCTCGGCCCAGGCGGGGTTCGAGTCGACGGCGGCCTGCGGCGCCAGCTCGGCGGCCTTGCGCAGCCGTACGTCGGCGCCGGCCTTCTCGGCGGCGTTCGCGACGGCCTTGGCGAGTGCGGTGACCGTGCCGGTCGAGGAGTAGTAGACGACGGCGAGGCGGACGGCCGGGTCGCTGGACTGGGGCATGGTGCTACCTCCTACGGGGCGACGATACGGGCATAGGGGATATTCGGCGCGCCATGGTCGCGTCCGGCCGCGTCTGGGGGCGTTCGGCCGTGTCCGGTCATGGTCGGCTGCGGCCGGACCGGAGGGCGCGGGGCGCTCCCTCCACCGTGACGTCCAGTGGGTGAAGCGTCAACAACCCTGGCCCGTAGGTGTGTTACCTGCGTATTGCGCCAGGCCGCGGGGCAACTTAGGCTTGCCTAACTTGCGCGGGACGGGGGGAACGTGTCCGCCGGCCCCGCCATGCCGTCACCCGGGCCGTCGACCCGGTACGGGAACGGTGCCCGAGGCGACCCGAAGGAGCGGACGTGGCAGCGAACGAGGAACGGGCGACACCGGCACACGAAGTCCGCGGAACCCTCTCGCGGCTGCTGTTCGGGCAACTGGCCACGTACGCCGTGGGCGCCGCCGTCCGGCTCGGCATACCGGACCGCATCGGCGCCGGCACCCGTACGGCGGACGACGTGGCGGCGGCCTGCGGCACCCACCCCCAGGCGACGCTGCGCCTGCTGCGCGCCCTGGCCGCCCTGGACCTGCTCACCGAAAGCGAACCGGGCGTCTTCGAGGCCACCGCCACCGGCTCGCTGCTGCGCAGCGACACCCCGGACTCCATGGCCGCCCTGGCCCGTATCTTCACCGAGCCGGTCATGACCCGCGCCCGCGAGCGCATGGAGGACAGCGTCCGCAGCGGCGAACCCTCCTTCGACTCGATCTTCGGTACGGACTTCTTCGGCCACCTGGCGGGCGAACCGGAACTGTCCGAGGTGTTCAACACCGCGATGAGCCAGGGCACCCGGCTCGCCGCCCGCGACGTACCGTCCCACTACGACTTCGGCCGCTTCACCACCATCGTCGACGTGGGCGGCGGCGACGGCACCCTGCTCGCCGCCATCCTGCGGGCCCATCCCGGGCCCCGCGGCGTCATCTACGACTCCGCCGAGGGCCACGCCCAGGCCCCCGCGAAACTGGCCGCCGAGGGCGTCGCCGACCGCGTCACGCTGGAAACCGGCGACTTCTTCGCCTCCGCGCCGGCCGGCGGCGACCTGTACCTGCTCAAGAGCGTCATCCACGACTGGAACGACGACCAGTGCGCCGACATCCTGGGCCACATCCGACAGGTGCTGCCCGCCGACGGCCGCCTCCTGATCATCGAACCGGTCCTCACCGACACGGTGCGGCCCGGTGCGACGGCCCTGCCCTACATGAGCGACCTCAACATGCTGGTCAACGTCGGCGGCCGGGAGCGCACCCGCGCCGACTTCGAGCACCTGTGCACCACGGCGGGCTTCAAAATCACCAGTCTCACCCCGCTGCCGGCCCCGGCCCTGTTCGTCCTCATCGAGGCCGCCGCGGTCTGAGCCGGTACGGAGCCGGCCGGGCCCACCCCGACCGACCCCGCCACGCGCCGCCCGGCAACCTGCCCGGCCGGGCGGCGCTGGGGTGTCCGCAGCCGGGTACGGGGCGAGGCCCCGGGCCGGGTACAGGTCACCATGTCGGGCTCGGCACACGATGTCGCGTCGCCGGACGGGATCGTGCATCTCGAATCGCCCCCTGCCCGGGGAGACTTCGACGGCCACGGCTACGCGGTCCCCCGGCTCGGTCCCGTAGCGAATGGCATTGGTGACGAGTTCACTGTTGACATGAACCGAAGGGGGACATGCCGTGCGGTTGGGGATCACTGGGCACCGTGGTCTGTCCGAGTCCGTCGAGGGCGCCGTGCGCGGCATGCTGCCGGCGCACCTGCGACCGTACGAACCCTCGGAGCTGTGCGGCGTATCCTGCCTCGCCGACGGCCCCGACACGTGGTTCGTGGAGATCGTGCTCGGTCTGGGGGGCCGTGTCGAGGTCGTCGTACCCGCCGAGAGGTATCGCGACGGGCTTCCGGAGGCGCACCGCGCCGCCTACGACGCCCTGCTCGGTCGGGCGGTGGACGTGCACAGGGCCGGATTCCGGGATTCCGGCGCCGAGGCGCATATGGCGGGCAGCGAGATTCTTGTGGGTCTGGTCGACCGGCTGCTGGCGGTGTGGGACGGGAAAGAGGCCCGGGGGTACGGCGGGACGGCCGATGTGGTTGCTCACGCCCGGCGTATGGGGGTGCCGGTCGACGTCATCTGGCCGGAGGGTGCTGTGCGGGACTAGTGGGACGGGCCCGGTTGTACGGGGCCGAGCGCGGGTGCGATCGGCCCCGTGGGGCCCGAGTGGTCATCCCGTGCTCGCCAGGGACAGCTTTGCGGCGAAGCCGAGGAACGCCGCCCCCGCGCCCGCCGACAGGCCGGCCGTCAGGCGTTTGCGGCGGCGGAAGGTGGCGGCCAGGTAGGTGCCGCTGAAGATGAGGATCGAGAGGTACGTGAGGCTGAAGAGCTGGGCCCAGGCGCCGAGGGTGAGGAAGGAGAGGACGGGGTGGGCGTAGTGCGGGTCGACGAACTGTACGAAGAAGGAGATGAAGAAGAGGATCGCCTTCGGGTTGAGGAGGCTGATGACCAGGGCGCGCCGGTACGGGCGTTCGCGCACTTCCCCGGTGGCGCCGTCGCCGGCCGTGGCCTTCTTGCGCAGGGTCTTCGCGGTTTCCCGGTTGCGCCACAGTGACCACGCGCCGCGCAGCATTCCCACCGCCAGCCACGTCAGATAGCCCGCGCCCGCGAATTTGACGACGGCGAACAGGATCGGGCTGGCCTGGAGGAGCGATGCGACGCCGCCCGCCGAGAGGGTCATCAGCACGGTGTCGCCGCACAGCACGCCGGCCGCAGCGCGGTAGGCGACGCGCGGGCCGCGGCGGGCCGCCACGGAGACGACGTACAGCGAGTTCGGGCCCGGCAGCAGGATGATGAGCGCGAGACCCGCCAGGTAGGTCGGAAGATCGGTTATCCCCAGCATGGGGGCAGGATGCCACTCGTGCCCCATCCGTCCCAGGGGTTTCCGGTATGCGGACTTGCACCTCACGTGGCGTGAGGACTCATCGTGGAGCGCGTACCGAGAAGGAGGGCGGGGGCAGTGAGCTACTCCGTAGGGCAGGTTGCCGGGTTCGCCGGGGTGACGGTGCGCACTTTGCACCACTATGACGAGATCGGGCTGCTGGTGCCGGGCGAGCGCAACCACGCCGGGCACCGGCGCTACGGCGACGCCGATCTCGACCGGCTCCAGCAGATCATGTTCTACCGGGAGCTCGGTTTCCCGCTCGACGAGGTCGCGGCCCTCCTGGACGACCCGGACGCGGACCCGCAGGAACACCTGCGGCGCCAGCACCAGCTGCTCAGCGCCCGGATCGGCAAGCTCCAGGCCATGGCCGCCGCCGTCGAACACGCGATGGAGGCACGGAAGATGGGCGTCAATCTCACACCGGAGGAGAAGTTCGAGGTGTTCGGGGACTTCGACCCGGACGACTACGCCGAGGAGGTGCGCGAGCGCTGGGGGAGCACCGACGCGTACAAGGAGTCGCAGCGCCGGACGGCTTCGTACACCAAGGAGGACTGGAAGCGGGTGACGGAGGAGTTCGACGCCGTCCACCGGAAGATGGCCGAGGTGATGGAGAGCGGGCGGCCGGCGGAGTCGGCCGAGGCGATGGACGTGGCCGAGGAGCACCGCCGGACCATCTCGTCCGGTTACTACGACTGCTCGTACGAGATGCACACCTGCCTCGGCGAGATGTACGTCGCGGACGAGCGCTTCACCGCCACCTACGAGGCCATCCGGCCCGGCCTGGCCGTCTACATGCGGGACGCGATGCTCGCCAACGCCGTCCGCAACAGCTGAGTCCGTACGGGGCAGGGGTGCGCGCCCCCTGGCCCGTACGGGAGCTGTACCGGTGACGGCCGCTCTCCAGGCGTTTTTGGACGTTCTCAGCCGCCTTCCGGCGCCGTCAGGTGCTCTTCGGGGCGATGACGACGGCGGTGCCGTACGCGCAGACCTCCGTGCCCACGTCCGCCGCCTCCGTCACGTCGAAGCGGAACATCAGCACCGCGTTCGCGCCGCGTGCCCGCGCCTGCTCCACCAGCCGTTCCATCGCCTGGTTACGGGTCTCCACGAGCGTCTTGGTCAGGCCCTTCAGCTCGCCGCCGATCATCGACTTCAGCCCGGCCCCGATCTGACTTCCCAGGTGGCGCGAGCGCACCGTCAGGCCGAAGACCTCGCCGACGACCCGCTGCACCTCGTATCCGGGCACGTCGTTGGTCGTCACCACCAGCACGTCGGCCTGCGCGGCCTGGCCGCCGCCGAACTCCTCGATGCCCATCGTGTGTCCTGTCCCTCCGTGCGGTGAGCCGCCTGGAGGCGGGCTCCTCGCCGGGAGCGTCTCACGGGGGTGGTGCGGGGGTGGGGGATCTGGTGGGTGGTGTCCGGCCATCGCGGCCGGTGTCCGGCCAGGTGGGTGGGGGAGAGGAGGGGTGTGAGGGGGGAAAGGTGAGGGAGGGGCGGTGTGGGCGTTCCGTACGGCGGGGGCTTTCGCGGGTGTGCGGAGGGGGTTCGGTGGCCTGGGCGGGCGGCTGGAACCAAGCCCCGTCATCCGGCGTTGATAGCTTTGGGCCGCACACTGCGCCTGCATCCCGTCGCACCGCACGATCCGGCGCCCTCGACCCAGGAGCCTTCACCCCGTGAATACTCTCGCGCTCGGCCCCCAGTGGCTGGACCCGGACTACCTGATCGGCACGTTCGGGCTGATCGGCGTGCTGATCATCGTCTTCGCGGAGTCCGGCCTGCTGATCGGCTTCTTCCTGCCGGGCGACTCGCTCCTGTTCACCACCGGTCTGCTGGTGACGGCCGACAAGCTGGACAAGCCGCTGTGGCTGGTGTGCCTGCTGATCGTGCTCGCGGCGGTCCTCGGCGACCAGGCCGGATACCTCTTCGGCCGCAAGGTCGGGCCCGCGCTCTTCAAACGCCCGGACTCCAAGCTCTTCAAGCAGGAGAACGTGGAGAAGGCGCACGAGTTCTTCGAGAAGCACGGGCCGAAGTCGCTGATCCTGGCCCGCTTCGTGCCGATCGTACGGACCTTCACGCCCATCATCGCGGGCGTGAGCAAGATGAACTACCGCTCGTTCATCACCTTCAACCTCATCGGCGGCGCCCTGTGGGGCGCCGGCGTCACCCTGCTCGGCGCCGCCCTCGGCAACATCGAGTTCGTCCACAAGCACATCGAGCTGATCCTCGTCGCGATCGTGCTGATCTCGGTCGTCCCGATCGCCATCGAGTACCTGCGCGCCCGCGGCAAGAACAAGAAGGCCGCCGCTCAGCAGGCGTACGACCCGACGGGTGCCGTCCAGCCGCCCCGCCAGCCGGGCAACGACGGCCGCCGCGGCCGGCACGCCAAGCGCTGAGCCGTCCGCCGAGCCGTCCGGCGGTGACCTCGGCGGTGTTCCCGGCGGTCGCCGTTCGATGGCCGCCGGACGGTTACGCCTGTCCGGTGATTGCCGTACGTGGCCGCCGTACGGCATCGTCATACGGTGGGCCGACGGCGAGCGCCGCGCCGGAAGTCACGGGTTTCTCTCCCTGCGCAGGGGAAACCCGCAGCCCATATGAACCTCAGTAAGGGCCCCGCCACGCGCGTCGCAGCCGACCATCAGGCATCGTGTCCTTGACGGTCGGCAGGAGGCGTACGAGGAGCGAAGAGACGTGGCGTCGGACGCACAGCGGGGCCAGCGCGGAACCAACGGCACGAACGGGAAGAACGGCGTGAACAGCGTCAAAGGCGCGCACGGCACCAGCAATGGCACAAACGGCGGAACAACCGATCAGTCCGAGGACCGCAAGCAGCAGTCGGACGAGGTGCGCAGCGCCTTCACTCCGCCGCTCGGCGTCCCGTATTCGCAGGTCCCCGAGGAAGAGCACCCCACCTCCGAGTTCGCTCTCCCCGAAGGCCTGAAGGCCGAGGCGCCGACCGAGCCGGAAGGCTCCGCCTTCTCCCCGCCCGCCGGCACCACCGCCAACAGCACCACCGGCCAGCAGCAGCTGCCCGACCGCACCCCGGCGGGCTGGCCCGCCTTCACACCGCCGCACGGCATCCCCGTCATCAGCCTGACCAAGCAGACGCCCTGGCAGGACCGGATGCGCACGATGCTCCGGATGCCGGTCGGCGAGCGGCCGGTCCCGGAGCGGGTGGAGCGCGCCGAGGAGAGCGGGCCCGCGGTGCCGCGCGTCCTCGACCTGACGCTGCGCATCGGCGAGATCCTGCTGGCCGGCGGCGAGGGCGCGGAGGACGTGGAAGCCGCGATGTTCGGCGTCGCGCACGCGTACGGGCTGGAGCGGGTCGAACCCACCGTCACCTTCACGCTGCTGTCGATCTCCTACCAGCCGTCGCTGGTCGACGACCCCGTGACCGCCAGCCGTACGGTGCGGCGGCGCGGTGTGGACTACACCCGGCTCTCCGCGGTCTTCCGCCTCGTCGACGACATCACCTCCGAGGGCATCACCCTGGAGGAGGCGTACCGCGGCCTGGCCGAGATCCGCCGTAACCGGCACCCCTTCCCGAGCTGGTCGCTCACCGTCGCCTCCGGGCTGCTGTCCGGCGCGGCGAGCATGCTGGTCGGCGGCGGGGTGGTCGTCTTCATCGCGGCGATGATCGGCTCGATGCTCGGCGACCGGCTGGCCTGGCTGGCGTCCAGCCGCGGGCTGCCGGAGTTCTACCAGTTCGTGGTCGCGGCGATGCCGCCGGCCGCCATAGGGGTCGCCCTCAGCTTCTCGCACGTCGCCGTGCAGGCGTCCGCGGTGATCACCGGTGGACTGTTCGCGCTGATCCCGGGGCGGGCGCTGGTGGCCGCCGTGCAGGACGGTCTGACGGGGTACTACATCACCGCGTCGGCCCGGCTGCTGGAGGTCGGCTACCTCATCGTCGGCATCGTCATCGGTGTGCTCGCCGCGCTCTACATCGGGCTCCAGCTCAATCCGAAGTATCTGTACCCGGCCGCCGGGTTCGCGTCGTTCAACGATCCGCCGATCCAGATCGCGGCGGCCATGATGCTGGCGCTGGCCTTCTGCGTACTGCTCCAGCAGGAGCGGCACACCGTGCTGCTCGCCACCCTCAACGGGGGTGTCGCCTGGGTCGTGTACGGCGCGCTCGCCAACGTCAGCGGCATGAACGCGGTGCCCGCCACGGCCATCGCGGCCGGCCTCGTCGGGCTCTTCGGCCAGCTCCTGAGCCGGTACCGGTACGCGTCCGCGCTGCCGTACGTGACGGCCGCGATCGGGCCGCTGCTGCCCGGTAGCGCCACGTACTTCGGCCTCCTGAACTTCGCCCAGGGCGACATCGGGCCCGGCGTCTCGTCCCTCATCAAGGCGGCCTCGCTGGCGCTGGCCATCGCGGTCGGCGTGAACCTCGGAGGCGAGGTGGCCCGGCTCTTCATGAAGGCCCCCGGCGTCACCCAGGAAGAGCCCGGGGAGCGCCGGGCGGCGAAGCGGACGCGAGGCTTCTAGCCCGCGGGCGGGGGCGCGGGCGGGGCGTACGCGGGCAGTGGGCGGGCCGGTGTCCGCGGGCCCGCGGACACCGGGTGCTCGGACGCCGGACAGTCCGGGCCGCGGGGCCGCGCGGCGCCCGGCGGCGGCGCAAATGCCGAAGGCGGCACCCGATCATCGAAATCGGATGCCGCCTCGCACACACATCTACGAGCCGCGGGCTCAGTGGTGGGCGCCGCCCTGGGCCTCCAGGCGCTTGAAGGACGCCTCGATCTCGGCCTCGGCCTCGGCGCGGCCGACCCAGTCGGCGCCCTCGACGGACTTGCCGGGCTCCAGGTCCTTGTAGACCTCGAAGAAGTGCTGGATCTCCAGGCGGTCGAACTCCGACACGTGGTGGATGTCGCGCAGGTGCTCCACACGCGGGTCGGATGCCGGGACGCACAGCAGCTTGTCGTCGCCGCCGGCCTCGTCGGTCATGCGGAACATGCCGATGGCGCGGCACTTGATGAGGCATCCGGGGAACGTCGGCTCGTCCAGAATGACCAGCGCGTCCAGCGGGTCACCGTCCTCGCCGAGGGTGTTCTCGACGAAGCCGTAGTCGGCCGGGTAGCTGGTCGAGGTGAAGAGTCGACGGTCCAGACGGAGCCGTCCGGTCTCGTGGTCCACCTCGTACTTGTTCCGCGAACCCTTCGGGATCTCGATGGTGACGTCGAACTCCACGGGTGGCTCCTCCATGATCAACACATACGTCTGGTGATTAAGTGTCCCCCACGCAGGAGTGTGGTGGCGAAAGGGGCTGGTCCTAGGTGCCGGAGACCAGGTCGTGGCAGGTCAGGTGGCAGGCCGCGCAGCGGTTGGCGCAACGTTCCGCCCGGACGGCGGCGGGCTCGGCGCGGTCGGCGGGGTCCGCCGCCGTGTCCATGACCCGTTCGGCGGGCGGCTCGGCGCGTACGGCCTACCGCTCCGCGACGGATTCCGCCCGTACCGCCTGGTGGTCCGCCTCCAAGCAGCAGCGGCAGACCGTACGGCTGACGGCCAGCTCCACCGTCCTGGGCCTGCTGGTGGCGGCCGGAGCGGTGGTGGCGGCCGGTCCGTGGGACTCCGGTCAGCGTACGGCCGAGCGCGCCCGCGCCGCGGCGCCCGGCGGAACGCGTGGTGAGCATCACGTTCCGGGCGGTACCGGCCAGGTGCCCAGCGCGCCTCCCGTCCTGGCCGCGCTCGGCGGGCCCGCGCGCGGCAAGGGGGACGGCGGCGCACCGCCCGTACCCAGCGCCGAGGGCATGAAGAGCGCCCTCACACCCCTCATGAAGGACCCGGCGCTCGGCTCGCTGCGCACCGCCTCCGTCGTGGACGCCGCGACGGGCCGCGAACTCTTCGGCGCCGAACCGGCACGTGCCGCCACCCCGGCCTCGACGGTCAAGCTGGCCATCGCCACCGCCGCGCTCTCCGCGCTGGGCCCCGAGCACCGCATCGACACCGCCGTCGTCGAGGGCACCGGCGGCGGCATCGTCCTGGTCGGCGGCGGCGACCCGACCCTCACCGCCCGCGCCCCGGAGCAGGATGCCCAGGACCAGCCCGCGAGCCTTCGCGCGCTGGCCGACGACACGGCCAGGGCGCTCAAGGAGCGCGGCGCGGGCAAGATCCGGCTCGGGTACGACACCTCGGCCTATACGGGACCGGTCCTCCACCCCATAAGCCCCAATGAGAACATCGCCCCCGTCAGCCCCCTCATGGCCGACGAAGGACGCCTGGACGAGACCCGGTACGGTCCCGCGGACCGCGACGGCGACCCGGCCGCCGCGGCGGCCCGTACCTTCGCGAGGCTGCTCACCGACCGCGGCGTCACGGTCGACGGGAAGCCCGCCAAGACCACCGCCCCCGCCAAGGCCCGCCGCCTCGCCACCGCCCGCTCGCTGCCGCTCGCCGCGCTCGTCGAGCGGATGCTGACCCACAGCGACAACGACATCGCGGAGGCACTGGCCCGCCAGACGGCTCTGGCCACCGGGGAACCGGCCGGCTTCGAGGGCGCGGGCAGGGCCGTGCACAAGACGCTGGCGAAGCTGAACCTCCCGCTGGCCGGTGCCGTCTTCGAGGACGGCAGCGGGCTGGACCGCGACGACAAGGTCTCGGCGGGCCTGCTCTCCCGCCTCCTCGTCCTGGCCACGTCCGGCGGCCACCCCGAGCTGCGGCCGATCACCACCGGCCTGCCGGTCGCCGGGTTCACCGGGACCCTCAGCGGCCGTTACGCGGACGAGAAGGCGGCGGCAGGCACCGTACGAGCCAAAACCGGCACCCTCACCGGCGTGAACACCCTCGCCGGCACGGTCGTCGACACCGACGGCCGCCTCCTGGTCTTCGCCTTCATGACCAACAACACCACCGACCCCCAGGCCGCCCAACAGGCTCTGGACCGCTTGGCCTCAGCGGTGGCCGGTTGCGGTTGTCGCTGACAACAAGGCACCACTCGGCCACCGACATCAGCCCCCCCGCCTCCCCTTCCCCCATCCCACGGAAGGGGGCGGGCCGGAGCGGCCTGCCGCGCAGGCCCGCCCCCGAACCTGACAGCCCCGCGCAGCGGCCACCGCCCGCCGCAGGCGCGAACGACGCCGCAGCCAAACGCGAATCGGCACCGAATCACCGGCCCGGCCCGCCGCAGGCGAACCGCGCCGCGCTACCCCCGAGCCAAGCGCCCACGTACCGTGAACCCATGACGAGCATCGGTGGTGTGGAGATGGTCGACTGGAACCTCGCGGTCGCGACCGCGACCCGGTTCGTACGGCCGGGGCCAGAGGTGAGCCGGGACGAGGCGCGGGCGATCGTCGCAGAGTTGCGACGGCACGCGAAGTCCTCCGAGGAGCACGTGCGCGCGTTCACCCGCATGGTGCAGCCGGTGGAGGGGGAGCCGGGGGCCGGGCAGACCCATGAGCAGGCGCACGACACCCCGGTCCTGGTCGTGGACCGGGCGGGCTGGATCAAGGCCAACGTGGCCGGGTTCCGGGCGGTGCTGAAGCCGTTGCTGCACAAGATGGAGGAGCGCCGGTCGTCCGTCCCGGGCGGCGCGGTGCTCGGGGCCGTCGGCGGCAAGGTGACCGGCGTGGAACTGGGAATGCTGCTGTCGTTCCTGGCCTCGCGGGTGCTCGGTCAGTACGAGACGTTCGCGCCCGCCTCCCGTGACCTGCCGGCCGCGGCGCAGGGCGGGCGGCTGCTGCTGGTCGCGCCGAACATCGTCCACGTCGAGCGGGAGCTGGAGGTGGACCCGCACGACTTCCGTATGTGGGTCTGCCTGCACGAGGAGACGCACCGGACGCAGTTCACGGCCGTGCCCTGGCTGCGCGACCACATCGAGGGTGAGATCCAGTCCTTCCTCGGTGAGACGGAGATCGACCCGGGCACGCTGCTGGAGCGGCTGCGGGAGGCCGCCCAGTCGCTGACCGGCGGCCGGCCGGAGGGCGAGGAGGGTGAGGACGGGGGACGCAGCTTCGTCGACCTGGTGCAGACCCCGGCCCAGCGGGAGATCCTGGCGCGGCTGACCGCCGTCATGTCGCTTCTGGAGGGGCACGCCGACTACGTGATGGACGGCGTCGGTCCGGACGTGGTGCCGTCGGTCGCGGAGATCCGGGAGAAGTTCCAGAAGCGGCGGGCCAGTGGCGCGGGCCGGCTCGACCAGGCGCTGCGCAAGCTGCTGGGGCTGGACGCGAAGCTGCGTCAGTACCGGGACGGCGAGCGGTTCGTCCGGGCGGTGGTCGACGAGGTCGGCATGGACGGCTTCAACCGTGTGTGGACGTCTCCGAACACGCTGCCGACCAAACAGGAGATCGCCAAACCGGCGGACTGGGTCGCGCGAGTGCACCGCTAGGGGGGAGGGGCCCGGCGGGGCACAGGTGTGAGCCGGGCGCACCGCACGGCAGGTGAACGCTCCCCTCAATCACTCTTCTGAGGGACCGTGACCGCAGGATAGGCGTGCAATGCTCGGGGAACTGCTCACCTCTGTCACCATCTAGGCACTCTGTGTGACGAAAATGCCGTCGAGGCCCGAGGCCCCAGCTGACGATTGGAAACGGACATGGGTCCCCATCCAGCGGTCGCCGCGATACGCGTGGCGGTCCGCCGCGTACTTCACGACGTACTGAACCACCACTCCTCGCACCACCCGGCCCCCGCGCGCCCCGCGCAGCAGCCGGTCGCGGCGGGTCCCGTGCGCCCCGCCGGGGCGCCGCTGACGTCCGCCGGGGCGGACGGGCCCCCGCTGGTGCTCGTCGCGTGCTCCGGCGGCGCCGACTCCATGGCACTCGCGTCCGCACTGGCCTTCGAGGCACCCCGACTGGGTGTCCGGGCCGGCGGCATCACCGTGGACCACGGCCTGCAGGACGGCTCCGACGTGCGCGCCGCCGAGGTCGTCCTGCGGATGCGCTCCCTCGGTCTGGACCCGGTCGACGCGGTCGCGGTCGAGGTGGGCCGCGCCGGCGGGCCCGAGGCCGCCGCCCGCGACGCCCGCTACGCCGCGCTGGACGCCGCCGCCGAGCGGCACGGCGCCGCCGCCGTCCTCCTCGGCCACACCCGCGACGACCAGGCAGAGACGGTCCTGCTCGGCCTCGCCCGCGGGTCCGGCACCCGCTCGCTGTCCGGTATGGCGGCGAAGACCGGCCGCGGCGGCCGCTACCGCCGCCCGTTCCTGGAGGTCGACCGCCAGACCGCCCGTAAGGCGTGTCTGATCCAGTCGCTGCCCGTGTGGGAGGACCCGCACAACGCCGACCCCCTCTACACGCGCTCCCGGCTGCGCCACGAGGGCCTGCCCGCGCTGGAGAAGGCGCTCGGCAAGGGCGTCGTGGAGGCCCTGGCCCGTACGGCGCAGCTCTCCCGGGACGACGCCGACGCGCTGGACTCCTGGGCCGCCGACGCGGAGCGCACGGTCCTCGACGAGCGCGGCACCCTCGACGCCACCGCGCTGTACGCGCTGCCCGCCGCCGTCCGCCGCCGGGTGCTGCGCCGGGCCGCCATCGCGGCGGGCGCTCCGGGCGGTTCGCTGTTCGCCCGCCACATCGAGGAAATGGACCGGCTGATCACCGGCTGGCGGGGTCAGGGGACCGTCAACCTCCCCGGGCGCGTGGGTGTGCGACGGCAGGGTGGCAGACTGGTGATCCGGCAGGGCTGAGCCGCAGGACACCGAAGGGCACCGCCCCGCTTCACGAGTCTCACGACACCGAACCGAGCGAGAGTGGCACGGGTGGACGACAAGGACATGGGTTCCGACCTTCAGTCGGTGCTCATCAGCAAGGAAGAGATCGACGCGAAGCTGGCTGAGCTGGCGGCGAAGATCGACGCGGAGTACGCGGGCAAGGACCTGCTCATCGTCGGCGTCCTCAAGGGCGCGGTGATGGTCATGGCGGACCTGGCGCGCGCGCTGTCCACCCCCCTCACGATGGACTGGATGGCCGTGTCGTCGTACGGCGCGGGCACCCAGTCCTCCGGAGTGGTGCGCATCCTCAAGGACCTCGACACGGACATCAAGGGCAAGCACGTCCTGATCGTCGAGGACATCATCGACTCCGGTCTGACGCTGTCCTGGCTGCTGTCGAACCTCGGCTCCCGTGAGCCCGCCAGCCTTGAGGTCTGCACGCTGCTGCGCAAGCCGGACGCGGCGAAGGTCGCCATCGATGTGAAGTGGATCGGCTTCGACATCCCCAACGAGTTCGTCGTGGGCTACGGCCTGGACTTCGCGGAGAAATACCGCAACCTGCCGTTCGTGGGCACGCTCGCGCCGCACGTCTACGGCGGCTGAGCGGGCGTTCGCCCGTCCGGCCGCCCGTGGCGCGGCCGGGGCCCGGACCGGCCGGTGCCCGGCGGCGGGAACCCCTGGGGGTCTCCCGCCGTTGGAGCAGGGAGGACGGCATCCGAAGCTGCATTGTTAACCGTGCGCGGCGTCGTCGGGTGACAATGCTGGGGTACCGTCCGAAGGTCAGTCTTTTTTCGGGCCAGTAATACACCGTACGCACGACCAGCCCTCCACAGGGCTGTTGTGCCTCACTGTGGCAGGAGGGACGGGGCCTAGACGGCTCCGTATGGATGGACGTGAAGCGATACTTCCGTGGGCCGGTCATGTGGATCGTGCTGGCCGTCCTCGCCGTGGTCGTGTTGATGCAGGTCGTCGGCTCGTCCGGCGGCTACAAGACGGTGGACACCGGTCAGGTCGTCAAGGCGATCACTGACAACAAGGTGAAATCCGCCGAGCTGACGACCGGCGACGAGAACAAGATCAAGGTCGAGCTGTCCGGCGACAACAAGGTCGACGGCTCCAACAAGCTCCAGGCGAGCTACATCGGCGACCAGGGCGTCGACCTGGCGAAGAACCTGCAGGCCAAGTACCAGACCGGCGAGATCAAGGACGGCTACACCGTCTCCCCGTCGAAGCAGAACCCGTTCGTCGGCGTGCTGCTCTCGCTGCTGCCGTTCGTGCTGATCGTCGTGGTCTTCCTGTTCCTGATGAATCAGATGCAGGGCGGCGGCTCCCGGGTCATGAACTTCGGGAAGTCCAAGGCCAAGCTGATCACCAAGGACACGCCGAAGACGACGTTCTCGGACGTCGCGGGTTCGGACGAGGCCGTCGAGGAGCTCCACGAGATCAAGGAGTTCCTCCAGGAGCCGGCGAAGTTCCAGGCCGTGGGCGCCAAGATCCCCAAGGGTGTGCTGCTGTACGGCCCGCCCGGTACGGGCAAGACGCTGCTGGCGCGCGCCGTCGCGGGCGAGGCGGGCGTCCCGTTCTACTCGATCTCCGGTTCCGACTTCGTCGAGATGTTCGTCGGTGTCGGTGCCTCCCGGGTCCGTGACCTGTTCGAGCAGGCCAAGGCGAACGCCCCGGCGATCGTCTTCGTCGACGAGATCGACGCCGTCGGCCGGCACCGCGGCGCGGGCCTCGGCGGCGGTCACGACGAGCGCGAGCAGACGCTGAACCAGCTCCTCGTCGAGATGGACGGCTTCGACGTCAAGGGCGGCGTCATCCTGATCGCCGCCACGAACCGCCCGGACATCCTGGACCCGGCGCTGCTGCGCCCCGGCCGTTTCGACCGGCAGATCGCCGTCGACCGCCCGGACATGCAGGGCCGTCTGGAGATCCTCAAGGTCCACCAGAAGGGCAAGCCGGTCGCGCCGGACGTCGACCTGTCGGCCGTCGCCAAGCGCACCCCCGGCTTCACCGGCGCGGACCTGTCGAACGTGCTGAACGAGGCCGCCCTGCTGACGGCCCGCAGCGACGCCAAGCTGATCGACAACAAGTTCCTGGACGAGGCGATCGACCGCGTGGTGGCCGGACCGCAGAAGCGGACCCGCATCATGTCCGAGAAGGAGAAGAAGATCACCGCGTATCACGAGGGCGGACACGCCCTGGTCGCGGCGGCTTCCCCGAACTCGGACCCGGTCCACAAGATCACGATCTTGTCCCGCGGCCGGGCCCTGGGCTACACGATGGTCCTGCCCGACGAGGACAAGTACTCGACCACGCGCAACGAGATGCTCGACCAGCTGGCGTACATGCTCGGTGGTCGCGCGGCCGAGGAACTGGTCTTCCACGACCCGACCACCGGCGCGGCGAACGACATCGAGAAGGCGACCGCGACCGCCCGTGCCATGGTCACGCAGTACGGCATGACCGAGCGGCTCGGCGCGATCAAGTTCGGCTCCGACAACTCCGAGCCGTTCCTCGGCCGTGAGATGGGTCACCAGCGCGACTACTCCGAAGAGGTCGCGGCGCTGGTCGACGAAGAGGTCAAGAAGCTCATCGAGACCGCGCACAACGAGGCGTGGGAGATCCTGGTCGAGAACCGCGATGTGCTCGACAACCTGGTTCTGCAGCTCCTGGAGAAGGAGACGCTGAACAAGGAAGAGGTCGCCGAGGTCTTCAAGCACATCGTCAAGCGCCCGGCCCGCCCGGCGTGGACCGGCTCCTCGCGGCGTACGCCCTCGACGCGCCCGCCGGTGCTGTCCCCGAAGGAGCTGGCGCCGGCCAACGGCTCGGCTCCCTCGACCTCGCCGGCCGTCTCGACGGAGAAGGCCGAGGCCCCCGAGGACCAGACCCCGGAGAGCTGACCGCTCAGCGGCACAGGCACGTGGTGACCGGGTCCGCCCGGCAGAGACCGGGCCCGTACGGAAGATTCCGTACGGGCCCGGTTTTTTCGTCGCCCGGAGGTCGTTATGCCGGATTTGGTACGGCGTCCACACCGGCCCCGGAATGAATGCGGCGCCTCACGGGTTCTAGCCTTGACGTGTGGTACTCCGCGGGTGGAGCGGGCGCAACAGGAACGAGGCACGAGATGACCGATCCGGTGACGCTGGACGGCGACGGCAAGATCGGCGAGTTCGACGAGAAGCGCGCCGAGAACGCCGTACGCGAGCTGCTGATCGCCGTCGGCGAGGACCCGGACCGGGAGGGCCTCCTGGAGACGCCGGCCCGCGTCGCGCGCGCGTACAAGGAGATCCTGGCCGGACTCCGGCAGGAGCCCGAGGACGTCCTGACGACGACCTTCGACCTGGGCCACGACGAGATGGTGCTGGTCAAGGACATCGAGATCGTCTCGCTGTGCGAACACCACCTGCTGCCCTTCCACGGCGTCGCGCACGTCGGCTACATCCCGGCCGACAGCGGCAAGATCACCGGCCTGTCCAAGCTGGCCCGCCTCGTCGAGGTCTTCGCCCGCCGCCCGCAGGTCCAGGAGCGCCTCACCACACAGGTCGCGGACTCCCTGATGCGCATCCTGGAGGCCCGCGGCGCCATCGTGGTGATCGAGGCCGAGCACATGTGCATGTCGGTGCGCGGCATACGCAAGCCGGGCGCCAAGACGACCACCTCGGCCGTACGCGGCCAGCTGCGGGACTCCACGACCCGCTCCGAGGCGATGAGCCTGATCCTGGCGCGCTGACGCCCTGCGGCGGCCCTGACGCTCCACGGCGGCCCTTGCGGGCCCCGGGCGACGGCCTTGACCGCTTGGGCTGCCCGCGACGGCCTTGAGCCGCCCCGGAACGCCGTACGACGCGGGCGGGGCCCGGTGGATGTCCACCGGGCCCCGCCCGCGTCGTGCCTCGCCCCCTGGGGCGGTGTTCCGCTACGCCTTGAGGTGGCCGCCCATCCACTCCAAGGCGGCGGGTATCTCGCGGCGCCAGGTGTTGAAGTTGTGGCCGCCGCTGTCGAGGATGATCGACGCGATCCGGCCCGGCGACTTGGTCTGCTGGATGAACTTCAGCGTGTCCTTGTAGTTCTCCTCGCCCTGCTTGCTGGAGGTCACGAGGAGGTTCACCGGCGCTGCCGGAAGGTTTTTCTGCCGCCACATCAGGTCGTTCTCGCGCTCCAGCTGCTTGTCGCCGCCGAAGAGCGCGCCGGTCGAGGCGTCGAGCGGGGCCTTGTACGCGCCGGAGAGGGCCACACCGGTGGAGAACGCCTTCGGGTGGCGCATCGGCATCTTCAGGGCGCAGTAGCCGCCCGTGGAGTCCCCTATGACGCCCCAGTTCCTGGCCTCGGTGCCCACCCGGTAGTGGCTGGCTATGTCGTGCCGCACGTCATGGGTGAAGAAGGTCTCGGTCTGCGGACCGTTCGGGATGTCCACGCACTCCGTGTCCCGCGGCGGCGCGACGGTCGGGCGCATCATCACCAGTATCGTCGGCTGCGTCTTGTTCTTGCGGACCAGGTCGTGCTGGGTCTGCGGGAAGTGCAGCTTCTTGTAGAGGGCCTGCGCGGTGCCCGGGTAGCCGGTCAGCACCACGGAGGCGGGGAAGCGCTTCTTCGCGTACCTGGCCTGGAAGTACTGCGGCGGAAGGTAGACGAACGCCGGGCTGTTGATCTTGGATTTCTCGCCCTTGAGCAGCACCTTGTCTATCCGGCCGCCGACGTGCGGCTTGGAGCCGCCGGGCACGCCGACGTGCTCGCTGCCGAGCATCTTCAGCTTGGTGCCGTTCGGGCCGGTCTCGTAATTGGTCACCACGCCCGGCTCCTGCTCCTTGCCGAACAGGTCCGCCCACGAGGCGTAGAAGCCGAACGAGTTGTTGGCGAAGAGACCGATCGAGGCGAAGATCGACAGCTGGGTCGCCAGCAGCAGGCCGATGCGGCCGAGGACCGTGCGCCAGTTCTGCCGGGACAGGCGCGGCCACAGCCAGATGGTGAGAACAAAGAGTGCTACTGCGAAAAGGACGGCCAAGAGCAGCACTTTTTTGCTGGTGAGACCCATGTGGTGCTTTCTTCCGGGCGGCCGGTCATCCGTGCCGCAGGTGGAACCCCGGGCCCTGAAACGCCGTCATACAGGGCGCAAAAGTCCAGATGCTGCGACTAACACTCGCACGTTCTCTCGACCGGGGCGACGGGAAAGTAATGTCTGACAGGCTAGATGGCGAAAAGTCCGGGACGGTTGCGTGGCGTCCGCCACGCTGGCTGCGCGGCCCCCGCCCGGAAAAAGTGCCGCCACTGGTAGGGACGGCCGGCGCGGTCGTCGGACTGCTGAACCTGGCAGCCGGGCTGTTTCCCCGCTTCCGGCACAGCAGGCTCCATGCCCTGGCGGAGGTTCTGCCGGGCACGGTGAGCGCGCTGGCGGCGGCCTCCTCCATCGTCGTGGGCATCCTGCTCCTGATGCTCGCCCACGGGCTCAAACGGCGTAAGCGCCGGGCCTGGGTGGCGGCCGTCTCGCTGCTACCGGTGGGTATCGCCGCCCAGCTCGTCTACCGGCACTCCGTCCTCGGAGCGGCCCTCTCGCTGGCCCTGCTCGCCTTCCTGGTCCGGCACCGGCGCGCCTTCGAGGCGCTGCCGGACCCGCGCAGCCGGGTGAAGGCCCTGCTGAACTTCGTCGCCCTCGGCGGCATCAGCTTCGGCCTCGGCCTGGTCATCGTGAACTCCCACCCACACAAGATCATCGGCGATCCGTCGGTGTGGGAGCGCTTCAAGCACGTCATGTGGGGTCTGTTCGGCTTCGAGGGCCCGGTCCGGTACGTCAACGGCGTCGACTACACCGTCGGCTACTCGCTCGGCGCGCTCGGCCTGCTGACCGTCGCCACCACCGCCTACCTGGCCTTCCGCCCCGAGCACCCGGCCGCCCGGCTCACCGAGCAGGACGAGGAACAGCTGCGGGAGCTGCTCGCCAAGCACGGCGGCCGCGACTCCCTCGGCTACTTCGCGCTCCGCCGCGACAAGGGCGTGGTCTTCTCGCCGACCGGCAAGGCCGCCGTCTGCTACCGGGTGATATCCGGCGTGATGCTCGCCAGCGGCGACCCGATCGGCGACGTGGAGGCCTGGCCGGGCGCCATCGAGCGCTTCATGGAGGAGGCCCGTGCCCACTCCTGGACCCCGGCCGTCACGGGCTGCAGCGAGACCGGCGGCCAGGTCTGGACCCGCGAGACCGGGATGGACGCGCTGGAGCTGGGCGACGAGGCGATCGTGGACGTGGCGGACTTCACCCTCACCGGCCGCTCGATGCGCAACGTACGCCAGATGGTCAAGCGCATCGAGCGCAACGGCTACGAGACCCGCGTACGGCGCGTGCGCGACCTGGAGCCCGAGGAACTGGCGCGCGTCCAGAAGGCCGCCGACGCCTGGCGCGACACCGACACCGAGCGCGGCTTCTCCATGGCGCTGGGCCGCATCGACGCCGAGCGGGACGGCGACGCGGTCATCGCCACCGCCCACCAGGCGCCCGCCGAGGGCGAGGAGCCGGGCGCGTTCGGCGACCTGAAGGCCATGCAGCACTACGTGCCGTGGGGCAAGGACGGCATCTCGCTGGAGCTGATGCGCCGCGACCGCTCCGCCGACCCCGGCATGAACGAGCTGCTGATCGTCGCCTCCCTCCAGGCCGCCCCGGACCTGAAGATCAAGCAGGTCTCGCTGAACTTCGCGGTCTTCCGCTCCTCCCTGGAGCGCGGCGAGAAGCTGGGCGCCGGGCCGGTCATCCGGGTCTGGCGGGGCATGCTGATCTTCCTGTCCCGCTGGTACCAGATCGAGTCGCTGTACAAGTTCAACGACAAGTTCCGCCCGCGCTGGGAGCCCCGCTTCGTGGTCTTCCGCAACAGCCGGGACATCCCGCGCATCGGTCTGGCCGCGCTCCAGGCGGAGGGGTACCTGGAGCTGAGCCTGCCCCGTGGGCTGCGCCGCAGGAAGAGCGCCGAGCCGCGGCCGTGCGCGCACACGGCCACCCCGATCAGCGCGGACGCGGTCGAGCCTGCGGCGTAGCACCGCCCGGTTCCGGGGATGCCGGCCGCCCCTGACGGGGGTGGGCGGCATCCCGACCGCCGACGCCTAGGCTGGAGCCATGAGTACCTTGCGCGGCCGGGTGGCCGGACTTCCGGACTGGGGCCGCTGCGCGGTGATGGGCGTGGTGAACGTGACGCCCGACTCGTTCTCCGACGGCGGGCAGTGGTTCGACACCGAGCTGGCCGTCAAGCACGGCCTGGACCTGGTGGCGCAGGGCGCCGACATGGTGGACGTGGGCGGCGAGTCGACGCGGCCCGGCGCGGCCCGGGTGGACGAGGCGGAGGAACTGCGCCGCGTCGTCCCCGTCGTACGGGAACTGTGCGCCGCCGGGGCAACGGTGTCCGTGGACACCATGCGCGCCTCGGTCGCCGAACAGGCCGTGGCGGCCGGCGCGCGGCTGGTCAACGACGTGAGCGCGGGCGCCGCCGACCCGGCGATGGTGCCGGTGGTCGCGGCGGCCGGGGTGCCGTTCGTGGTCATGCACTGGCGCGGCCGGTCCATCGACATGAACAACCGGGCCGTATACGGGGACGTCGTCACCGAGGTGTTCGGCGAGCTGCGTCAGAGCCTGGACCGGGCGGTGGCCGGCGGCATCGACCCGGAGCGCGTCGTCGTCGACCCCGGGCTGGGTTTCGCCAAGGAGGCCGGGCACGATCTCGCGCTGGTCGCGCACCTGGCGCGGCTGCGGGAGCTGGGCCGTCCGCTGCTGGTGGCCGCTTCGCGCAAACGTTTCCTGGGCAGGGTGCTGGCAGGGGACGCGCAGGCCGCCCCGCCACCGGCCCGCGAGCGGGACGCGGCGACGGCCGCGGTCTCGGCGATCGTCGCGCGGGAGGGAGCCTGGGCGGTGCGGGTGCACGAGGTGCGCGCGAGCGCGGACGCGGTACGGGTCGCCCGTGCCGTCGAGGGCGCCGCGCAGGAGACGGGGGGACGGGCGTGACGAGCAGGACGAGCGGGACGAGTGTGCCGAGGGCGATGAGTGTGACGGGCGCCGCGGGTGCGGCGGACGCGACGGGAGCGGTGTGAGTCCACGTACGGACATCGAGCTGGTCGAGCAGGCGAACACCGACCTGTACGAGGCCATGGAGCGCGGAGACCACGCGGCCATGTCCGAGATGTGGATGGACGGCCAGGTCAGCGTGGTGCACCCGGGCTGGCCGGTGCTGCGCGGACGCGGCGAGGTGCTGCGCTCGTACGCCCTGATCATGGCGAACACCGAATACATCCAGTTCTTCCTGACGGACGTGGAGATCGACGTCGTCGGTGACACCGCGCTGGTCACCTGTACCGAGAACATCCTCAGCGGCGGACCCGCCGAGGAGGACGGCTCGGTCGGGCCGCTGATCGGCCAGCTGGTCGTCGCGACCAACGTCTTCCGGCGCACGGAGGAGGGCTGGCGGGTCTGGTCGCACCACGGCTCGCCCGTACTGGCGGACCGGGACGACGAGGACGAGGACGGGGAGGACGGCGACGGGGACGGGCCCGGCGCGGGGGGCGTGGGCGGCGGGGTGTGAACGTGAAACCCGCGTGAAGTCTTCGCGAGGTTTCGCGGTCGCTGTGTGGTCGGGCCGTGGTCGAGCTGTGACCGCGAAGAGGCCGGCGGCGCGCGGGGACGGTCGCGATCGCGTCAGCGGAAGGCGTCAGCGAGGTCGACTTCGGCGCACCCGTTCGAGCCAAGTGCTGTACGGGTAGGGGTGGGACCGGTGGGCCACGGGTAGTGGCCGCGCGGACGGCCGCTCGACGGCCCCGGCAGGCTGCCTAGCAGTCGTGCGGGGCCTTGTCCATGGCCCCCGTGGGAAAGCACTGTCGGTGCTCGCAGGTAGATTCGATGATGGGGCGGCGTGCCGGACGAGTCTCTGGCCCCGCCCGGAATTCCGACGATCAGTGGTACCAGAGGTGCCAATGGGACCAGTGGGAGTGTGATTCGCGTGGATCGTGTCGCGCTGCGGGGGCTGAAGGCCCGAGGGCACCACGGGGTCTTCCCCCGGGAACGCGAAGAGGGCCAGACCTTCATCGTGGACCTGGTGCTGGGCCTGGACACCCGCCCGGCGGCGGCGACCGACGACCTCGCGAAGACCGTGCATTACGGCGTCGTGGCGGAGGAGGTCGTGGCCGTCGTCGAGGGCGAGCCCGTCGACCTCATCGAGACGCTCGCGGAGCGCATCGCCGGACAGTGCCTCAAGCACGAGGGGGTGCAGGAGGTGGAGGTGGTCGTCCACAAACCGGACGCCCCGATCACCGTCCCCTTTGACGACGTGACCATCACCATCACCCGGAGCCGAGTATGACCAGCAGTGACCCGACCGTACAGCCGGTGCCCACGTCCGTGGTGGAGCGGGTGGACGCCGCGGACGTGACGCTCTCCAACCCCAAACGCGCCGTGATCTCCCTCGGCAGCAACCTCGGCAACCGCCTGGAGACCATCCAGGGCGCCGTCGACGCGTTGGAGGACACCCCGGGCGTCCGCGTCAAGGCCGTCTCGCCCGTGTACGAGACCGAGCCGTGGGGCGTCGACCCGGGCTCGCAGCCGACGTACTTCAACGCGGTGGTGCTCATCAAGACGACCCTGCCGCCCGCCTCGCTGCTGGAGCGCGGCCACGCGATCGAGGAGGCCTTCGAGCGCGTCCGCGACGAGCGCTGGGGCCCGCGCACGATCGACGTCGACATCCTCGCGTACCAGGACGTCGTCTCCGAGGACCCGCTGCTGACGCTGCCCCACCCGCGGGCCCACGAGCGCGCCTTCGTGCTGGTGCCGTGGCACGACATCGACCCGGAGGCGGAGGTTCCGGGCCGCGGCGCGGTGGCCGAGCTGCTCTCCGCCGTCGGCCGCGAGGGCGTCATGCCGCGCGTCGACCTGGAACTCCGGCTGCCGGAGTAGTCGTTGAGCCGGTGCGGGGCGCGTGCGACCTCGCGCGCCGCCGGACGGCGGCGTACCCGACCGGTCACGACGCACCGATAGGGCTTGCGGCTTTACGGCTGCACAGCGGCTACACGGCTACACGACGGCTTACGACTATTTCGCAGACCATGTACAAGACCGCATTCCGCACCACACGTACGAGGACGAGGGCACAAGGGGCGAACGCTCGGTGAAGCAGCTACACATCAAGGTGCTGGTCGGGCTGTTCCTGGCAGCCGGGGTGCTGGCGTGGGCCGGCGCCCGGCTGTGGGACTCCCTAGGCACGCTCCCCGGCGTGCCGCTGGCGGCCCCCATCGTGCTGGCCCTGATCGCCGCTGTACTGGCCGCCACCGCCCTGTCCCTGCGCTCCCGCCTGAACGCCCAGCGCGAACGCCGTCCGGGCGCCAAGGGCGTCGACCCGCTGGTCGCCGCCCGCGCCGTCGTCTTCGGCCAGGCGAGCGCCCTGGTGGCCTCCCTGGTGGCCGGCCTGTACGGCGGCGTCGGCGTCTTCCTCCTGACCACCGGCCTGGACGTCGCCCCCCGCCGCGACCAGGCCCTCTACGCGGGCTTCTCGGTCCTGGCCGGCGCGGCGGTGGTGGCCGCCGCCATCTACCTGGAACGGGTGTGCAAACTCCCGGAGGATGATGATGAGGCGGGGGCCAGTCCGGCTTAGGACCATGACCAGCCCGTCCGGCGTTTGAGGACGAGCGGCCGCCAGGCCGCGATATCCCCGGCCCGAGCGGACCCGCACCCGGGTGGCGGCCGAACCGCCACCCGCCACCCCCGCGCTCCGCGCGGCTCCGCGGCTACGCCCCGGGAACGCTCTCCACCACGACCTCGCCGCGCGCCAAGCGCCCGGCATCGGCCGCCGTGGACCGCCGCAACGCGGCATGCAGCCCCGCCGGCGTCAGCACCCCGAGGAATCGTTCTTCCTCCAGCACCGCGATCCACCCCGCATCGTGCTGGAGCATCGTGCTGAACGCCTGCTTCAGCGGCGCCCCGAGCGGCAGCCAGGCCTCCATGCGCCGCGCATGGTCCCGTACCTCGCCCCCGGCCCTACCGCCTTCGTCGGCGCCTCCTGCGGCCCCGGCGCTCCCGGCACCCAGCCCCGCCGCCGAAACCCACCCGTGCAGCCCCCCGTCCGCATCGAGCACGACGGCCCACGCCGCCTCCTCCTCGGCGAGCCGCGCCGCCGCCCGCGCCGCGTCGTCGTCGAGCCGGACCACCGGCGGCTGTTCCAGGTCGCCGGTCTCGATCGGGGTCACCGAGAGCCTCTTGAGCCCCCGGTCGGCGCCGACGAACTCCGCGACATACGGGGTGGCCGGCGCGCCCAGCACCGTCGCCGGGGTGTCGAACTGCTCGACGCGCCCCGTCCCGTAGACCGCGATGCGGTCCCCGAGCCGCACCGCTTCCTCGATGTCGTGGGTGACGAACAGCACCGTCTTGTGCAGCGCGGACTGCAGCCGCAGGAACTCCGTCTGGAGGTGCTCGCGCACGACCGGGTCGACCGCGCCGAACGGCTCGTCCATCAGCAGGACCGGCGGGTCGGCGGCGAGCGCGCGTGCGACGCCGACGCGTTGCCGCTGCCCCCCGGAGAGCTGGTCGGGGTAGCGGTCCCCGTACTGCGCGGGGTCCAGGCCGACCAGGTCGAGGAGTTCGGCGGCGCGGTCCCTGGCCTTCTTGCGCGGCCAGCCGAGCAGGTGCGGGACGGTCGCGGTGTTGTCCAGCACGGTCTTGTGGGGGAAGAGGCCGACCTGCTGGATGACGTATCCGATGCGGCGGCGCAGTTCGACGGGGTCGATGGTCGATATGTCCGCGCCGTCGAGGTATATGTGACCGCTGGTCGGTTCGATGAGCCGGTTGACCATCTTCATCGTCGTGGTCTTGCCGCAGCCCGACGGCCCGACGAGCGTGACCAGCTCGCCCTCCGCGACCTCGAACGAGAGGTCGTCGACGGCGGTGGTGCCGTCGGCGTAGCTCTTGGTGACGTGCTCGAAACGGATCATGGTGGTTCCCCAGTGTGGACGGCCGTCGGCCGGGTAGGCGCGCTGTGCTCCTCGGCTCATACCCGCGGAATCCGTCCCGTCGCGTGTGTCTTGTTACGACTGGATGGCGGGCCGGTTGGATTGTCAGTGGTGGGGGATAGGGTCGCAGACAGTCACCGAAAATGTGAGCGACAGGGCGGGGGAGGTGACCGCGGGTGAGTTCGCAGAGCTGCCTGGAGGCGAACGACTGGATCTGCGGTGAGTATGTCCGGACGCGCAGCCAGGAGTTGCTGGACGCGACCGTCCAGCACGTGGGGATCACGCTGGTGTCCGTCGTCATCGGGCTGCTGGTCGCCTTCCCGCTGGCGCTGATAGCCCGCCGCTGGCGGGCCGCCGCGGGACCGGTCCTCGGACTGACGACGATTTTGTACACGGTGCCGTCGCTGGCGATGTTCGCCCTGCTGACACCGGTCTTCGGCGTCTCGGCGGCCGTGGTGATCACGGGCCTCGTGCTGTATTCGCTGACGATCCTGGTGCGCAACATCCTCGCCGGGCTGGAGTCGGTGCCGCAGGAGGTGCGCGAGGCGGCGCGCGGCATGGGGTACGGCCCCGTGAAGCTGCTGTTCGGCGTCGAACTGCCGCTGGCGCTGCCCGCGTTGACGGCCGGGCTGCGCATCGCCACGGTCTCGACGGTGGCCATGACGACGATCGGCGCCGTGGTGGGCTACGGCGGCCTCGGCAACCTCATATCCAGCGGCATGGAGGGCTTCTTCAAGGCGGAGGTGCTGACGGCCTCGGTGCTGTGCGTGCTGCTGGCGGTGGTCGCCGACATCCTGCTGATAGGCCTCCAGCGGCTGCTGACGCCGTGGACCCGGGCGCAGGCGCGGGCGCGCTCCCGGGCGCGGCGCGAGCGGCGGGCCGCGGGCCGGGCGAAGAAGGCGGTGGCCTGAGGCGATGGACGCGATAACGGGCGCTTGGGACTGGCTGGCGGCCTCGGCCAACTGGGCCGGGGAGAAAGGGGTGTGGCACCGGCTCGGCGAGCATGTCTACCTCAGCGCGATGTGCCTGGCGATCTCCTGCCTGATAGCCCTGCCGGTCGCGCTGTACCTGGGCCACATAGGCAAGGGCGGGGCACTGGCGGTCAACATCTCCAACGTGGGCCGCGCGGTGCCGACGTTCGCCGTACTGGTCCTGCTGACGCTCAGCCCGCTGGGTACGGCGGGGGACTGGCCGACGATCATCGCGCTGGTGCTGTTCGCGGTGCCGCCGCTGCTGACCAACGCGTATGTGGGGATGCGGGAGGCCGACCGGGACGTGGTCGAGGCGGCGCGCGGGATGGGCATGTCCGGGCCGCAGCTGCTGCTGCGGGTCGAACTGCCGCTCGCGTACCCGTTGATCATGACGGGGCTGCGGTCGGCCGGTGTCCAGGTCGTGGCCACGGCGACGCTGGCCGCGCTCGCGGGCGGGGGCGGCCTCGGCCGCATCATCACCGCCGGCTTCGGCAACTACAACACGGCGCAGGTGGTGGCGGGCGCGGTGCTGGTCGCCGTACTGGCGCTGGTGGTCGAAGGGCTGCTGGTGCTGACGGACCGGGCCTTCGACCCGATGCGACGGGGGCGCGGGCGCAGCCGTCGCCGTGGACGAACGTCCCGTACGGCGGACGGCGACACGACTCCTGCCGGGAGCCCGGCCTGACGGCGAACGGGCCCGGTGGCCGGCTCCGGGCCCCGGATGCTGTTGGTGGTCGGGGCCGCCTCGCCACCTCGCCGCTTACTGCCTCGCCACCGGGCCCCGGGCCACACCGCTGCGGCCGTGCCCGCCTGCCGCACCGCACCGCTGGGGCCGTGCTCGGACTTTTTCTCTCCACTTGTCTTTACATGGATGGTGAACCGGTATGAACCAGGACCCGAACAGCCACAGTCACAGTCACGGCCCCGGCCGTCACCTCGGTCTCGGCCGCGGCTCCGCCGGCCCCGGCCGCAGCCGCAGGGCGTTCCGTACGGCGCGTGCCGCGCTCGTGGGCGGCGCGGTGCTCGCGCTGGCCGGTGGGCTGACCGCCTGTGGGGGCAAGAGCCTGGAGGAGAAGGGCGGCGCGCAGAGCGGTGGGGGGAAGGGGGACATCGTCATCGGCTCGGCCGGTTTCACCGAGTCGAAGGTGCTCGCGGAGATCTATTCCAAGATCCTTAACGATGCGGGATACCACGCGACGGTCAAGACACTCGCCAATCGCGAGCTCTACGAACCGGCGCTGGAGAAGGGCCAGATCGACGTCGTACCGGAATATGCCTCGACTCTCGCCGAATTCCTCAACGCCAAGAAGAACGGCCCCGCCGCGAAGCCCGTCGCCTCCAGCGACATCGGCAAGACGGTCGAGGCGTTGAAGGCCCTCGCCACGCCCCGCGGACTGAAGGTGCTGCCGGCCGGGGAGGCGACGGACCAGAACGCGTTCGCGGTGACCAAGGAATTCGCCGACCGCCACCACCTCAAGACGCTCTCGGACCTCGGCCGGTCCAAGGAGAAGGTCAAGCTGGCGGCGGGCGAGGAGTGCGAGACGCGGCCGTTCTGCAAGCCGGGCCTGGAGAAGACCTATGGCATATCCGTGACGGGTATCGACCCGAAGGGCGTCGGCACCACACAGGCCAAGCAGGCGGTCAAGGACGGCACGGACCAGATGGTGCTGACCACGACGACGGACGCGACGCTCGACAACTTCGGCCTGGTGCTGCTGAAGGACGACAAGAAGCTGCAGAATGCCGACAATGTGCTGCCCGTGGTGAATGCCAAGAGTGCCGGCGACAAGGAGATCGAGGCGGCGCTGGGCAAGCTCACGGACAAGCTGACGACCGCCGATCTCATCGACCTGAACCGCAAGGTCGACGCGGAACGGCAGAAGCCCGCGGATGTCGCGAGCGCATATCTGCAGTCGAAGGGACTGGCAAAGAAGTAACCACCGGGAAACGAAGCGGCGGGCGGGGCCCCATAGGTCCCGCACGCACGGTAAGTTTCAGGCCATGCCACGAGGACGCCACCGCCATTCGCCACCCCTGCACCGGCTTCTTCCCCCAGTGACGGTCGCCGGTGCGTCCATCGCCTGCGCCTCGGGCGCCTGGTTCGTCGGTGATGACCTGGTGCAGCGCGTGCTCGCCACGGGCGCGGCCGCTGCCGCGGTCACCGGTTCCGTACTGCTGCGCACCTGGGACCGTACGGCGGGCAGGAGCGTCGCCGAGCTGAACAGCGCCCGGGTGCGGGACGAGTGGAAGACCGATGAACGCATAGCCGAGCTCGAAACGGATCTTGAGGAGTCCCGCGAGATACGCGGCAAGCTGGACACCAAGCTGCGGTCCAAGCGGGCCGAGCTGGCCCGGCTGCGCAGCGAGCACGCGGAGCTGCTGCGCCGCTACGCCACCGCCGAGACCGAGCGCGCCAGCGCCCTGGAGGGCCGCCGGCTGCTCGCGATCGAGGCCGGTGCGCCCGCCCGGGAGCTGACGTCCGGGACCGCGGCCGACCTGGACGGGAACGTGCCGGGCGTGCTCACCGCGGGGATGTACCACCGGGCGGCGGAGGCGCTGCGCCGGCTGCCGCGCAACGCGGCCCGCCAGGCCGAGCGTGCACAGGCCCGGGACGGTGAGGACGGCCAGGGGAATCCCGTGGCGGCCACGGAGAGCCCGGCCGCGCAAGGCCGCCCCCGTACGGCCGCCGCCCCGCAGTCCGCGTCCCAGGAGCCCGCGGCCGGGAAGGCTGCCCCCTCGCGCTCCGCCGCCTCGAATTCCGCTGTTCCGGAGCCTCCCGCTTCGGAGCCTCCCGCTTCGGGAATTCCGGATTCGGAGTCCCCGGTTCCGACGCCCCCGGGTTCGGCCGCCGCTGTCCCGGAGAGCGGCGTTGCCGAGTCCGCCGATGCCGAGTCTGCCGACGCCGCCCAGTCCGTCGGTGGGTCGGGCTCCGTCGGGCAGTCGGGTTCCGTTGCGCAGTCGGACTCTGCCCGTACGGCTCCCACTGGGCGCGAAGCCGGGCAGGCGAGCGGGCAGGAGGCGGCCGGGGAGGAAGCCGGGCAGCGGACTGCGGGGGCGGCGTCCGGACTGCGTCCGGTGCCGCCGGCTGCCGCGTCCGTCGTCGCGCCCGTACGGGCCCAGCGTCTGCCCGCCTCCCGTGTGCAGGGCGGCTTCGACTTCTTCGGTACGGCCACGGGCACCGGCGCCGTACCGAGTGCGGCGCCGCAGGGCGGGCCGGGCACCGGAGTGCCGTCGACCGTGACGCGGCGGCCGAAGCCGGCCCGGCAGCTGGAGGAGGAAGACCTGGCCGACGTGGTCGGCGACGAGGCGGTCGCCGAACAGTCCGCGCTCGGCCGGGCCCGTACGACCGACGGGACGAAGCCCGGCGGGACGAAGCTCGGCGCGACGAAGCCCGACGGTGCCGAGCCCGGAGAGAGCAAGTCCGGCGAAGGCAAGTCCGGCGAGGGCAAGTCCCGCGAGCCGAAGGCCGCTGCGGCCGACGCCAAGACCGCCGAGGCCGGAGCTGCGGAGGCCGCGGCTGCCGAGGCCGAGGGCGCCGAGGCCGCGGACGTGGAGGGCGGCAGCGGTGAGGTCATCGACCTGACCGCGCACGACGAGACCGAGCAGATCGACATGGCGGAGCTGCGCAGCGCCGTTTCGTCCTGACTCGCGACGCTTTCCGGGACGGTGCGCCCGGCAGTGGGACCCGGACCCTGCCCATCGGCAGGTGAACGTCCCACCGCCGGGCGCACCGCCGTATCGCAACCACTCCCGCCTGGCGGACGGCGTGCGGGTGGCCGCGGTGCAGGGGAGAGGACGGAGGCCGGAGTCTGGGCCGGTGCGGAGGGAGGCGGACGGAGGCCGGAGTCCGGGGCGGCGCGGGGCGGGTGCGTTCGGATCGGCGCCGTTTTCGTACGGGTACGCTGGCGGCCGACTTGATCAGAGCGTGCCGTGCCCGACCCGTACCCGTACGTGGGCGGCCGGGCGCCGGGGCGGACAGCGGGGTGGGGCAGTGACCGGAACAGTCACCGGGAGAGCCGGCGGACCGGCGCCGCGGACGGCGCTGGCGGCCGCGCTCGGCTTCGTGGCGCTCGCCGCCGTCGGCTGTTCGGCGGGGCCCGAGCCGAAGGCGCAGGAGGCGAAGCCCACGCCCAAGCCGTCCGCGACCGCGCCGGCCTGCCCCGAGGACGGCGTCGTCATCAAGGGCCTGCCGGTGAACGCCGCGATGGGCACCCGCGCGATGGGCATCACCCTGACCAACTGCGGCACCCGCCCGTACAAGGTGAACGGCTACGCGGGCGTCCGGGTCCTCGACGAGAGCCGCAAGCCCCTGGACGTGAAGATCAGCCACGGCTCGGACATCGTGGACGACATCGGCCCCGAGCCGCTGACGCTCAAGCCGGGCGAGCAGGCCAGGGCCGTACTGATGTGGCGCAACCGCGTGACGGACGTGACGGGCTCCGCCGTGAACGGCGCGTTCCTGTCCCTCACACCCGCCGAGGGCGGCGGTCGCCCGCAGGTGGTCCGTGAGCTGATCGACCTCGGCAGCACCGGCAAGCTGGGCGTCACCGCGTGGCACCGGGAGGGCCCGAAGCCGCGGACGTAGGGCCTTTCCGGCCACCCCGCCGCTTCGCCCTGCCGCTTGCCGCTTCGCCGCGCTACTTGTCGATGTCGCCGACCACGAAGAACAGCGACCCCAGGATCGCGACCATGTCGGCGACGAGCGTCCCCGGCAGCAGTTCGGTCAGCGCCTGGATGTTGTTGTACGACGCGGAGCGCAGCTTGAGGCGGTACGGGGTCTTCTCTCCCTTGGAGACCAGGTAGTAGCCGTTGATGCCGAGGGGGTTCTCGGTCCAGGCGTACGTGGCGCCCTCGGGAGCCTTGAGGACCTTCGGCAGGCGCTGGTTGATCGGGCCCGGCGGCAGGTCGGCGATCCGGTCCAGGCAGGCGTCCGCCAGATCCAGGGAGTTGTGCGTCTGGTCCAGGAGGCATTCGAAGCGGGCCAGGCAGTCGCCCTCCTCGCGGGTCACCACCTTCAGGGTGTCCTGGAGGCCGGCGTAGGCGAGGTACGGCTCGTCGCGGCGCAGGTCGAAGTCGACGCCGGAGGCACGGGCGATCGGCCCGGAGACGCCGTAGCCGTGCACCGCCTCGCGGCTCAGTACGCCGATGCCGCGGGTGCGGCCCCGGAAGATCTCGTTGCCCAGGACGAGCCGGTCGAAGACGTCCATCCGGGAGCGGACCTCGCGGACGGCGTGCCGGGCGCGGCCGAGCCAGCCGGCCGGCAGGTCCTCCTTGAGGCCGCCGACGCGGTTGAACATGTAGTGCATCCGGCCGCCGGAGATCTCCTCCATCACGTTCTGGAGCTCTTCGCGCTCGCGGAAGGCGTGGAAGACGGGCGTGATGCCGCCCAGTTCCAGGGGGTAGGAGCCGAGGAACATCAGGTGGTTGAGGACCCGGTTCAGCTCGGCGAGCAGCGTACGGGTCCACACGGCGCGCTCGGGCACCTCCATGCCGAGCATCCGCTCCACGCCGAGGACGACGCCCAACTCGTTGGAGAAGGCCGACAGCCAGTCGTGACGGTTGGCGAGCATGATGATCTGGCGGTAGTCGCGCGCCTCGAAGAGCTTCTCGGCGCCGCGGTGCATGTAGCCGATCACGGGTTCGGCGTGCTGGATGCGCTCGCCGTCCAGGACGAGGCGCAGCCGCAGCACGCCGTGCGTGGAGGGGTGCTGCGGGCCGATGTTCAGCACCATGTCGGTGCTCTCCGCCGCGCCGCCGATGCCGACCGTGGTCTCCGTCATGGGGACAGTCTCGCAGTTCGGCCCGGCGGGGGAAGGCGGCGGTCGGTGGTGGGGGATCGGCCGGTCACCGGGCGAGCAGGCCCGTACAGCTGCCGCCGACCGGTTGCAGGAGCCAGCCGAAGGAGCCCAGACCCGCCGGATCGGTCAGTTCCGCCGCCGCGCCCGCCGAGGCGAGGGCCCGTACGTAGGCGGCCGGGTCGCTGGACGCGAGGGCGAGCGGCGGGCGGCTGCCGTCGACGCCGAGGGCGTGCAGCGCCTGTCGCTGGCTGAGGTGTTCGGCGCCGGGGCGCGCGCAGGCGTCCAGGGCGACGTGGGCGGTGATGTCGCAGCTGCCGTCCGGCACGGGGCGGACCTCGCGGCCCTCGCGGAAGCCGGTGAGGGTGCCGTAGGGCGGACGGGCGTCGCGGGTGTGCGCGTAGTCGGCGGTGGCGGCGAGTCCGGCGCGCAGGGTGCGTACGGCGCGGGACCAGGCCGCGTCGCGCGGGCGGCCGATCTCGGCGCGCAGCCCGGGAGGGGCGGGGTGGGCGGCCGAGCCGGGGGCGGAGTCCGTACCGGGGACCGGGGTCGGGGTCGGGCCGGGGACCTCGCCGGAGTCCGAGGCCCCGCCCGGGCCGGGGCCCTTGCCGGAGACCGGGGACATGGGCCACCACCGGGCGAGCCAGTCGGCGTCCGCGCCGGTGACCGGGTCGCCGAGCCGCTCGGTGCCGTCCGGCCGGACCAGTACGTACCTGGGCACGCCGGACCCGTCGGTCTCCGCGACGTCGACGGGCACGTTGTCGAGCCACTCGTTGGCGAAGAGCAGGCCCGTCAGGGAGCCGGGCGCGGGCAGCTCCGCGAGCCAGGTGACGCGGTCGTCGAGACCGGCGGGCCGGGGGGCGCGTTCGACGGCGTACGGGCGCACGCGGGCCCGCACCGGCTCGGGAAGCGCCGCGAGCACCCCCGTCAGCAGTTCGCCACGCCCGGCGCCCACGTCCACCAGCGCCAGCTCCGCCGGACCGCCCAGGGACGCGTCGACGCGGCACAGCAACGTCGCCAGCGCCCCGGCGTAGAGGGGCGACACATGCACGGAGGTACGGAAGTGACCGGCGGGGCCCGGCCCGTCGCCACAGGTGTAGAAGCCGCCGGGGCCGTACAGCGCCCGCTCCGTCGCGTCCCGCCAGCCGCACCAGTCGTGTGTCACCGCACCACGGTACGCGGGCGCACCGTGGTGCGGTACGCGGACGCGAACGGCGGCGAACGCCGAGGAGCCGCCCCCGATCCCGCTCTCGATCCCGCCCGGATTCCGCCCCGGTCCCGCCCGCCGGACACGGTCCCGGACCCCGGTGGCAGGCCTGTCTCCACCTTGCGGAGTACTCCCGTCCTCCAGGATCGCCCGTCCGGTTGACCCGTACACTCATACGCCCTGCCTACGCTGGGTGACGTGCAGCGTCTCTACGACTTCTTCCGCAGGCACCCGACAGGGGTGGACACTTTCTGGGCCGTCCTCCTGTTCGGGTTCAACAGCCTGGTGCTGGTGGCGTCGGCGGATGCGCAGAGCGATCTGCGGACGGTCGCCGAGATTCTCGTCGTCGTCGGGCTGTGTCTCGTCGTCGCGCTGCGGCGCAAGGTGCCCGGGAAGATGCTGCTGCTGGCGGTCCTGGTCGGGCTCTGCCAGGTCGCCTTCGCCCTGCAGCCCAACCTGGCCGACTTCGCGATACTGGTGATCATCTATACGGCCGCCTCCGGCTCCGAACGCTGGGCCTCGCGCGTCGCCCTCGTCGGCTCCCTGATCGGCCCGACGCTCTACGCCGCCCGCTACGGCAAGGGCGAGGCCCCGCCCCGCAGCCTGTGGGAAGGGCTGTTCGTCATGGGCCTGCTCACCGTGCCTTTCGTGCTGGCGTGGGTGCTCGGCGACTCGATCCGTACCCGTCGCGCGTACTGGGCCCAGCTGCAGGAGAAGGCCGACCGCCTGGAGAAGGAGCGCGAGGCGCAGTCGCGGATCGCGGTGGCCGCCGAGCGTGCCCGTATCGCCCGCGAGCTGCACGACGTCGTCGCGCACAACGTGTCCGTGATGGTCGTCCAGGCCGACGGCGCCGCGTACGTCCTGGACGCCGCGCCCGAACAGGCCAAGCAGGCGCTGGAGACGATCTCCGGCACCGGCCGGCAGGCACTCGCCGAGATGCGCCGCCTGCTCGGCGTGCTGCGCACCGGCGAACAGCCCGAGAGCGGCGAGTACGTGCCGCAGCCCGGTGTCGAGCAGCTCGCGGACCTGATCGACCAGGTGCGGGGGGCCGGACTGCCGGTCGACTTCCGGGTGGCGGGCGAACCGCGCCCGCTGCCCAGCAGCGTCGAACTCACCGCGTACCGCATCGTGCAGGAGGCGCTGACGAACACCCGCAAGCACGGCGGCCCGGACGTCGGCGCCACGGTCCGCCTCTCCTACCAGGACAGCGAACTGGACCTGCTGGTGGAGGACGACGGCCGGGGCGCCCAGCACGAGCTGTACTCGGGCGGCGGGGCGGACGGCCTCGGCCACGGACTCATCGGCATGCGTGAACGCGTCGGCATGGTCGGCGGCAGCCTGGACGCGGGGCCGCGGCCGGGGGGAGGCTTCCGGATCAGCGCGGTGCTGCCGCTCAAGTCGGGGCAGTGAGGCGGTTTTGGTGGCGGTCGTCGGCTGCTATCGGCCGGATCAGTCGATATCGGCTGCTATCGGTTGCCATGGGGCTCTCCTGTCCGTTGGTCGTCTGCTGCCGTCTGCCGTCTGCCGTCTGCCGTCTGCCGTCTGCCGTCCGCCGTGGCCCGCCCTCACCCCCTTCCGTACGCTCTCGCCCCCTCCCACCCCTCCCGCCCGCTCCCGTACGTACCCTGTTGCCGCGCCGCCGACGGCCGGCCTCCGGTGCCGGGACCACCGGCCCCGCCACTCGCCCGCACGCCGTTGAAAGGGACCTCCTGCCATGACTGTCCGCGTGATGCTCGTCGACGACCAGGTGCTGCTGCGCACCGGATTCCGCATGGTGCTGGCCGCACAGCCCGATATGGAGGTCGTCGCCGAGGCCGGTGACGGGGTGGAGGCGCTGGAGGTGCTCCGGTCCACCAAGGTCGACGTGATCCTGATGGACGTGCGGATGCCGCACCTGGACGGCGTGGAGACCACCCGCCGGATCTGCGCGGGCCAGCAGCAGGAGGGCGCGCCGAAGGTGCTCATCCTGACCACCTTCGACCTGGACGAATACGCCTTCTCCGCGCTCAAGGCGGGGGCCAGCGGCTTCATGCTCAAGGACGTGCCGCCGAGCGAACTGCTGGCCGCGATCCGCGCGGTGCAGAGCGGGGACGCGGTGGTCGCGCCCTCCACCACGCGCCGGCTGCTCGACCGTTTCACGCCGATGCTGCCGACGACCGCCGAGCCGGTCCGCCCGGAGATCGGACGGCTCACCGAGCGAGAGCGGGAGGTGCTGCTGCTCGTCGCGCAAGGCCTGTCGAACGGTGAGATCGCCGCCCAACTGGTGCTCTCGGAGGCCACGGTCAAGACGCATGTGGGCCGTATCCTCACGAAGCTGGAGCTGCGCGACCGGGTGCAGGCGGTGGTGCTCGCCTACGAGACGGGCCTCGTACGGGCCGGGGGCGGCGCGGGGGCGTAGGGGCGTCCGGGACGGGGGCTCGGGGCAGGGGCCCGGAACAGCGGTCGTCGGTCGGTGGTCGGTGGTCGGTGGTCGGTGGTCGGTGGTCGGTGGCCGTCGGTCGGTGGTCGTCGGTCTGTGGTCTGTGGTCTGTGGTCTCGGAAAGTGGCGGCCGGGTACGGCGTTCGGCGCCCGCCCGGCCGTTCTGCATATCCGCTGAAACCCGCCCCTTATGGCATAAAACGCCGACAATATTGGGCGTGGAATCACCGCCCGACGGCAGGAGTACCGCCATGGCAGCCTCCCCCGCCCACCCGTCCCCCGGCAACCACCCGCACCTTCCCGCGTCGCCGTTGCACGACCTCATGTACGGCCACATCTACGCGTCCGCACTGCGCGCCGTCGTCCTGCACGGCATCCCGGACCTCCTGGCGGGCGGGCCACGGTCCGCCGTGGACCTGGCCGCGCGGTCCAGGACCCAGGCGGGTCCGCTGTACCGCGTCCTGCGGCTGCTCGCCGCGCGCGGACTGTTCCGCGAGGACGCGGGCGGAACGTTTGCTCTGACGGAGGGCAGCGAGGCCCTGCGTGCGGGGGTGCCGAACTCCCGGCGCGCCGCCGTCCTGCTGTTCACCGACGTGATGTACCGCCGGTCCGCCGAGGGGCTGACGGACACCCTGCACACCGGCGAGCCCGGCTTCGAGGCCGCGTACGGAGCCCCTTTCTTCGAGTACCTGGTCGCGGCGCCCGACGCGGGCCGCCTCTTCGACACCGCCATCAGTTCGCTCACCGACGGCGTGAACGCGCAGGTCGCCGGCAGCTACTCGTTCCCGGACCGGGGGACCGTCGTCGACGTGGCCGGGGGCCGGGGCGGGCTGCTCCGCGAGGTGCTCACCCGGTCGCCGGGCCTGACCGGGGTGCTCTTCGAGCGGCCCGAAACGCTCGCCGACCACCTGCTCGACTCCGGGGAGACGGCGGGGCGTTGGCGCACCGAAGGCGGGGACCTGTTCGCGGCCGTACCGGAGGGCGGGGACCTGTACCTGCTCAAGAACATCCTGCACGACTGGCCCGACGCGGACTGCCTGCGCATCCTCGCCACCGTGCGGCGGGCCATGGCCCCCGGCACCCGGCTGCTCGTGATCGACGCGGTGCTCCCCGCCGACGGCACCCCGGACCCGGCTGTCGCGCTGGACATCGTGATGCTCATGATGCTGCGGGGGCGTGAGCGTACGGCCGCGGAGTTCGAGGGCCTGCTGACCCGCTCGGGGTTCCGGCTGCGCGGCATCGTGCCGACCCCGTCGCTGACCTCGATCGTCGAGGCGGAAGCGGTCTGATCCGGGGCGGAAATCGGGGGCGGTCCGATCCGGGGAGGAGATCGGGAGGCGGTCTGATGCGGGGGTGGTCTGATCCCGGGCGGAAATCGGGGAGCGGCTTTCGGGGAGCGGATTCCGGGGAGCGGATTCCGGGCGCCGAGGTGGTGCCGAAGCCGCGCCGAACCCGTGCCGAACGGTTGTCGAACAGGTGCTGTGGTGGCGCGAGTTGCGTGTGAGGCGGGGTTGACGGGAGTGGGGGAGCGGAGGAGATTGGGCGCGCTCGGTAAGGAAACTTTCCTAACAGAGGGGCCCTCCTGTGCGCAGACGAACCTTCGCCCTGGCCACCGCCGCCGGAACCGCGCTGCTCGCCGCCGCCGCGCTGCCCGCCACCGCCCAGCCCACCGCCCCCACGGCCGCCGCGAACGCCGCGAGCCGTCCGGGCGTGACCGAGGGCTCGGTCAGCGCCGCCGACCTGCTCGCCAAGGTCACGAACTGTTCGCAGATATCCAACGGCAAGTACCGCACCGACGAGGAGACATCGGCGACCGTCCCGGTCTGCGGCAAGAAGAACGCCGTGTTCTGGAAGGCGGATATGGACATCGACTGCGACGGTCAGGTCACGGCCAAGTGCAACAAGGACACCGACCCCTGGTTCCAGGACGACACCCGCTACCACCAGTCCGACGGCAAGCCGCTGAACGCCGAGAAGCTGCCGTACGTCGTCGTCCCCTCGGTCAGCGGCATCTGGAACTTCGAGTCGGCGGGCATCAAGGGCGGTGGCGTCGTCGCCATCATCTACAAGAACAAGGTCGAGTACGCGGTCGTCGGCGACACCGGGCCCGAGAAGATCATCGGTGAGGCGTCGTACGCGGCCGCCAAGGGCCTCGGCATCGACCCCGACCCGGCCACCGGCGGCGCCGAGTCCGGCGTCACCTACATCCTGTTCAAGAACTCCAAGGCGTCCCCCATCGAGAGCCACAGCGAGGCCGTGTCCCGCGGCGAGGCACTCGCCAAGAAGTTCCTCCAGGAGAACTGACGCCGCCGACCGGGGGATTGGCGTGCTCCGGCCGGGGCGGGCCGCCTCGTCCGGCCGTCAGCGCAGTACTCCTTCCAGGAAGTCGCTGCCCAGGCGCGCCACTACCCGGACGTCCAGTTGGTGCAGCACGTACCGGCCGCGGCGGCGGGTCTGGAGCAGCCCGGCCTTCTTGAGGACGGCGAGGTGCCGGGACACCTCCGGCGCGGATATGCCGAGCGCGGAGGCCAGTTCGCCGGTGCTGTAGGCGGTACGGGCCAGGTAGCGGCACATACGTATCCGCATCGGGTGGGCGAGCGCGTCGAGCCGCGACTCGACCAGGGCGACCGAGGCGGGACCGGCCAGCTCCGGCGCCGCGACGGGGTAGTGGATCACCGGGCGCCAGCCCCTCGCGTGGAGCACGCTCAGGTGCGGCCAGCCGAACGAGGTGGGGACGAGGGTGATCCCGGCGCCGGCGGCCGGCTCCACGGCCGTGCCGTGACCATGGCTCATCTTGTCGACGACGACGCGGGCCCGCTCCTCGTCCAGGGTCACCGCGGGCGATACCTCGGCCAGCGCCCCGGCCAGGCCCTTGTGGCGCAGCACCTCGGCCTTGTGGCGCGCGTCCGCGGCGAGCTGTACCCGTACCCGCTGCCAGACGTCCGCGAAGAAGGCCTGCTCGCAGTCCTCCAGCAGGCGGCGTATCCAGGCCCGTACGGCAGGCGGGTCGGCGAGCAGCCGCTGCGCGAAACCGGCCTGCCGGGGGCCGCGCGCGGTGGCCCGCTCCAGCGCCAGCCGGCGGGCCTCGGCGTCCACGAGCGGCGACGGGCCGCCGCGGCAGTACCCGCTGGTGCAGTTGATCTCCAGCGCGGCGTTCACGAACAGCTCGTCGTCGAGCCGGTCGAGCAGGTCCAGATCCTCGGCGAGTGTCGCGCCGGGCTGTCCGGCGGTGTCCGCGAGCGCGGCGAACGGCATCGACACATCGGAGAACGTCGGCCCCCACAGGAAGTCCGCGTCGCACAGCCGGTCGGCCAGGTCGGGCTTGAGCGCGCCGGCCGTCGCGGTCGTCCAGCCGTGCAGGCCGGGGTGGTGGCCGGGCTCGGCGAGCGCGTGCAGGGCGGAACCCAGCTCCGCGAGCGGCGAAGGGCTGAACACGATGCGCTCGGCAGGCAGCCCCGCGATGTCGATCCACACACTCATGTGCCTCTCCCCGTTTCCGTGTGCGGCACCCGATGCCGCACCCGCCGTCCAGTCCGCCGTACAGCCAGTCCGCCGTACAGCCAGTCCGCCGTACAGCCAGCCCGCCGTACAGCCAGCCCGCCGTACAGCCAGCCCGCCGCACAGCCAGTCCCACGCGCAGTCAGTGCCACGCACAGCCCGGACCGGCTGCGGGCCGACGGCGCCCCCGCCTCGGGCACCGACTCCGCCCCGCTGCCGTTCCATCATGCGTGAGCCCGCGACCTGCGGCGTCGTCGTTTGACGGCTCCTGTCAAACGACGGGCCACCCGCCGCCGGGCAGGCCCACTGTGGTGCCCATGAACGCATTCCAGCAGCACATGCTCGACGCCTACCGCGCCGCCCAGCACGGGGAGAGCGCGCCCGTTCTCCCCAGCGCCGGTGACGTCCACGTCCAGGCCCTGCGCGAGATCCGTGGGTGGCTGCGCTTCCGGGCTGTGGTCACCGCTCCCGCGGACCGTCCGCTGGGCCGCTTCCGCCGCGCCGTACGCCACGCCTTCACCCCGCTGCTCGCACGCCCCGCCCGCCCCCGGCAGGCCGCACGCACCGCCCCGGCCGAGCCGCTGAACCTCCCTCCCCTCGGTCCTTCCTCCGCCTCTGTTTCCACCTCCACCATGCCGGGCCGCGCCCGCCTCGGCGACCCCTGTGGATAACCTCCGCACGCAGCTCCGACGCGCCTGTGGAAAACCATCGGAGCCACGGCCGGAGCCACGGCCGGAGCCGGAGCCGCAGCCACGCCGGAACCGCAGCCGCGGCCCGAACCGCACCCGCAGCCACCGCTGAGATCGCCGCTCAGGACACCGCCGAAGGCGCCCCCGGAAACGCGGTATGAGATGGCCGTCTCACCTTGCGTACGGCTCTGAAGGCGGCCCGAAACACTCGCGTAGCATGGCGAACGAATCGTCCGGTACCCCCCGCGGACTGGAACGGAAGGCCGTCGCCGCGTGAACACAACCCCACCCACCGAGGCCCAGGACCGCCCCGCCCGGCTGACCGTCGGAGTCGTCGGCGCAGGCCGCGTCGGGCCCGCCCTCGCCGCTTCGCTGCAGCTCGCCGGGCACCGGCCGGTCGCCGTGTCCGGTGTCTCCGACGCCTCCGTACGGCGCGCGGCGACGCTGCTCCCCGACGTACCGATCGTCTCCCCGTCCGAGGTGCTGGAGCGCGCCGATCTGGTGCTGCTCACCGTGCCCGACGACGCCCTGGCCGGGCTCGTCGCGGGCCTCGCCGAGACCGGCGCCGTACGGCCGGGGCAGCTGCTCGTCCACACGTCGGGGCGGTTCGGCACGGCCGTCCTCGACCCGGCCACCCGGGCCGGCGCCCTGCCGCTGGCCCTGCACCCCGCCATGACCTTCACCGGTACGCGCGTCGACGTGCAGCGGCTGGCCGGCTGCTCCTTCGGGGTCACCGCGCCCGAACCGCTGCGGATGGCCGCCGAGGCGCTGGTCATCGAGATGGGCGGGGAGCCGGAGTGGATCGAGGAGGGCGCCCGGCCGCTCTACCACGCGGCCCTCGCGATCGGCGCGAACCACCTGGTCACGCTGGTGGCCCAGGCCATGGAACTGCTGCGGGAGGCCGGGGTCGGCGCGCCCGACCGGATGCTCGGCCCGCTGCTGGGCGCGGCCCTGGACAACGCCCTGCGCTCCGGCGACGCCGCGCTGACCGGCCCGGTCGCCCGCGGTGACGCGGGCACCGTGGCCGCCCACGTCTCGGAGCTGCGCAAGCACGCGCCGCAGAGCGTCGAGGGGTATCTCGCCATGGCCCGTACGACGGCCGACCGCGCCCTGGCGCACGGCCTGCTGAAGCCGGAGCTGGCCGAGGATCTGCTGGGCGTCCTGGCGAACATCGGCGGCGGCGCCGCGAGCGGCGGCCGGGACGGTCAGAAATCCGGCCGCCCAGAAGGCCGCCCAGAAGGCCGTCCCGAGGGCCGTCCAGAGAACCGCCCCGACAGCGCCCCCGGCGACCGGCCCGACAGCCAATCCGGCGACCACCCCGACGATCCCCTGGGCGACCACCCCGAAGAAGGCGACCGATGAGCGCCCCGCGCACCCACCTGGTGCACACCGCGGCCGAACTGCGCGCCCTGACGGGCCCTTCCGGGCAGCGGGCCGTCGTCATGACCATGGGGGCCCTCCACGAGGGGCACGCGACACTGGTCCGCGCCGCCCGCGACCGGGTCGGGCCGGACGGGCAGGTCGTCGTCACCGTCTTCGTCAATCCCTTGCAGTTCGGCGCCGGCGAGGACCTCGACCGCTACCCCCGCACCCTGGAGGCGGACCTCGCGCTGGCCGGGGAGGCCGGTGCGGACGCCGTCTTCGCGCCCCCCGCCGGTGAGGTCTACCCGGGCGGGCCGCCGCAGGTCCGGATAGCCGCCGGGCCGATGGGCGACCTCCTGGAGGGAGCCAGCAGGCCGGGTCACTTCGACGGCGTGCTGACCGTCGTCGGCAAGCTGCTGCACCTGACCCGCCCCGACGTGGCCCTGTTCGGGCAGAAGGACGCGCAGCAACTGGCCGTCATAGAGCGCATGGTGGCCGACCTGAATTTCGGCGTACGGGTCGTCGGCGTCCCCACCGTCCGGGAGGAGGACGGGCTGGCTCTGTCCAGCCGCAACCGCTACCTGTCCGCCGCGGAGCGCCGTACCGCCCTGGCGCTGTCCCGGTCCCTGTTCGCGGCCCGCGACCGGCTCGCCGCCGAGGAGGCCCTGCGGGACCGCGCCTCGCACGCGGCGCGGACCGCCCACCGCGCGCACGACCGTTCCGCTGCGCTCGCCGCCCTCGGCGAGGACCGCGCGGCAGCCGACGCGCACGCCCTCGCGCACGCCGTCGCCACCCCGCTGCGCGCCCCCGCGGTGGCGCGCGCCGCGGCCCGCATCGTCCTGGAGGACGCCGCCCGCCTCGACCCGCCGCTCGCGCTCGACTACGTGGCGCTCGTCGATCCGTCCGACTTCACCGAGGTCCCGGACACGTACGAGGGGGAGGCGGTCCTCGCGGTCGCCGCCAAGGTCGGCACCACCCGCCTCATCGACAACATCCGCCTCACGTTCGGAGCGCCCCGATGACCGGCACCGGCCCCAACGGCCACGACACCAACATCGGCCCCACCACCCACACCGGCCCCGATGGCACCAACAACCCCACCGGCCCTGCTGGCACCCCCGCCCCCGCCCTCCGCCTCCACGCCCCCGCCCCCGGCTGGTCCATCGAGGCCGACGTGGTCGTGGTCGGCTCCGGGGTCGCGGGCCTGACCGCCGCGCTGCGCTGCGCCGCCGAGGGCCGCCGTACCGTCGTGGTGACCAAGGCCCGCTTGGACGACGGCTCCACGCGCTGGGCCCAGGGCGGCATCGCGGCCGCGCTCGGCGACGGCGACACCCCCGAACAGCATCTGGACGACACCCTCGTCGCGGGCGCCGGCCTGTGCGACGAGGCCGCCGTACGCACCCTCGTCACCGAAGGCCCGGACGCCGTCCGCCGCCTCATCGCCACCGGCGCGCGCTTCGACACCGCGCCCGGCGGCGAGGAGATAGCCCTCACCCGCGAAGGCGGGCACCACCGCCGCCGCATAGCGCACGCGGGCGGCGACGCGACCGGCGCCGAGATCTCCCGCGCCCTGGTGGAAGCCGTCCGCGCCCAGGGCCTGCGCACCATCGAGAACGCGCTCGTCCTCGACCTGCTCACGGACGCCGACGGCCGCACGGCAGGTGTCACCCTGCACGTGATGGGCGAGGGCCAGCACGACGGCGTGGGCGCCGTGCGCGCCCCCGCGGTCGTCCTGGCCACCGGCGGCATGGGCCAGGTCTTCTCCGCGACCACCAACCCCGCGGTCTCCACCGGGGACGGCGTCGCCCTCGCGCTGCGCGCCGGCGCCGAGATCTCCGACCTCGAATTCGTCCAGTTCCACCCGACCGTGCTCTACCTGGGCCCGGACGCGGAGGGCCAGCAGCCGCTGATCTCGGAAGCGGTACGCGGCGAGGGCGCCCACCTGGTGGACGCCGACGGCACCCGCTTCATGCTCGGTCAGCACGAACTCGCCGAACTGGCCCCGCGCGACATCGTCGCCAAGGCCATCATGCGCCGCGCCCACGAGCAGGGCACCGAGCACATGTACCTGGACGCCCGGCACTTCGGCGCCGCCATGTGGGAGCGGCGCTTCCCGACCATCCTCGCCGCCTGCCGCGCGCACGGCATCGACCCGGTCACCGAGCCGATCCCCGTCGCGCCCGCCGCGCACTACGCCTCCGGCGGCGTACGCGCCGACCTGTACGGGCGGACGACCGTGCCGGGCCTGTACGCGTGCGGCGAGGTCGCCTGCACCGGCGTGCACGGCGCCAACCGGCTGGCCTCCAACTCCCTTCTGGAGGGACTGGTCTTCGCCGAGCGCATCGCGGACGACATCACGGCGACGCCCGCCCGCCGTCCCGGCCCGGCCGTCGCGCCCGCCGCCGATCCCGTACCGCTGCTCGCACCGGAGGCACGCCCCGCGATCCAGCGGATCATGAGCGCCGGTGCCGGGGTGCTGCGCTCCGCGGCCAGCCTCACCGAGGCGTACACCGCGCTGATCCGGCTCCAGCGCACCGCCACCGAAGCGGCCGCGTACGCCGCCGCCGAAGCGGACTCCGCCACCGCCCCGCCCGAAGGCCCCAAGCCCGCCGAGCCCGGCGTGGAGGCCTGGGAGGCCACCAACCTCCTCCTCGTCGCCCGGGTGCTGGTCAGCAGCGCCCGCAGCCGCGAGGAGACCCGCGGCTGCCACTGGCGCGAGGACCACGCCGACCGGGACGACACCACCTGGCGGCGCCACTTCCTGGTCACTCACCGCCCGCCGCACACCCTGAACATCCGTACGACCGACACCGCCGCGTTCCCCGCGACGACCGTCGCACCCGCGCCCGAAACGGAGCCGACCCTGTGAGCACCCCCGACGACCTTCCCCTGCACCAGATCGGCCGTCCGGGCCAGGAGGCCGAGGCCCCGGAGGGCGGCGGCTGCGGCGACTCCTGCGGCTGCGGCGCGGGCGACGGGACGTACGAACTCGACCCGCTGGCCTGCGGGCTGGACCCTGACCTCGCGGCCCTCCTGGTCGCCGCCGGCCTGGACCCCGTACAGGTCGAGGACATCGCCCACCTGGCCGTCGAGGAGGACCTCGACCAGGGCGTGGACGTCACCACCGTCGCGACCGTCCCCGAAGACGCCGTAGCCACCGGCGACTTCACCGCCCGACAGGCGGGCACGGTGGCCGGTCTGCGGGTCGCCGAGGCCGTGCTGTCCCTCGTGTGCACCACGGAGTTCGAGGTCGAACGGCACGTCGAGGACGGCGACCGGGTCGAGGCGGGGCAGCCGCTGCTCAGCGTCACCACCCGCACCCGCGACCTGCTCACCGGCGAGCGCAGCGCCCTGAACCTGCTGTGCCGCCTGTCGGGCATCGCCACCGCCACCCGCGCCTGGGCCGACGCCCTGGAGGGCACCGGCGCCAAGGTCCGCGACACCCGCAAGACGACGCCCGGCCTGCGCAGTCTGGAGAAGTTCGCGGTGCGCTGCGGCGGCGGCGTCAACCACCGCATGTCGCTGTCGGACGCGGCCCTGATCAAGGACAACCACGTCGTGGCGGCGGGCGGCGTGGCCGAGGCGTTCACGGCCGTACGGGCCCGCTTCCCCGGCGTGCCGATCGAGGTCGAGGTCGACCGGCTGGACCAGATCCCGCCGATCCTCGCCGAGGGCGCCGACCTGATCCTGCTGGACAACTTCACGCCCGAGCAGACGCGCGAGGCGGTGGCCCTGGTCGCCGGGAAGGCGTTCCTGGAGTCCTCCGGGCGCCTGGCCCTCGACAACGCCCGTACCTACGCCGAGACCGGCGTCGACTACCTGGCCGTGGGGGCGCTCACGCACTCGTCCCCGGTCCTCGACATCGGTCTCGACCTGCGCGAGGAGCGCTGACGCTGATGCTGCTCACCATCGACGTAGGCAACACGCACACCGTTCTCGGCCTGTTCGACGGTGAGGAGATCGTCGAGCACTGGCGCATCTCCACCGACGCCCGCCGGACGGCCGACGAACTCGCCGTGCTCCTCCAGGGCCTGATGGGCACCCACCCGCTGCTGGGCGAGGAACTGGGCGACGGCATCGAGGGCATCGCCATCTGCGCCACCGTGCCCTCCGTCCTGCACGAGCTGCGCGAGGTCACCCGGCGCTACTACGGCGACGTGCCGGCCGTCCTGGTCGAGCCGGGCGTCAAGACGGGTGTGCCGATCCTCATGGACAACCCCAAGGAGGTCGGCGCCGACCGGATCATCAACGCGCTGGCCGCCGTGGAGCTGTACGGCGGCCCGGCCGTGGTCGTCGACTTCGGTACGGCCACGACGTTCGACGCGGTCAGCGCGCGCGGCGAGTACGTCGGCGGGGTGATCGCGCCCGGCATCGAGATCTCGGTGGAGGCGCTCGGCGTGAAGGGCGCCCAGCTGCGCAAGATCGAACTGGCCCGGCCGCGCAGCGTCATCGGCAAGAACACGGTCGAGGCCATGCAGTCCGGCATCCTGTACGGCTTCGCCGGGCAGGTCGACGGCGTCGTGCAGCGCATGGCGCGGGAGCTGGCGGACGACCCGGACGACGTGACGGTGATCGCCACCGGCGGGCTGGCGCCCATGGTGCTCGGCGAGTCCTCGGTCATCGACGAGCACGAGCCGTGGCTCACGCTGATCGGGCTGCGTCTGGTGTACGAGCGCAACGTCACCCGGGGGTGAGCGGTACGGGACGGGCGGGGCACCGGGCCACCGGGACCGACCGTCTCGACCGGGGCCACGGGGGCCACAGGGGCCGACCGGTCCATTGCCCCCGGGACTCTCCGAGTGATATGTCCAGTTGAGTGCGTTACGTCGCCTCGTCGGCCTGAAGTGGCTTTTGTTGGCTAAAGAGGGTTCCGCGACACTTGCGGCGTTCTAATCGTGTTAAGCGGATTTTGTCCGCCGGGGACGTAAGGTCGGCACATGCCTATGCCATACGGATTCCGCGGCGGTATGGCCTTCAGCGCCGACGAGTTGCGCGTGCTGCGGCGCGCGCTCGCCGCCGCACTCCAGCCGACGCCCCACACGACCGGTGCCCAGGACGCCCCGGCGGGTTACGACGCCGAGGGTGCCCAGGAAGTCCAGGAGTACCTGCGGCTGGCCGGGGCGGTGGACGAGGCGGCGCGCGAGGGCGGGCGCCTGCGCGCCTTCCTCCTCGCCGACCTCGCCCGCTACCGGGCCGCCCTGCCCGGCTCCGCCAGCGGCTACCTGGGGCAGCTCCAGGAGGCCCTGGCGGCCGGCTACGACCCCGGCCCCGCCGACCTCGCCGCCCTGCGCGCCCTGTGCGCGCGGCGCCAGGGGCCAGTCGAGAGCGCGCGCCGCACCGCCCTGCTGCGCCGCTGCGAAAGCCTGGCCGAACGCTCCGTACGGGCCCGCCTGTGCGCCCTCCCGGGCGGCCGGGCCACCGGCGAACCGGAGGCCGAGCCGGCGTCGCGGCCCGCGCCGTCTCCGCAGCCGAAGGCGCCGCGCCCCGGCCGCCCCGTCCCCACACCGGGCGAGGTGTTCCCGCCGCGCCGCAAGCCCGCGCCGCCCCCCGCGGCCCGGTCCGCCTGAGTGCTGCGTACTCTGGAAGCCTCACGCCCGAAGGAGGCCCCTGGTCATGGATTACGTCGCAGCGCTGGTACCGCCCGTGGTGATGGCCGTGGCGTTCGTCGCGCTCATCGTGACGATCGTGAAGAGCCAGGGCGGCGAGAACAAGTCCAAGGAGGACGCGGCGGTCGACGCCGCGCTGGCCCGCGCCGAGGGCGCCCGCCAGGAGCCCAAGGCCCACGGCGCCTGACACCGGTCCGGCCGGGACCCGTCCCGGCCGCCTCCGCGCGGCTCCGGCCCGCCGTTCCGGTATTCGTCCGCCCGTTCGGCAACCTGGCCGGCCTTGCGAACCGCACGCGCCCTGTACGGCCCGAGATTGAGCATCTCGGGCCGTATCGCCTTTTTCCGGGGTAAATCAACCGGGTAAGAACCGGCATTCGCGACATCTCCCACTATTGTGCTGGTGTGCCACGACGCTTGGGTGATCTGGAAGACGCGGTCATGACGCGGGTGTGGGAGTGGAACCGCCCGGTCACCGTTCGGGAAGTCCTGGAAGACCTGCAGAAGGAACGATCGATCGCCTACACGACGGTGATGACCGTATTGGACAACCTCCATCAGAAGGGCTGGGTGCGCCGTGAGGCAGAAGGGCGCGCCTATCGATATGAGGCGGTCTCGACTCGTGCCGCCTACTCGGCCGCACTGATGAACGAAGCGTGGTCCGCAAGTGACAACCCCGCGGCAGCCCTGGTGGCCTTCTTCGGGATGATGTCGCCGGAACAGCGCCACGCCTTGAGGGATGCCGTACGTATGGTGCAGGGTGACGAACCTGCGGAACCCGCACCGCCCCCGCCGCAGGCCGGCCACTCCGAACGCGAACCGTCCGCGCCGCCGGAGCGGCCGGACCGCGAAGAAGGCGCCGGTGAACCGGCCGCGGAACGCGCGCGCGAACCCGCCGGGCCCCCGGAACAGGCCGAAGCGGGGGAAGCGGATGCCGCAGAAGTACCCCCGGCGGGATCGGACGACTCGGGGCGATAGCGTCGCGCCATGCCGCCGCAATCAATTGGACTCACCGTCCGCCGTGCCAGGACCAGCGATGTACCGGCCGTACGCCGGCTCATCGACGCCTACTCGCCGGACGGCATCCTCCTCGACAAAGCCACCGTGACGCTTTACGAGGACATCCAGGAGTTCTGGGTGGCCGAGCGGGACGCGGACGCCGAGGTCGTCGGCTGCGGAGCGCTGCACGTCATGTGGGAAGACCTGGCCGAGGTCCGCACATTGGCGGTGGACCCGCGCCACAAGGGCACCGGAGTCGGCCACCAAGTCCTCGACAAGCTGGTGAGCACCGCCGGCCGGCTCGGAGTCCGGCGCATTTTCTGCCTCACCTTCGAAGTGGACTTCTTCGCCAAGCACGGGTTCGTGGAGATCGGTGAGACGCCCGTCGACGGCGATGTCTACAGCGAGCTGCTGCGTTCCTATGACGAGGGCGTTGCCGAGTTCCTCGGTCTCGAACGAGTGAAGCCCAACACCCTGGGCAACAGCCGGATGCTTCTGCACCTGTGATCAGCGTTCTATGTCCGAATCGCGCCCCTATCTCATAGCTGTGGAAGCAAGGGTTCCCCGACGGTCGTGCAACTGAACCCTACCCAGGGGTTTGTGTTTTTCCCGGAAAAGCGGTTTGCTTTCCGTCGTAATCCGCATTCGATGAAAGGGAAACCGGTGGCACAGAAGGTTCAGGTTCTTCTTGTCGACGACCTCAACGGCGGCGAGGCCCATGAGACCGTGACGTTCGCCCTCGACGGCAAGTCCTACGAGATCGACCTGTCCGACGACAACGCGCAGAAGCTGCGGGAGTCGCTGGCCGAGTTCGTGAAGGCGGGCCGCAAGACCGGTGGCCGTTCCGGTGGCCGGGGCAAGGCGCGTGCGTCTTCCGGAGGCAGCCAGGACACCGCGAAGATCCGCGCGTGGGCCAAGGAGAACGGCTACAACGTCAATGACCGCGGCCGTGTGCCCGCGGACATCCGCGAGGCGTTCGAGAAGGCCAACGGCTGATCGCCGAACCCGCGATCTGTTTGTCTTCGAGCCTGACGACCGCGCAGCAAACGGGCACGGTGGCACTCCGTGGCCGCCGCGCTCACCAGTCGTACGAGGTCGGGGGCGCGCCCCTGGCGATCCGCGAGGGGATCACCGCGGCCCCCGCGCCCTGCCCCTGTCCCCGTGGTGGGCAGAGTCGACTCGACCTCGCATCCCGGCTCGGGAGGCCGCACCCACCCCGCGGCCTCCCGAGGGCCGGATCCGTACGGCCACCACGCGTGCGGTGACGGCGGGGGCGGTGACGGCGCGGGCATCCGGTCCCCGGCGCCGCGCGCGCTCAGATCCAGCCCCAGCGAGCCCCATTCCAGCCATTCCAGGAGCTCCGGCAGCTCTTCCGCGGCGCCCGCCGCCACGAGCACGAGCATCCGGGGGCCGGCGGAGCCGCCGCGGTCGATCGCCACGGGCCCCGTGGGGCCCACCCGCCCCAGCACGGCACGGCCCGCGTCGGCGGGCAGGTCGAGGGCGTCGAAGCGCACTCCGGTCAGCAGCTCCACCGGCTCCGTGCCGGTGGTCGGCCAGCGCAGCTCGTCCTCGTACCACTGCCGTACGGCGGCGAGGGGGGATCGGGGGCGCGGGAGCGCGACGGGCATACCGGAAGCAACTCACGAATCCCCGAGAAGTTACGCTGTGTTGACATGTGCGTACGTACTGTCGTCGCGGAAGGGGGCGCGTGGGGGTGTGGCGGCGCATTCGAAGGCGCTCGGGTGTTCGCCCGTAGCGGATGGAACGGGCCTGCGCCGCATGGAGTGTCAGTGGCAGCGGGTAGGACATTCCCAGTGGGGAGAGACGGTGCAGCGGCGTGCGCAGCGCCTTTTCCGGAGCGGCGGCGGGCTCCGGGCGGGCGTGTCGGTGACGGGTGCGTTCGCCACGGGCGTACTGGCCCGGGGCGTATATGCCTGGCCTGCGGGAACATCGTCTCGCACCATCGGGTTGGAGCAGATGTCGGCTGTTCGGCAGCAGATTTCCCCGCCGTCGCGGGGGTGATCCGGACGGATGTCGGCAGTTGGAATGAGCTGTCCCGTCCCACGGGACTAGCATGCGGAAGGACAGGGAGGGGACCGACCCCTAACTGCCTGACCGCTCTGAGGAGCGATTAACGATGTTCGAGAGGTTCACCGACCGTGCGCGGCGGGTTGTCGTCCTGGCTCAGGAAGAAGCCCGGATGCTCAACCACAACTACATCGGCACCGAGCACATCCTCCTGGGCCTGATCCACGAGGGTGAGGGTGTCGCCGCTAAGGCCCTGGAGAGCCTCGGGATTTCGCTCGAGGCGGTCCGCCAGCAGGTGGAGGAGATCATCGGCCAGGGGCAGCAGGCCCCGTCCGGTCACATCCCCTTCACCCCCCGTGCGAAGAAGGTCCTGGAGCTGTCGCTCCGCGAGGCCCTTCAGCTCGGCCACAATTACATCGGTACGGAGCACATCCTGCTCGGCCTGATCCGCGAGGGCGAGGGCGTCGCCGCCCAGGTCCTGGTGAAGCTGGGCGCCGATCTGAACCGGGTGCGGCAGCAGGTCATCCAGCTGCTCTCCGGCTACCAGGGCAAGGAGGCCGCCACCGCCGGCGGCCCGGCCGAGGGCACCCCCTCGACCTCGCTCGTCCTGGACCAGTTCGGCCGCAACCTGACGCAGGCCGCTCGCGAGACCAAGCTCGACCCGGTCATCGGGCGCGAGAAGGAGATCGAGCGGGTCATGCAGGTGCTGTCCCGCCGTACCAAGAACAACCCGGTCCTCATCGGCGAGCCCGGCGTCGGCAAGACGGCGGTCGTCGAGGGACTGGCCCAGGCCATCGTCAAGGGCGAGGTGCCCGAGACCCTCAAGGACAAGCACCTCTACACCCTGGACCTGGGCGCCCTGGTCGCCGGCTCCCGCTACCGCGGTGACTTCGAGGAGCGCCTGAAGAAGGTGCTCAAGGAGATCCGCACCCGCGGCGACATCATCCTGTTCATCGACGAGCTCCACACCCTGGTGGGTGCGGGTGCCGCCGAGGGCGCGATCGACGCCGCGAGCATCCTCAAGCCGATGCTGGCGCGGGGCGAGCTGCAGACCATCGGTGCGACGACGCTCGACGAGTACCGCAAGTACCTGGAGAAGGACGCGGCCCTGGAGCGCCGCTTCCAGCCCATCCAGGTCGCGGAGCCGTCGCTGCCGCACACCATCGAGATCCTGAAGGGCCTGCGCGACCGTTACGAGGCGCACCACCGCGTCTCCATCACGGACGAGGCCCTGGTCCAGGCCGCCCAGCTGGCCGACCGCTACATCTCCGACCGCTTCCTGCCGGACAAGGCGATCGACCTGATCGACGAGGCCGGTTCCCGGATGCGCATCCGCCGGATGACCGCGCCGCCGGACCTCCGCGAGTTCGACGAGAAGATCGCCGACGTGCGCCGGGAGAAGGAGTCCGCGATCGACTCGCAGGACTTCGAGATGGCCGCGGGCCTGCGCGACAAGGAGAAGCAGCTCCTGGCCGCCAAGGCGAAGCGGGAGAAGGAGTGGAAGGCCGGCGACATGGACGTCGTCGCCGAGGTCGACGGCGAGCTGATCGCCGAGGTTCTGGCCACGGCGACCGGCATCCCGGTCTTCAAGCTCACCGAGGAGGAGTCCTCGCGGCTGCTGCGGATGGAGGACGAGCTCCACAAGCGCGTCATCGGCCAGAAGGACGCCATCAAGGCGCTCTCGCAGGCCATCCGCCGTACGCGGGCCGGTCTGAAGGACCCCAAGCGCCCCGGTGGCTCGTTCATCTTCGCCGGTCCGTCCGGTGTCGGTAAGACCGAGCTGTCCAAGACGCTCGCCGAGTTCCTCTTCGGCGACGAGGACGCGATGATCTCCCTCGACATGTCGGAGTTCAGCGAGAAGCACACGGTCTCCCGGCTCTTCGGCTCGCCTCCCGGCTACGTCGGCTACGAAGAGGGCGGCCAGCTCACCGAGAAGGTGCGCCGCAAGCCGTTCTCCGTCGTGCTGTTCGACGAGGTGGAGAAGGCCCACCCCGACATCTTCAACTCCCTGCTGCAGATCCTGGAGGACGGTCGCCTGACCGACTCCCAGGGCCGGGTGGTGGACTTCAAGAACACGGTCATCATCATGACGACCAACCTCGGGACACGGGACATCTCCAAGGGCTTCAACCTGGGCTTCGCCGCCCAGGGCGACACCAAGAGCAGCTACGAGCGGATGAAGAACAAGGTCAACGAAGAGCTCAAGCAGCACTTCCGGCCCGAGTTCCTCAACCGTGTCGACGACACGGTGGTCTTCCACCAGCTCACCGAGGAAGACATCATCCAGATCGTCGACCTCATGATCGCCAAGGTGGACGAGCGCCTGAAGGACCGCGACATGGGCATCGAGCTCAGCGGTGAGGCCAAGAAGATGCTCGCCAAGCGCGGTTACGACCCGGTGCTGGGCGCCCGCCCGCTGCGCCGGACCATCCAGCGCGAGATCGAGGACGCTCTCTCGGAGAAGATCCTCTTCAGCGAGCTGCGCCCCGGCCACATCGTGGTCGTCGACATCGAGGGTGAGGGCGAGAACGCCAAGTTCACCTTCCGCGGCGAGGAGAAGTCGGCGCTGCCCGACGCCCCGCCCGTGGAGTCCGCGGCCGGCGGCCCGGACCTGTCGAAGGACGCGTGACGGCCGGCGATACGGACCGGGCGCCCGGCGCCTGACCGGTACGGCTGACGCCGCGGCCCGGAACCTGCTCCAGGTTCCGGGCCGCGGCGTTTTCGGCAAGGCGCCCGGTCCGCGGGCGGAAGTGGTTTTCCGGACAGACATCGGCGCATTTTCGTAACCGCCGCATCCGGGACTTCCCCCGTGGTACAGGAGTGACTACGGCTATTGCCCGGGGCGTATCCCGGCGGGTAACCCGGGGCGTAACCCGGCACGTAAATGGAAAACGTCATTCCGGGTGCTCCAGCGGCTCTCGGACGGCATCCCGGCGCTAATACGGACCGGGCTATTCCGATGACCCCGGGACTCCAAGGTGTCTGGGCGCTCCCGAGCCCAGTAAGGCAGGCCCACAGCCCTAAAGGGCCGCGATATCACAGCTCAATGACGCGAACGCCGTCCGGTACACCGCAGACGCGCGGCAGCCGGCTGCCGACCACGAGCGTTTCCAGGCGGGGAAAAGCGGCCAGCCACTCCATCGAGATACCGAGGTCGTACGCCAGCCAGAGCCGGGTCAGGCCGTCCGCCGGAGCGATGCCCGCGGTCAGCTCGGCCGCGGTGAACCGCCCGGCGACCTGGAGGTACGGCCGGCCGCCGAGCCGGCGCAGGGCGTCCAGCTCCTCCGCGTCCGCCACGGGGAAGTACAGCTCGTCCGGATCGAGGTGGGCGATGATCTCCCGGGCGTAGCGGGCGGTGTCGTACCGCCGCCAGGCACCGGCCAGCTGCGCCCGTATGTCGTGGTGCGTCCGCTTGCGCAGCCCGGTCAGGTAGTCGATCGCCATGTCGTCGGCGATGGAGGTGGCCGTGACGGCGAGCAGATAGGCCTCGCCGTCCGAGACGTCGGCCGGCTCCGGCAGCATCTCCAGGACTATCGGGCCGATCCAGCCCAGCGCGCGGGCGCCGGCCGCGGTGCTGGGGCGGACCATGTCACGGGTGAAGCGCTGCACCCGGTGGCGTACCTCGGGGTCCAGTTCGGCGGCGTGCTCCACGCAGGCCGCGGCGAGCAGCTTGCGGTGCCGGGCCTCCGCGGCCCGGATGCCGGGGCGCGGGGCGAGCAGCCCGTTCAGCAGGGCCGCGCACTCGTCGGGGCGGGCCAGCGCGACGGCCATCCGGATGACGTCCTCCCACTCGGAGAGGTGGGCGTGGTTGAGCAGCAGCCCGAAGTCGTGGCGCTGGACGGTGGCGCGGGCGGCCAGGAAGTCCTGGAAGGTGCGGTGGACGAAGTCGACCGTGCCCGGGGCCGGTTCGCGCAGCAGCCCGGTCCGGTTGAGCAGGTGGCGGTAGACCTCCTCGGCGCCGCCCTGGCGCGCGGCGTCGGGGATGGCGGGCAGGTGCTGCGCGAGCGTGTCGACGGCGACCTCGCGGTCCATCTCCGAGCGTCCGTTGACGAGCATCCAGTGGGCCAGCTTCTGCAACAGCTGGATCTTGGGCTGGCGGGGCAGGTCGATGCCGTCCGTGGTGCCCATGGCCCGCTCCCGGTCCCGCCGTTCCAGCAGCATCGACAGCGCGGCCTCGTACAACTCCTTGCGCCCGTCGGGCAGATAGCCGCGGCGGTCGCGGTGCAGCGCGCAGAGCATTCCGCACATCAGTGGGTTGGTGGCCAGGCGGCCGAGGTCGCGGGTGATGCGTACGGCGTTGAGCAGGGTCCGTTCGTAGTGGCCGAGCCGGTCCAGGTCCTCCGGCTCCTGCTGGGCCGCGGCGCGGTGCCAGCGCTGGATGAACGCGGCGATGTCCTCGCGGCTCATCGGGGCCAGCGACAGTTCGGCGAAGCCGTCGGCGGTCAGCCAGTCGGCGCGGACGGCGGAGGGGCGGGAGGTGACGATCCAGACGTTGCCCGGGTACAGGGCGGTCCAGTCGCGGAGTTTGCGGCGCAGCCCCTCGCGCTCGCCCTCGGGGGCCTCGTCCACCCCGTCGATCAGCAGCAGGGCCCGTCCGGCCCGCAGGACGCGGTCGGCCCAGCCCGCCGGCTGGGCGTCGGCGCCCGGATAGCCGACGGTCGCCAGGAAGTCGCCGGGGGAGGGCAGGCCGTGCCGGGCGAAGCGGCGCACCGGCAGGAGGAAGGGGACGCGTCCGTACAGGGCGTGGCGCAGCGCGGCGGGCAGCTCGCCGCGGGCGGTCGCGACGGCCAGCCACTGCAGGAGGGTGGTCTTGCCGGAGCCGGCCACGCCCCGTACCAGGACGTGGCACAGGCCGGACAGCGCCTGCTCGGCGGGGACGGCCGGTCCGGGGGAGGGGCCGCGGTCCCCGGCCGTCGGCTCGGGCTCGCAGCGCAGGCCCAGGTAGGCGGCGTCCAGCGGCCAGCTGTCGGGGGAGTGCGCGAGGTCGATACCGAAGATGGTGAGGTGGTTGAGGAGGACGGCGGTGTCCAGGGCGTACCGCGTCTCGAAGGCGGCGTCCTCGGCGGAGGGGGACGGCAGCCGGGCGGCCAGTGCGCCGAGGGCGTCGTCGAGTCCGGCCAGTGCGCGCCGGTTCTCGGTGAGGGTGCGGGCGGTGAAGCCGGTGAGCCGGGTGAAGAAGTCGAGGATGTGCAGGGACGCGGTGTCCAGCAGGATCGCGTGGAGCTGTGCGCCGTCGGCGGTCAGCTCCCGGGTGGCGTCCGGGGCGGCCCGGCGCAGCTGCCCGGCGAGCTCTCCGGCGTCCAGCCGGGCGTCCTGGACGATCTCCGTGTCGAGCTCGCCGAGCGCCCAGAGCGTACGGGTGAGGGCGTCCGTCACGGTCCGGTCCTCGTCGGGGGCCACCGGCCGCTCGCGCTCCGCGCCGGTGGCGCCGGGCAGCGGGGTCACGGCCCGGTCGACCAGTTTGGCGGCGATCCGCCGCACGTCGCGCTCCCCGAGGGTGCGCTGCTCGCCGCGGAAGGAGACGAGGCGGGCGATCCGTAACGGCCGGTCCACCAGGAAGGCGCCGGGCCCCGGGCGGACCAGGAGTTTCTTGACGAGCGGGGCGACGACCTTCGGGACGAGCCGGGCCGTGATGATCAACGGGTCCATCGGTGATCCCCCATCACCTGGGCAACGCCGGCCGGGCCGGGCGTTGTGGACTTCAAGCCTAGAGGAGACGGCGCTTCCCGGGGCGGCAGTGGGAAAGAGCGGAGGCCGCCCTTTCCCGCGGGGCCTTTGGTCCCGATACGGACATACAAAAGACCCGTCAGGAAGCGGGGAAAAGCGGGCGCGCGGTGACATGCCGCACAGGCTCTCCGGGGCCTACTACGCGGAATAGCGGGAGCTTTTCGAGGTGCGCCGGGCCGGTGCCGGCGCGGGGGCCGCCGCGGTGCGGGCGGGGTGGTCCCGGGCGCTGGGGCGACCGTGTCCGGCGGGGGAAAGGTGCAGGTCAGGGCCTTAGTGGCGGGGAGTCGGCGCGTCCGGGAGACAGCGGTGGGCGCGGGGTTTGAGGCCGGGGGGCGAGGGTAGCCGCGGGGATTTATTTCTCCGGCTTTTGGTACGGGATGAGGTAGTAGAAGCGGCTATTGGCAGCATGTCGGATTCGGGTTACCAAGGTGGAGCGATCCCGGTCGACGGCCGGGACGCGGTCTTTTCCCTTTCCCGGAGGTAGTTCCCGCATGACGAAGCACCACCCCCTGCACCGCCTGACGAAGAAGTCCGCTCTCCGTACCCGCGCCTCCGTGCTCGCGGCGGGCCTGGGCGTCTCCGCGGCCATGGGCGCCGGGGTGGCGATAGCGGCCGGCAGCGACGCGCAGTCGATCGCCCTGGGCGGACTGTCGTCCTCCATCGGCTCCTCGGTGAACGCGCAGGCCGACGCGCAGAAGAAGGCCGCCGAGGCGGAGAAGCAGCAGGCCGAGAAGGCCAAGAAGGCCGCCGAGGAGAAGGCCCGCTCCTGGGTGAAGCCGGTGGACGACTACAAGCTGGGCATGACGTTCGGCCTGGCGGGCAAGCACTGGTCGCACAACCACAGTGGTCAGGACTTCGTGGTGCCCAGCGGCACCGCCGTGCACGCCGTGCACGGGGGCACCGTGGTCAAGGCCGGCCCGAACGGCGGCGGCGACGGTCCCGCGTACGGCAACGCGGTCGTGATCAAGCACGACAGCGGTACGTACACCCAGTACGCGCACCTGACCAGCACCGAGGTCAAGCCGGGCCAGACCGTGCAGACCGGCCAGGAGATCGCGAAGTCCGGCAGCACCGGCAACTCGACCGGCCCGCACCTGCACTTCGAGGTCCGCACCGGCCCGAACTACGGCACCGGCGTCGAGCCGACCGCCTTCCTGAAGGCGCGCGGCGACGGCGTGTGATCCCTGCCGTGACCGACGGCGGGTGCCCCCTGCCGTGACCGGCGGGGAGTGATTCCGGCGTGACCGGCGGCGGGTGATCGCCGCCGCGACCGCTTCCTAGCCGCGGTTCGGCGGGTGGGCCGCGGCGACCAGTTCGGTGGCGACCTCCAGGATGGCCTTGCGCTTGTCCTCGGGGTCGCCTTCGACGTTTTGCATGGCGAACATGCCCGCGTGCATCGAGAAGATCGCGGTGATGCACCGGACCTGGTCCTTCAGCTCCGCGTCGGGCTCCCTGAGCAGCCCGGTCAGCCGGTGCATCCGCTGCTTGAAGGTCTCCCCGATGCTCAGGTCCCGTATGGTCGCCTGGTTCTCCTGCATGAAGCGGAAGAGGGGCTCGGCGGTGCGCAGGGACTCGCTGTAGCGGCGCAGGATCTCCTGCTTGGTCTCCAGGGTGCGCGGCTGCCCGGCGGCCCACGCGGTCAGTTCGTCGATGGGCCGTGACAGGTCCTGGAAGAGGCTGATGACGATGTCTTCCTTGGTCTTGAAGTGGTAGTAGAGCGCCGCCTTCGTGACGTCGAGCCGCTCGGCGATCTCGCGCAGCGAGGTCTTCTCGTACCCCTGTTCGGCGAACAGTTCCAGGGCGACGTCCTGGATGCGCTGACGGGTGTTGCCCCTGCGCGCGTGCGGTGTGCTGCCCATGCTGCTGTTCTCCTGCGTCGATCGCCCAGGCCGGGGGTGCCCCAAACTTACTTGACGCCCGGCTAGTTGTTGCTTACCTTCTTCACTGTACTGAACTAGCCGGGCGGCAAGTAAGTGGGAGAAGTGAAAATGGGGATGTCGCAGTCGAAAGCGACCCCAGCGGGGGGCATATCGAAACCGGCGGACGCCGGGGGGAAGCAGCCGGCCAGCGTCCGCGTGGTGCTGTTCGCGCTGATGATCGCGATGCTGCTCGCGATGCTCGACAACATGATCGTGGGTACGGCCATGCCTACGATCGTCGGCGAACTGGGCGGGCTGAGCCACCTGTCCTGGGTGGTGACCGCGTACACGCTCGCGACCGCCGCCTCGACCCCGATCTGGGGCAAACTGGGCGACCTCTACGGCCGTAAGGGCGTCTTCCTGACGTCCATCGTGATCTTCCTGATCGGCTCGGCGCTGTCCGGCATGGCCCAGGACATGGGCCAGCTGATCGGCTTCCGCGCCGTACAGGGCCTGGGCGCCGGCGGTCTGATGGTCGGTGTCATGGCGATCATCGGTGACCTGATCCCGCCGCGGGAGCGCGGCAAGTACCAGGGCATGATGGCCGGCGTCATGGCCGTCGCGATGATCGGCGGCCCGCTGGTCGGCGGCACCATCACCGACCACCTCGGGTGGCGCTGGAGCTTCTACATCAACCTGCCCCTGGGCGCGATCGCCCTGGTCATGGTCACCGCCGTACTGCACCTGCCGAAGAAGCGGACCCAGGCGCGCATCGACTACGTGGGCGCCGTGCTGCTCACCGTCGGCATCACCGCACTGGTGCTGATCACCACCTGGGGCGGCACCGAGTACGACTGGCTGTCGGGCCAGATCATCGGGCTCGGCGCGGTCGGTGTCGTCGCCCTGCTGGCCTTCGTCCTCACCGAGACCAAGGTCCGCGAGCCCGTGCTGCCGCTGCACATCTTCCGCAACCGCAACTTCAGCCTCGTCACGGTGATCGGCTTCCTGGTCGGCTTCGTGATGTTCGGGTCGATGACCTTCCTGCCGCTGTTCCAGCAGACCGTGCAGGGCGCCTCGGCCACCAACTCCGGGCTGCTGCTCCTGCCGATGCTGCTCGCGATGATGGCCGTCTCGCTGGTCGCGGGCCGGGTCACCACCAACACCGGCAAGTACAAGATCTTCGTGGTGGGCGGCGGCGGGCTGATCACCGCCGGACTGGTGCTGCTGTCCCTGATGGACACCGGCACCACCCGCTTCACCTCGGGTCTGTACATGGCGGTGCTCGGCGCCGGCATGGGCTTCCTGATGCAGACCACGATGCTGATCGCGCAGAACAGCGTCGAGATGAAGGACATGGGCGTCGGCTCCTCGTCCGCCACCCTCTTCCGTACGATCGGCGGCTCCTTCGGCGTCGCGATCTTCGGAGCGATCTTCAACAACCGGGTGCAGGACGTGATGGCCGAGCGGCTCGGTGCCGCGGGCGCGAAGGCGACCGCGGGCGGTGGCCAGATGGACCTGAAGGCGCTGGAGAAGCTGCCGCCCATGATCAAGGACGCGTATATGCACGCGGTCTCCGGCGGCACCCACCAGGTCTTCCTGTGGGGCGCGGTGATCAGCGTCATCGGCTTCGCGGCGGCCTGGTTCCTCAAGGAGGTGCCGCTGCGCGGCGGCCCCGCCAAGCCGGCCGAGAGCCCGGACGGCGGCGAGGCTCCGGCGGACCGGGCCGTGCTGGCGGAGACCGTCTGATCCGGCACTGAATCCCTGGCCAGCGGCCCCCGGCATACGCGCCGGGGGCCGCTGCCGTGTCCGGCGGCGGGGGCCGCCGGGGGCACCGGTGTGTCCGCCGCCGGCCCGTTGTCAGTGGCGCGTGTCACCCTCGGAACATGAACGACGAAGGGGCGCCGGACGACGAAGGGGCGCGGGACGAGGCGCGGGACGAGCGGGCGGGCGGCGCCGCCCCGTCACCGGTCCGGCAGCTGGATGACCGGGAAACTGCCCGTGTTCGTCGGCGCGTTCTCCGGCAGCCACAGCACGGACACCGCCCCCGTCGACCCGTCCGTCATCTCGTCCGCGTTGCGGAAGGTCAGCCGGGCGCCCAGCACCCGCGCCTGGCCCGCCGCGATGGTCAGGCCGAGCCCGTGCCCGCGCCCGGCCCGGTCGCTGCTGCCGGTGCGGAACCGGCTCGGCCCCTCGCGCAGCAGCGCCTCCGGAAAGCCCGTGCCGTGGTCGCGCACGCGCACGACCCGCCCCTCGACGGTGACCTCGATCGGCGGCTTGCCGTGCCGGGCCGCGTTGGCGATCAGGTTGCCCAGGATGCGTTCCAGGCGCCGCGGATCGGTGGAGACCTCGGCGTCCCGGAGGATCTCGATCTTGATGTCGGGGTTCAGGGACCGCACCCGCCGGGTGACGAACTCGCCGAGCGCCACGTCCTGCAGTTCGGCCCGCTCCGCATAACCGTCCAGCCGGGCCACTTCCAGCACGTCCTCGACGAGGGTGCGCATCGCCTGCGCCCGGTCCCGTACCAGCTCCGACGGGCGGCCCGGCGGCAGCAGTTCGGCCGCGGTGAGCAGCCCGGTGACCGGTGTGCGCAGCTCGTGGGCGATGTCGGCGGTCACCCGGCGCTCCGCCTCGATGCGCTTTTGGAGCGCGTCGGACATCGCGTCCACCGCCCAGGCCAGATCGTCCGTCTCGTCCCGGATGCGGCCGCCCACCTCGTCGCGGATGCGTACGGAGGTGTCGCCGTCGGCGAGCTTGCCGGCCGCGGCGGCCGCCTTGCGCAGCCGCTGGGACAGCCGCCCGCCGATCAGCACGCCGAGCGCGCAGCCGCCGACCACGACCGCCGTCGAGCCGATCAGCAGCGCCTGGTCGAGGTCGTCCAGGACGGCGAACCGGTCGGGGAAATAGCCCTGGATGGACAGCACCCGGCCGCCCGCGACCGGCGCCGCCGCCCACACCTTGGGCGTGGTCTGGCCGGTGTCCTCCAGATAGGTCGCCCGCTTCCCCTTGGTGACCTCTTCACGCAGTTCCTTCGGCAGCGCCGGGTCGTCCAGCTTGGCGCCGAAGCGCAGCTGGTGCGTGGTTTCGTAGATCTTCTGCGTGAAGTTGAGGCGCTCGGTCTGTACGTCGCGGCTGTTGTCCAGCATCGAGCCGCGCGCGGCGTTGTGCACGACGAGGCTCAGCGCGATCGCGACCAGCGCTCCGACGAGGGCGATCGCGGCGCTGAGCTTCCACCTCAGTCCGGTACGCAGGGCGAGCCTGACCACCGCAGGAGTCAGCCTCTCAGCTTGTAACCGAAGCCGCGGACGGTCTCGATGCGGTCCTGGCCGATCTTGCCGCGCAGCCGCTGGACGTGGACGTCCACGACCCGGGTGTCACCGCCCCAGCCGTAGTCCCACACCCGCTCCAGCAGCCGGTCGCGGGACAGGACCGTGCCGGGCGAGTTCGAGAACTCCAGCAGCAGGCGCATCTCGGTGGGCGTCAGCGCGACCGGCTGACCGCCTTTGCGTACCTCCATGCCCTCCGTGTCGACCTCCAGATCGCCGAAGCGCAGCACGGCCTCGGCGGGCTCGGCCGCCTCCGAGGCGGCGGCGGCCGCGCCGTCCGGCCCCGAGGCGTGGCCGAAGCGGCGCAGCACCGCGCGGATACGGGCCACCAGCACGGCGCCGTCGAACGGCTTGGTCACGTAGTCGTCGGCGCCGGCCTCCAGGCCCAGCACCACGTCGATGGAGTCGGCCCGCGCCGACAGCATGATCACCGGCACGGTCGACTCGTCCCGGATGCGCCGGCACAGGCTGACACCGTCCAGTCCGGGCACCATCACGTCCAGCAGGGCGATGTCGGGCCGGTCGGCGCGGAACGCCTCCAGTCCCGCCAGACCGTCGGGCATGGCGGTGACCACGAAGCCGTCCCGCTCCAGGGCGAGCTGCGTCGCCTCGCGGATGACGTCGTCGTCCTCGACGAAGAGCACATGGGTATCGGCCATGCGGTGTTCTCAATCCTCCGGTGCCGTGCTGTCCGGGGGCGCGCTCGCCGTGCCCCCGGTGTTGCTGTAATCGGTGTGGTAGCGGGCGTACTCGACGAAGCGGCTACCCGTCCAGTGGTAGGTCATCACATCCTCGCCGGAAGCGCAGCACACCTTGTCGCCGGTGTTGTAGGTCTGCTTGGAGACCTCCAGTTCACCCTTGTTGACGCTCGCGTACACCGAAGGCTGCTCGTCGGCGAAGACATTCTCATACGTACTGCCGCTCTTGCGGTAGACGTAGGAGCCGATGCCGACCGAATCCGCGCAGGTCATCACGTTGACGACGACATCGTTCGCCTTTTCGTGGGTGAGCGAGGCGTAGGTGACCTCGACCGGGTACTCCTCCGCGGCGCACGGCTTCGCGAGGGACTTCTTGACGTCCGCGCCGACCTTCGGGTCGTGCTTCATCAGCTCCACGGCGTCGACCTTCTGGTACGCCACCGACGCCGAGGGGGAGGGGGACGGCGCGCCCGGCGACCGGTCGGCGGGCGCCGGGGTGCTGCTCGCCGTGCCCTCGGTCCGTACGCCCTCGCCGCCCGGATTGCAGCCGGCCAGCAACAGCGAAAGGGCGGCCATCCCCGCGATGACCGCTCCGCCGCCCCTGCGAAACGCCTCGGCCCGCCGGAACCGGAACCGCGCCGTGCGCTGCCGGCGCCCCCGGTCGGGGGCCGGGTGCTCCGGGCCCCGGCCCGGCCGGGACCGCTGGGCGGCAAAGCGTCCGGGGCCCGCGCGCCATCCGGTGACCCGTCCGATTCCCCTCCGTACGAACCGGGTGGGTCCTGCCCCGGGCAGGCTGCCACCGGCCGGCGTGCTCTGGGCCGACCTGCTTCCGGCCGGCCTGTTCCTGGTCAAACCGCTCCCGCTCACAGTCCCTCTGGCTAAGCCACCGGTGCCGCAGCCGGTCAGGCCGCGCACCGCTCCCGCTCCTGCTCGCCGCGCTCCAGCATCCGCGCGTCGATGTCGCGATTCTCCAGCTCCTGGCGCAGCCGGGCCAGGGCCCGGTGCAGCGTGCTCTTGACCGTACCGGTGGACATGCCCAGCGCCGCCGCGGTCTCCTCGGTGCTCATCTGCTCCCAGTGTCGCAGCACGACGACGCTGCGCTGCTTGGGCGCGAGCACGCCGAGGATGTCCATCAGCAGGGCCCGGTCGGCGCGCTGCTCGGTGCCGTCGTCGACGCTGGCGTCCGGGAGCTGCTCGGTGGGCACCTCCTCCAGCTTGCGGGCGCGCCACCACTCCGTACGCGTGTTGATCATGACGCGGCGGAGGTAGGCGTCGGCGAGGGACTTGTCGGCGATGCCGTCCCAGCGCCCGTAGGTGCGCACCAGGGCCGTCTGGAGCAGGTCCTGGGCGTCGACCGGGTCGGGTACCAGGCGCCGGGCGCTGCGCAGCAGGGCCTCCTGCCGCGTCCGCACGTACTCTTCGAAGTCCAGTACCTTGCCGCCGCTGGTCGCCATCCCGACGCCTCCGATCCGCTTGCGCTTCCCCACGTTGACCGCGCTGGTGGTCATCTCCAGCACGAGGAAGACGCTACGGAGGGGGTGTTGCGGCGTAATGTGCGAGGGCCCCACAGAGAGTGCACGGAAAACCGTCGGTTGTGTAACAGCGCGCCGGGGGTCATACCTGCGACGGACCGGCGCCCGAAATGCGTCATCCTCCTGAGGGACAGCGGGGGCGGCCCGAAGAGCTGGTACGCAGCTGCCGCGGGGCACCGCACGACCCCGGCTGTCACAGAGCGGTCATGAGGTGGGCGGCCGGGGCGTCGGGCCCGTCAGCCGGCCGCTGTCCTCAGGGTGCGCTGCGGCCCGCCGGCAGGCGGTACATGCCGCCGGCCAGCGGTTCCACCAGACCGTCGGACACGAGGCCGTCGAGCGCCCGCGCGCGCTGCACCGGCTCGTCCCACACCGCGTCCAGGACGGACTGCGGTACGGGCCCGACGGCTTCGCGCAGTACGGCGAGCAGCTTGCCGCGCACCTGGCGGTCCGTACCGGCGTACGTCTGGCCGCGGCGCGGCGGGCCGTCGTGCGCGGGCGAGCCCGCCAGCCGCCAAGCGCACTGCGCCGAGATCGGGCAGCGCACACACTCCGGGCCGCGCGCGGTGCACACCAGCGCGCCCAGCTCCATCGTGGCGGCGGCCCACTTGGCCGCGGTCTCCTCGTCCTGCGGCAGCAGCGCGCGGGCCAGCTTGCGTTCGGCGGCGGTGGTGGCGTTCGGCGGGTACTGGCGGCCGTCGACGGCGCGCGCGAACACCCGGCGGACGTTGGTGTCCAGTACGGCGTGCCGCTGCCCGTACGCGAAGGAGGCCACGGCCGCCGCCGTGTACTCGCCGATGCCGGGCAGCGCGAGGAGCTGGGCGTGCTCGCGCGGTACGTCGCCGCCGTGACGTTCCTGTATGGCAGCGGCGGCGGCGTGCAGGCGCAGCGCGCGGCGCGGGTATCCGAGGCGGCCCCAGGCGCGTACCGCTTCGCCGGGCGGCTCGGCGGCCAGGTCGGCGGGGCGCGGCCAGCGCGCCATCCACTGTTCGTACACCGGCAGCACCCTGCTGACCGGCGTCTGCTGCAGCATGAACTCGCTCACCATCACGCCCCAGGCGCCCGCCTCGGGGCGGCGCCAGGGCAGGTCGCGGGCGTGCTCGTCGAACCAGTCGGTGACGGGGCCGTGCAGCCGGGCCCCTTCGGCGGCTTCGTTGGCGGCGGTGACAGCGGCGGCGCCGGTGGCGGCAGGAGTGGAAGTCATGGCACTGCCGATCCTGGCACGACGGCGCTCCGCCGTGAAACGCACCGGGCGCGCGCCACGACGCGCCCACCCGCTCGCGGGAACGCGCGCCCGCCCGGACCGGGGCCGATGGGCCGCCCGTGAGGCGCGAGGGGCGAAGATGTCCCCATGATGTGGATGCCGACCAGACCGGCGGGAGAGCCGCGATGACCACCGCAGGCGACTGCCCGGACACGATCCGCCGGGCCCTGGCCGCACACACGACGCTGACCCTCGCGTACACCGACGACGAGGGGCCGCAGGCCTGCGCCGTCCTCTACGCCACCGCGGACGGGCCGGCGCCCTCGCTCGTCCTCGTCACCGCGGAGTCCACCCGGCACGGCCGGGCCCTCGCGCGGGCCGGCGACACCGGCCCCGGCGCCCGGGTCGCCTTCACGGCCCAGCGCGACGGCCAGGAGTGGACCGCGCTGACCGGGGTGCAGGGCCGGGGCGTCTGCCGACGGCTGGCGGGCGCGGACCGCGCGGCCGGGTGGCGTACGTACCTGGAGCGCTTTCCCTTCGTGGCGGCCGACGACCGGCTCGCCGCGGCACTGGAACGCACCGCACTTTGGGAAGTCCGCCCGGACTGGCTGCGGTTGATCGACAACGGCCGCGGCTTCGGGCACAAGGAGGAGTGGCACGCGCCGTGACCGGGGGCGCGGTACGGGCGCGGTGCCCGCCGGGGGCATCCCGGGCCACCGAGGAACGCCCCCACCTGCCGTGGAACCGGCTACGCCCGCACCAGGACCTTCCAGCGCCCCGCCCCCATGCGTACGACCAGCGTGGTCAGCGGCCGGGCGAGCAGCGTCACGCACAGCGTCGCGGTCAGGGTGCCCAGCGCCAGGCCGGCCACCACGTCGTGCGGGTAGTGCGCACCGACGAACACCCGCGAGAAGCCGGTCAGCAGCGCGATCGGCAGCACCAGCCAGGCCAGCGCGCGCCAGGCGAACACGATGCCGACGGCCAGCGCCGCCGCGATCGTGGAGTGGTTGCTGGGGAAGGACCAGTCGCCCTGCGGCGGGCACTGGACTATGGAGGTCGCGGCGCCCGCCACGGCCCGGCAGGGCCGCTCCTCGTGCACGAAGCTCTTGACGATCTCACTCACCAGATACGCGACCGCCGTGGCGATCGGCACCAGGATCGCGAGCGCGACCAGCCGCTCCTCGCCCTTGCGGGACCGCCACCAGCCCAGTACGGCCAGGGCCATGAGCAGCAGGATGCCGCCTTCCGTGCCGCCCGCGGCCAGTGAATGAATCCAGCCGGGCGTGTCGTGCGCGAAGTCGGTGACGTCGCGATAGAGATCGGTGCTGTACATGAACGCATACGGTACGGACTGTTACGGGAAAGCCGCACCTGAGCATCGTCAAGGGGAACGCCCGGCGAAAGCGGGTGGCCGGCGGGGTGCGGACCGTGCGGCGGGCCGTCGCGCGGGCACGGCGGGAGCACGTCGTCGGCGCCGCCGTGGACCCGTTCCAGGATGATGATGTGAAAAGTTGCAGCTTCGTGCGGCGGGTACTGGCCGGTGTGACAGCTGATCTCTCGTAGAGTTTCCGCGTGGGATCTCTGCGCAATCCGATCGGGCCGCTTCCCTCCTCCATCTACTGGCGGCGGAGGGCCGTTGCGCTGGCCGTCCTCGCCCTGCTCGTCCTGTTGGTGGTGTGGGCCCTCAACTGGTCCGGCGACGACGGGAAGACCGGCAGCGAGGGCAAGGGGCCGGGCGTGCCGGGGCCCGCGACGTCCATCACCCCCGGCCCGAACGCGACGGAATCCGGGATCAGTCAAAAACCGGGTGGCCGCGACGAGTCGGGCACCGGCGGTGCCGCCACCGGCTCCGGCGGCGGTACGGGCGGCAGTGGCGGCGCGGGCGGCTCCAGTGGCGGCAGCGGCGGCGCCCCGGGCTCCGGCGGCGCGCCCCTGGGCGAGGGCGGCGGCACCGTACGGGCAGGCTCGGCGCTCGCGAACTGCGCGCAGGCCACCACCGAGTTGAAGCTGCGCAGCCTGAAGAGCACCTACGAGCCCGGCGAGAAGCCCAAGTTCGAGGTCACGATAGAGAACTCGGCCGACAGCGCCTGCAAGGTGGACCTGGGGCGCGGGTACGCCGCGCTCACTATCACCGGGGACGACGGCGACGAGCGCGTGTGGTCCTCCGGCGACTGCCCGCCGGGCGGGGGCGGCACCGCGCCCGTACAGGTGGCGGCGGGCGACTCGATCACGCGGACCGTGGAATGGGACCGCAAGCCCAGCACCTCGCAGTGCGCGACGGCGGAAGCCGACCCGGTCGCGCCCGGCACGTACCAGGTCGAGGCCAAGGTGGGCGGGCTGGCCGCGGTGCGCACGACCTTCGAGCTGGCCAAGGGCTGAGCCGTGGCCAAGGCCCGGCCCGTCGCCGCGGACTGACGTGCCGCCAGTGGCGGGCCCCGTAACGGAGTCCGGCCCGGCCGCGGCGGCGATTGCGCTGTGAGCGTGCAGCCGTTCCGCCGCCGCTCATGATCCGGCACAGTCGGCCCCATGAAGCTACTGATACTGGGCGGTACGGAGTTCGTGGGGCGCGCGGTCACCGACGCGGCGCAGTCCCGTGGCTGGCAGGTGACGGTCTTCCACCGCGGGCGGCACGCGCCGCCGCCCGGCACGGCCGCCGTGCACGGCGACCGCACCGACGCGGCCACTCTCGCCGCGCTCGCCGACAGCACCTGGGACGTCGTCGTGGACACCTGGGCCGGGGCGCCGACCGCGGTCCGCGACGCCGCGCGGCTGCTGGCCGGCCGGGCCGGACGGTATGTGTACGTGTCCACCGGCTCGGTGTACGCGCCACCGGCCGGGCCCGGCCACACCGAGAACAGCAGACTGGTGGAGGGCTCCCCGGACGCCGGCCCGGTGGCGTACGGGGAGGACAAGCGCGGCGGCGAACTGGCCGTACTGGACGCTTTCGGCGAGGACCGGACGGTGCTGGCCCGCGCCGGAATGATCCTCGGGCCGTGGGAGAACATCGGCCGCCTGCCCTGGTGGCTGACCCGCATCGCCCGCGGCGGACCGGTGCTCGCGCCCGGCCGGCCGGACGTGGGCCTGCAGTTCATCGACGTCCGCGACCTGGCCGAATGGATTCTGCACGCCGCGGAGACCGGCCTGTCCGGCCCGTACAACCTGATCAGCGAGCCGGGCCACACCACGATGGGCGAACTGCTGGACGCCTGTGTGCGGGTCACCGGCTCCGACGCCGAACTGCGCTGGACGGAACCGGAGAAGATCCTCGCCGCCGGCATCGCCCCGTGGACGGAGCTGCCCATCTGGCTGCCGCCGGGCGAGCTGTACGACGCCATCCACTGCGGTGACGTGACCAAGGTGCTCGGGGCCGGGCTGCGCTGCCGTCCGGCCGCGCGGACGGTGGCCGACACCTGGGCGTGGATGCGGGAGCTGGACGGGCCGCCGCCGCTGCGCGCGCCTCTGCCGGGCCGGCCGGTGGTCGGGCTGGCGCCGGAGAAGGAGGAGGCGCTCCTGCGGGGGTGACGCGCGGCGGGGGCGCACCGGCCTCCGGCCCCGGGGCCCCGCTTTTCGGGACCCCCCTTCGGGGCTCCGGGCCTTCGGGCGTACGTACACCGGTACGTACGCCCGTACGGGCCGGCGCCCCGACCGGCTCCCCGTACCGGCCGGACGGCCGCAGGCGCGTACCGCCCTACACGTACCGTTCGAGGATCGACGACTCCGCCAGCCGGGACAGGCCCTCGCGCACGGACCGGGCGCGGGCCTCGCCGACCCCGTCCACCGCCTGGAGGTCGTCCACGCTCGCCGCGAGCAGCTTCTGCAGCCCGCCGAAGTGGTCGACCAGCCGGTCGATGACGGCGCCCGGCAGCCGCGGCACCTTCGCCAGCAGCCGGAAGCCACGCGGCGAGACCGCCGAGTCCAGCGTCTCGGGCGAGCCGCTGTAGCCCAGGGCGCGGGCCACGATGGGCAGTTCCAGCAGCTCGGCGTGGCTGAGGGCGTCCAGCTCGGACAGCGCCTCCGGCACCGTACGGGAGCGCTTGGCCGTCGGCTCGGGCACATAGTCGCGGGCGACCAGCTCGCGTTCCGGCTCGACGCCCGCGATCAGCTCGTCCAGCTGGAGGGAGAGCAGCCGGCCGTCCGTGCCCAGCTCGACCACGTACTCGGCGATCTCGGTCGCGATCCGGCGCACCATCTCCAGCCGCTGGGCGACCGCGGTGACGTCCCGGACCGTGACCAGGTCCTCGATCTCCAGCGCCGACAGGGTGCCGGCGACCTCGTCCAGGCGGAGCTTGTAGCGCTCCAGGGTCGCCAGCGCCTGGTTGGCGCGGGAGAGAATCGCCGCCGACTCCTCCAGGACGCGGCGCTCACCGTCCACGTACAGCGCGATCAGGCGCATGGACTGGCTGACCGAGACGACCGGGAAACCGGCCTGTATCGAGACGCGCTGCGCGGTGCGGTGGCGGGTGCCGGTCTCCTCGGTGGGGATGGAGGCGTCCGGGACCAGCTGCACACCGGCCCGCAGGATCTTGGTGATGTCCTTGTCCAGCACCAGCGCGCCGTCCAGCTTGCACAGCTCGCGCAGCCGGGTCGCGGAGAACTCCACGTCCAGCACGAAGCCGCCGGTGCACATCGTCTCGACGGTCTTGTCGAAACCGAGGACGATCAGGCCGCCCGTGTTGCCGCGCAGGATGCGCTCCAGGCCGTCGCGCAGCGCCGTACCGGGCGCCACGGCGCTCAGCGAGGCCCGCATCAGACCCTCCGTACCGCCGCTGTCGCCCGACCTCCGGGTGGGCGGCCCCCAGCCGGACCTGCCACCAGACGACGATGCCCGGTCGTTGGCTGCCACTGCACTCCTCCGTCGCAAGGTCTGTCGGTGCCGCAGGCCGCCCGGCAGATGCCTTGGTCACGCAGCTCACGGGCTGCGCGGGCCGACGGCATGACTTCATTGACAGGCGAGACCGGGGCAAAGTCTACCGGCGCCCAGGCTACGGGCTGTCTGCAAAGGCACGCCGTCCCCTCGCGGGGCAGGGCACTTGCCCGCACGCGGGCACCCGCCCACGGGCGCTCACACGGTGAACGCCGCCCCGGAAGGCCAGCCCTACTCGGCCGCCGCCTTCTCGCGCGCCGCCTCCCGGCGCGGCCGCTTGGGCAGGACGCGCAGCGCCTCGCCCACATCGGCCACCTCCAGCACCCGCATCCCCGCCGGGATCTTGCCCGGGTCGGCGGGGACCAGCGCATGGGTGAAGCCGAGGCGGGCCGCCTCGGCCAGTCGGCGCTGCACGCCCGTCACCCGGCGGACCTCGCCCGCCAGGCCCACCTCGCCGATCGCGACCAGGTTCTTCGGCAGCGGGCTGTCGCTGGCGGCGCTGGCCAGCGCGAGCGCCACGGCCAGGTCGGCGGCCGGCTCGGTCAGCTTCACGCCGCCGACCGTGGCGCTGTAGATGTCGCGCTTGCCCAGGGCGGCGATGCGCCCACGTTGCTCCAGCACGGCCAGCATCATCGAGACGCGGGAGGTCTCCAGGCCGGAGGTGGTGCGGCGGGGAGAGGGGATCTGCGTGTCGACGGTCAGCGCCTGCACCTCGGCGACCAGCGGGCGGCGGCCTTCCAGGGTGACCGTGAGGCACGTACCGGGCACCGGCTCGTCGCGGCGGGTCAGGAAGAGGCCGGACGGGTCGGCCAGACCGGTGATGCCCTCGTCGTGCAGCTCGAAGCAGCCGACCTCGTCGGTGGTGCCGTAGCGGTTCTTCACGCCGCGCACCAGGCGCAGCCGGGCGTGCCGGTCGCCTTCGAAGTTCAGTACGACGTCGACGAGGTGCTCCAGGAGGCGGGGGCCGGCGATGGCGCCGTCCTTCGTGACGTGGCCGACCAGCAGGGTGGCCATGCCGCGCTCCTTGGAGGCCCGGATCAGGGCGCCGGCGACCTCGCGGACCTGGGCCATGCCGCCGGGCGCGCCGTCGATCTCGGGCGAGGCGACGGTCTGGACGGAGTCCACGATCAGCAGCGACGGCTTGACCGAGTCCAGATGGCCCAGGACGGCGGACAGGTCGGTCTCGGCGGCGAGGTAGAGATGGTCGTCGATGGCGCCGATGCGGTCGGCGCGCAGCCGCACCTGGCTCGCGGACTCCTCGCCGGTCACATACAGCGTGCGGTGGCTGTCGCTCGCCGCCTTGGCGGCCACGTCCAGCAGCAGCGTGGACTTGCCGACGCCGGGCTCGCCGGCGAGCAGCACCACGGCGCCGGGCACCAGGCCGCCGCCCAGCACGCGGTCCAGCTCGTCGACGCCGGTGGTGCGGGCGGTGGCCTGGCGGCCGTCGACCTGGCCGATGGGCAGGGCGGCCGTCGTGACGCGGCCCGGCGCGGTCGTCCGGACGGCGGGGGCGCCGCCGAACTCCTCGACCGTGCCCCACGCCTGGCACTCCGGGCAGCGGCCGAGCCACTTCGCGGTGGTCCAGCCGCATTCGGTGCAGCGGTACGAGGGCCGCTCCTTGGCCGAGGATTTACGAGTCGCCATGGGGTTCACCGTAGCGGCGGGGTGTGACAACGCCGGGGGCGGGCGGGAGCGGCGCAGCGTGGCGGGCGGGCCAGGTGGAGGGGTGTGCGGGCCGTGAAGGCCGAAACGCGCGTGAAACCAGGTCCTGGTGTCCCCTTTTGAGGGAGAACGTCACCCGTATGGATTAAAAGAGTCCATGCGGCGCGATAGTGCCTGCATCATCCGCCTACCGTCGCCGGGTGATGAGCAGCAGGTCCGATCACCCCACGCACGCCACCGGCGCACACCAGGCGCACGAAGGCGGCCGGCACCATGACCGGCCGCGGCTCCCCGAGCGGTACGAGCCCCATCTCGACGGGCTGTTCACCTACTGCCTGTCCGTCCTGTGCGAGCACGACGCGGCGACCGCCGTCCTCGGCGAGGTGCTCGCCGTCGCCGAACGGCACCACGGACGGCGGCCGCCCGACCCCGGCCTCTACCGGTCCTGGCTGTACGCGCTGGCCCGCTGGGCCTGCCTGCGGCGGCTGGCCGACCGTACGCAGGACGGCGGACCGGACCGCGGAAGCGGCGCCACGGCCGGCACGGGCACGGAAACGACCTGGGGCACCGGCGCCTCCCGCGGCCTGGACGCCGTGCCCGGCGCCGGCGGGACGTCCGGCGACGCCGCCGAGGAGGCCCGGCAGCGGCGCGAACTGGCCGGCCTGGCCTGGCCCGAGGCCGCCGGGACGACCCCCGAACAGCGCGAGGCGCTGGAGCTGTCCGTACGCCACCGCCTGTCCGCCGAGGAGGTCGCCGCCGTCCTCGGCGGCGACACCGAAGCCACCCGCACCCTCCTGGCCACCGCCGCCTGCGAGGTCGAACGCACCAGCGCCGCCCTCGCCGTCGTCGAGTTCGGCCGCTGCCCGGACGTGGCGCAGCTCGCGGCCGACACGCAGATGCTGCTCGGCGTCGCCCTGCGCCGGGAGCTGGTCCGCCACGTGGACGACTGCGCGGAGTGCCGCCGTACGGCCGAGCGGGCCACCGCGCACGGGCCCTGGCCGGGCACCGCGCCCCTCGACCACGGCCCGCTGCCGCTGGTCGGCGCCCCGCGCACGGCCGTGCACACCGCCATGTCGGCGGCGCAGGGCTCGCGTTCGGGGCGCGCCGAGGGTGTGGCGGGCGCGGGCGCCTCGGCACGCTCCGGGCGTACGGGGCGCTCGGGCGGCGCAAACGGTTCTCCACGCTACGACCGGCGCGGATTCCCCGTCCGCCCCAAGGACCCGACGGCCCGCAGACGCCGGCGGCGGACCCGCGCCGTGACCACGACCGTGATCGCCACCGTCCTCGCGGCGCCGGTGCTCGCCCTGTGGGCCGCCTACCGGGGCGCGCCCCTGACCGGCGAGAGCGAGGGCCCGGCCGTGACGGCCGGCGAGTCGGACGCCGCCCCGTTCGACGACCGCTCGTACGAGAACGCGAGCGCCGAGCGCACGCCCACCGCGCCGCATCTGACCTCGGCGAACGTCTGGCCGGACGTACCCGCCGTCTCGGTGCAGGTCGTCGGCGCGGACGGGGCGCCGCTGCGGCCCGGCGAGCCGGACCGTTCCGGCACCGGCCCCGGGCGGCTGACCGTCGCCGCCGAGCCGCGGGACGGCGGCACGGCCGTCACGCTCACCGCGTCGGGCGGCGCACCGGTCCACTGGTCGGCGCGGGCGGGCGCCCCGTGGCTCCGCCTGAGCACCGCGGCAGGCATGCTGTGGCCGGGGGAGACCGTCACGCTCCTGGTGTCCGTGGACCACGGCCGGGAGCCGGACGGCTACTGGAACGCGCGGGTCACCCTGGCGCCCGGAGGGACGACGGTGACGCTGGAGGGCTGGGGCGAGGGCGGCGGCCACTGGCCGGGCAACGGCAAACCGACGCGCCCCGGACCCGGACCTCGGCCCGAGCCCGATCCGACGTCACCGGCGCCGACCCCGGACCCGGAGCCGACCGGCGTGCCGTCGACATCGCCCACGCCGACACCCACCGCGGGGGAGCCGACGGCGCAGCCGAGTCCGTCACCCAGCCCGCCGGGCCCGGCGGGCTGAGCGGCCGGGGCGTACGGACCCGTGCGGCCGGGACGGCGCGGACCCGCCGTACGGGACCGGTCAGCCCCCGCTCCGCGTCACTTCGGGTCCGCCGGGTGCGGCGCCATCGGCAGCAGCGCGGACAGGCGCTCCTCGCAGAGTTCCACGAGCCGGTCGTAGCCCTCCTTGCCCATCAGCTCGGTCAGCTCCGGCCCGTAGGACACGTACACCGGCTCGCCCGCGCCGTGTGCGGAGGTCGCCGACGTGCACCACCAGTTCAGGTCGTGGCCGCCGGGACCCCAGCCGCGGCGGTCGTACTCGCCGATGGTGACCTGGAGAATGCGGGTGTCGTCGGGGCGGTCGATCCAGTCGTACGTGCGCCGGACGGGCAGCTGCCAGCACACGTCCGGCTTGGTCTCCAGGGGCTCGCGGCCCTCGCGGAGCGCGAGGATGTGCAGCGAGCAGCCGGCCCCGGCCGGGAAGCCGGGCCGGTTCTGGAAGATGCACGAGCCCTTCCAGCGCCGGGTCTGGCGGTCGCCGTCCTCGTCCTCCTGGGTCCAGCCCGTGGACGTACCGACATCGTGGAACTGCCACAGGTCCGGTGTGAGCCGCGCCACGTGCTCCGCGACCCGCTGCTCGTCCTCCTCGTCGGAGAAGTGCGCGCCGAGCGTGCAGCAGCCGTCGTCCGCGCGGCCCGCCTCGATGCCCTTGCAGCCGCTGCCGAAGATGCACGTCCAGCGCGAGGTGAGCCAGGTCAGGTCGCAACGGAAGACCTGCTCGTCGTCGGCGGGGTCCGGGAAGGTGACCCAGGCGCGGGCGAAGTCCAGGCCGCCGACCTCGTCGGCCCGAGCCCCTTGCGCCTCCTGCGCCGCGCGCGCAGCAGCACGCTGCTTTTCCGCCTTCTTCAGGGCTTTTTCCTTCTTCGCCTTGTTCGTCTTAGCCACGACTCCAGCGTAAGGCGACCGGCACCTGGCGAAGTTCTCCCGGGGCCGGGGGCTCGCCGTCGGTTACCGGCCGCCCGCAGTAGGTTCATCGGTATGAGACTCGGAGTCCTCGACGTGGGTTCGAACACCGTCCATCTGCTGGTGATGGACGCGCACCCGGGCGCGCGTCCGCTGCCCGCCTACTCCCACAAGGCGGAGCTGCGGCTGGCCGAACTTCTCGACGAGGACGGCGCGGTCGGCGACACGGGCGTGGAGCGGCTCGTGGCGACGGTCCGGGCGGCCGTGCAGGTCGCGGAGGACAAGGGCGTCGAGGACGTGCTGCCGTTCGCGACCTCCGCGATCCGCGAGGCGTCCAACGGCGAGGACGTGCTGCGCCGGGTCGCCCTGGAGACCGGCGTGGAGCTGCGGGTGCTGTCGGGCGAGGACGAGGCCCGGCTGACGTTCCTCGCGGCCCGCCGCTGGTTCGGCTGGTCAGCGGGGCGGCTGCTGGTGCTGGACATCGGCGGCGGCTCGCTGGAGATCGCGTACGGGCTGGACGAGGAGCCGGACGCCGCCGTGTCGCTGCCGCTGGGCGCCGGCCGGCTCACCGCGGCCGATCTGCCGGGCGACCCGCCGGAGGCGGAGGACATACGGGCGCTGCGCAAGCGCGTACGGGCCGAAATCGCGCGGGTGGTGAGCGATTTCACGCGCTTCGGCACCCCCGACCACGTCGTCGGCACCTCCAAGACCTTCAAACAGCTGGCCCGGATCGCCGGTGCCGCGCGGTCCGCCGAAGGGCTCTACACCCAGCGTGAGCTGGACCGCAAGGCGCTGGAGGAGTGGGTGCCGCGGCTGGCCGGCATGACCGGTGCGGAGCGCGCCAAGCTGCCCGGCGTCTCGGAGGGCCGCTCGCCCCAGCTGCTCGCCGGGGCGCTCGTCGCGGAGGCCGCGATGGACCTGTTCGGCGTGCGCACGCTGGAGATCTGCCCCTGGGCGCTGCGCGAGGGCGTGATCCTACGGCGGCTGGACCAGCTGCCCGCCGGCTAGGGCGCGTCCGACACCCGTCGGCGGCGGCCCGTACCCTGTCCCTCGTGACGGAGCCAGTGGTGCGCATCCCGGATGCGAAGGTCGCCCTGTCCACGGCCTCGGTGTATCCGGAGTCGACGGCGACGGCCTTCGAGATCGCCGCGCGCCTGGGCTACGACGGCGTCGAGGTCATGGTGTGGACCGACCCGGTCAGCCAGGACATCGAGGCGCTGCGCCGGCTCTCCGACTACCACGGGGTGCCGATCCTGGCCGTGCACGCGCCGTGCCTGCTGATCACGCAGCGGGTGTGGTCCACGGACCCCTGGGTGAAGCTGCAGCGCGCTCGCAACGCCGCCGAGAAGCTCGGCGCGTCGACGGTGGTCGTCCATCCGCCCTTCCGGTGGCAGCGCAACTACGCCCGCGAGTTCGTACGCGGAGTGTGGCGGATGGAGAGCGAGACGGACGTCCGGTTCGCCGTCGAGAACATGTACCCGTGGCGCTACCGGGACCGCGAGATGCTCGCGTACGCGCCGGACTGGGACCCGACCAAGGACGACTACCGGCACTTCACGGTCGACCTCTCGCACACCGCCACCTCCCGCAGCGACGCCCTGCACATGGTCGACCGGATGGGCGAGCGCCTCGCGCACATCCACCTCGCCGACGGCAACGGCTCCAACAAGGACGAGCACCTGGTCCCCGGGCGCGGCACGCAGCCCTGCGCCGAGCTGCTGGAGCGGCTCGCCGCCACCGGCTTCGACGGGCACGTCGTCGTCGAGGTCAACACCCGGCGCGCGATGTCCGCGGCCGAGCGGGAGGCGGACCTCGCGGAGGCCCTGGCCTTCACGCGGCTGCACCTGGCGTCGCCGACGTGGGTGCCCGGGTCGTGACACCGGGCGGGGGCGGGGAGCCGGGCGCCCGCCGCGCCGGGCCCGTCCGCGGAGCGGTCACGTGTCTCACATGCCGGATTCGCTGTCCAGATCTTGGAGCCGGGGCGTAGGCTCGACGGTCCCCGTACGCATACGGACACCGCGTACGAGAGCCAGACGCACCCGAGGAGTGGTTCCACGTGCCCGAGCTGAGGTCCCGCACCGTCACCCATGGCCGCAACATGGCCGGCGCCCGCGCGCTCATGCAGGCGTCGGGCGTAGCGCGCGAGGACTTCGGCAAGCCTGTGATCGCCGTGGCGAACAGCTTCACCGAGTTCGTGCCGGGGCACACCCACCTCCAGCCCGTCGGCCGGATCGTCAGCGAGGCGATCAAGGAGGCCGGCGGCATCGCCCGCGAGTTCAACACCATCGCGGTCGACGACGGCATCGCCATGGGCCACGGCGGGATGCTGTACTCCCTGCCGTCCCGCGACCTGATCGCCGACTCCGTCGAGTACATGGCCGAGGCGCACTGCGCGGACGCGCTGATCTGCATCTCCAACTGCGACAAGATCACCCCCGGGATGCTGATGGCCGCGATGCGGCTGAACATCCCCACCGTCTTCGTCTCCGGCGGGCCCATGGAGGCCGGCCGCGCCACCCTCGTCGACGGCACGGTCCGCAAGCTGGACCTGATCAACGCGATCTCCGACGCGGTCGACGAGAACGTCTCCGACGAGGACATCCTGCGTATCGAGGACAACGCCTGTCCGACGTGCGGCTCCTGTTCCGGCATGTTCACCGCCAACTCGATGAACTGCCTGACCGAGGCCATCGGCCTGTCGCTGCCCGGCAACGGCTCGGTGCTGGCCACCCACACCGCCCGCAAGGCGCTGTACGAGAACGCCGGCCGTACGGTCGTGGAGATCACCAAGCGGTACTACGACCAGGACGACGCGACCGTGCTGCCGCGCAGCATCGGCTCCCGCGCCTCCTTCGAGAACGCCATGGCCCTGGACATCGCCATGGGCGGCTCCACCAACACGATCCTGCACCTGCTCGCCGCCGCCCAGGAGGCCGGTCTCGACTACGGCCTGGAGGACATCAACGCGGTCTCGCGCCGGGTGCCCTGCCTGGCCAAGGTCGCGCCGAACGTCGCCCCCGGCGGCACGTACTACATGGAGGACGTGCACCGGGCCGGCGGCATCCCCGCCATCCTGGGCGAGCTGTACCGGGCCGGGCTGCTCAACGAGGACGTGCACACCGTGCACAGCTCCTCGATGGCGGACTGGCTCAAGACCTGGGACGTGCGGGGCGGCTCGCCGTCCCCCGAGGCCGTCGAACTGTGGCACGCGGCCCCCGGCTGCAAGCGCTCCGCCACCGCCTTCTCCCAGTCCGAGCGCTGGGACAGCCTCGACACGGACGCCGCCGGCGGCTGCATCCGCGACTTCGCCCACGCCTACTCCGCCGACGGCGGCCTGGCCGTCCTCAAGGGCAACCTGGCCGAGGACGGCTGCGTGGTGAAGACCGCGGGCGTCGACGAGTCGATCTGGACGTTCGAGGGCCCGGCCGTGGTCTGCGAGTCGCAGGAGGAGGCCGTCGAGAAGATCCTCGGCAAGCAGGTCAAGGAGGGCGACGTCGTCGTCATCCGCTACGAGGGCCCCAAGGGCGGCCCCGGCATGCAGGAGATGCTCTACCCGACGTCCTTCCTCAAGGGCCGCGGCCTGGGCAAGGCGTGCGCGCTGGTCACCGACGGCCGCTTCTCCGGCGGCACCTCCGGCCTGTCCATCGGCCACGCCTCGCCCGAGGCGGCCTCCGGCGGCACCATCGCCCTGGTCGAGGACGGCGACCCGATCCGTATCGACATCCCGAACCGCACCATCGAACTCCTCGTCCCGGAGGCCGAGCTGACGGCCCGCCGGGAGGCGCTCGGTGGTGTGTACGCGCCGAAGAAGCGGGAGCGCAAGGTCTCGCAGGCGCTTCGCGCGTACGCGGCCATGGCCACCAGCGCCGACAAGGGCGCGGTGCGCGACGTGAGCAAGCTGGGCTGAACCACGCCTCTTGAGCACCCCGTCCGCTGTCACCAGCGGGCGGGGTGCTCCGCGTCCGCCGCGAAGACCGAGCCGTCCGGCGCCGCCGCGTAGATCCGGCCGTGCCGCGGGTCCGGCAGCGGCGCGGGCAGCTTCTCCAGGTAGCCGCTGCGGCCGGTGGCCAGCCGGGGCGGCGTCTGGCCGAGCAGCGCGCCGCGCCGGGTGTCCACGGCCAGCAGCCGGCCGTCGGCACCGGTGAAGTACAGCCGGTCGCCCTGCGGGGCGAGCACCGGCGCCGATCCCCGGCTCACCGACGTCTCCATGCTCCAGCGCCGGTCGCCGACCGCCTGGAGCGTGCCCCCGGCGGCGAGCACATAAGCCGTCTCGCCGCGCACCACGGCCGCCGCGTCGTCCACCGGCGCGTCCAGCGGCAGCCGCCGTACGCCGTGCGTGCCGGGGTCGTAGCGCACGACGGCCGCGGTACGGGTGACGATCAGCGGGTCGGCGGCGGTCAGGTAGACCGAGCCGGACGCGCCCGTACCGGCCAGGGTGAGCGAGCCGGGCAGCCGCCGCTCCCAGCGCAGCGAGCCGTGCAACGGGTCGATCGCGGTGACCACGGTCGTGGCCCCGTCGGCCGAGACGGTGGCCGCGTAGGCGGTACGGCCGTCCCCGTACGCCGTGAACTGCCCGAGCGGCTGCGCCGGATACCGGTGGTGCCAGCGCTCCCGGTGCGTGGCACCGTCCAGCGCGGTGACCATGCCGTCCGCCGCGGTCAGCAGCACGGTGTCGCCCACGAACCGCACCTCCGGGCCGTACCCGGCCAGGTCCTTGCTCCAGCGTGTCGCGCCCTTCCCGCCGGCCGACGGGTCGAGCGCCTCCAGCCGTTTGCCGTCCGGGGTCCGTACGTAGAGCAGCCCGCCGGAGAACACCGGCGCGCCCGGCGGGGTGTCGCCCTTGCGGACCGGCCCGCCCGGCCGCCGCCACGTCACGGCCCCGTGCTCCGGGTCGACCCGCGCGGCCTTCAGCCCCCGCTCGACGCAGAACAGGGCGGACGCCCCGTACGCGCAGAACGGCATCTCGGCCGGGTGACCGGCGGGCCGCCGGACCAGCGGGGTGTGCCAGGGGCGGAAGGCCGCGGCGGCGGCGCCGGGGGTGTGCGTCTGCAGCGCCGGGGTGTCCTCGGCGCCCAGGACCCGTACGCCCGCGAAGATCCCCGCACCGGCGAGCACCGCGGCCACGGCGGACCAGACGGCCCAGCGGCGGGCGCCACGCGCGGGGCGCGCCGCCTCTTTCTCCCCGGGAGGCACGGCGTCCGGCTCCGCGCCCGCTCCCGCGCGCGCCCCCGTCCTCGCCTCCGCTCCGGCTTCCGCTTCCGGCCCAGCGGGAGCCCGTACATGCGTGTCCTCGGCCTGACCGGGCACGGCGGATGGCGCGGGCGCGGACACGACCCGTACGGGCTCCCGCTGGGCCGGCACGCGCACGTCTTCCGGTACGCGTATGTCTTCCGCCACGCGCACGTCTTCCGGCACGCGCGCGTTCTCCGCGCCGGGGACGCCCGCGAGCAGATCGTCGTGGATCTCCGTCGGCACCTCGGTGTGCAGCAGCCGCATCAGCACGTCCGGAGTCGGCCGGTCGGACGGACGCTTCGCCAGACAGGTCCGGATCAGCGGCGCCAGATCCTCCGGAACACCCGTCAGATCCGCCTCGTCGTGCACCACCTGGTACGCGACGATGTACGGGCTGTCCGAGTCGAACGGCCCGCGCCCGGTCGCCGCGTGCACCAGCACCGACCCCAGCGCGAAGACGTCCGCCGCGGGCCCCACCTCGCGCGGCCGCTGGAACTGCTCGGGCGCCATGAACGGCGGCGTGCCGATCAGCTTGCCGGTCTCGGTCCGCATCTCGCTGTCCGCGGGGCGCGAGATCCCGAAGTCGATGACCTTGGGCCCGTCGGCGGCGAGCAGCACGTTGCCGGGCTTGAGGTCGCGGTGCACCACGCCCGCCCGGTGGATGTCGCGCAGCGCCTCCGCGAGGCCCGCGGCCAGCCGCCGCACCTCGGCGGGCGACAGCGGCCCGTTGCGCTTGACGTGCTCGCCGAGGGTCCGCCCGGGAATGTAGAGGGTGGCCATCCAGGGCCGGTCGGCGTCCGGGTCGGCGTCCACGACCGGCGCGGTGAACGCGCCGCTCACCCGCCGCGCCGCCGCCACCTCCTGCCGGAACCGGCCGCGGAACTCGGGGTCCTGGGCGAACTCGGCGTGCACGACCTTCACCGCCAGGCGCAGCCCCGACGACGACCGGGCCAGATGCACCACGCCCATCCCGCCGGAGCCCAGGCGTGCGTCCAGGCGGTACCGGCCCGCGTACTGCGGACGTTCCGCTTCCGGGTCCGCTCCGGAACCGCGCACCGGCGGCATCTCCCCACCCCCGAGTCCATGGGCCGCGGATGCGACGCACGGAGCCTAGTCGATGGTGCGTACGGGACAGGTGAGGCTTGCTAGCGTGCGGGGCACCGGCCGCAGCCGTACCGCACCCGCCGTACCGCACCGGCCGACCCGCACCACGGAACCACGCAACGGGGGAGCACACATGAGCAGCACACCGGAGAACACCGTCGGCACGGCCGCCGAGGAGGCCGCCGCGGTCGCCGAGGCGGAGGTGGTCACGGAGGCCGAGGGCGTCGCCGCCGAGGCGATGGCGGCCTCCGCGGTCACCTACCCGGTCGCACCGGGCTACCGCCTGAACGTCCGCAGCGGCCCGAGCAGCAAGGCCTCCCTCGTACGGCAGCTCCCGTACGGCGCCCGGGTCGCCATCCGCTGCCAGCGCTCCGGCGAGCGGGTCGGCGGGCCGTACGGCACCAGCGACATCTGGGACTGCATCGCCCCCGGTCAGTACGTCTCGGACAGCTACGTCCACACCGGCAGCGACGGCCCGGTGGCCCCGCGCTGCGCGAACTGAAACCGGATAGAACCGGGCAACCGGCAGGGCCGGGGACGAGCCGGGGATAATCGGCGGCATGAGCGACGAGACACCGCCCGCCCCGGACCGGTCCGGCCCCGAGCCGGCCGAGATCCGTTTCTTCGGGACGACCTGGGTGCACCACGACGGCGGCTACGGCCTGCGCCGGGCCGGGGTCGCCGCCGGCTCCCTGGCGCTCGCCGCGGCCGGCGCGGTGGTGCTGCGCTTCGCCTTCCAGGGCCTGGCGATCGCCGAGGTCGGCTCGTTCCTGAACGTCCTGGTCGTGGCCTGCTTCGCGGTGTGCAGCGCGGTCGCCTTCCGCCGCACCTGGGACCGCCTGACCCGCACCGCCGACGCCACGGCCGCCGAGCGCCCGGCCGATCGGTCCGCGCAGAGCCTGCTGCTCATCGGCTTCATCGGCTCGCTGCTCGCCTACTTCTGCCGCAGCCTCGTCGAGGCGCCGGGGGAGCGGGTACGGCGCGCCGAATACACGGCCGAACGCGAGCGCCACGAGCGGCGCCGGCAGGCACGTACGGGCAACCCGGCAGGCAAGAAGACGAAGAAGAAGCGCGGCTAGAACTCCCAGTCCGGTTTCCCGTCCCCGTACAGCCAGTCGTCGAAAAGGTCCGTCAGATCGACGTCCGTACGGTCCTGGCAGAAATCGATGAATTCCCGGCTGTCCGCGCTGCCGTGGCGGTGTTCCGCCGGCCAGTCCTTGAGAATCGCGAAGAAGACTTTGTCGCCGACGGCCTTCCGGAGCTGCTGGAGGACCATGCCGCCGCGCTTGTAGACGGGGCTGCCGGTCACGTTCTCCGCGTCGCCGGGGTCGCCGGGCGGGAAGCCCCAGATTTCCTCGTCGTCCTCGTCGGTCTCGTACAGCGCGTCGAATTGCTGCTGTGCCGTACGGCCGCCCTTGTCCTCCTCCCACAGCCATTCCGCGTACTGCGCGAAACCCTCGTTGAGCCAGATGTCCTGCCACGTCTTCGGCGTCACCGAATCGCCGAACCACTGGTGCGCGGTCTCGTGCACGACCGTGCCCTCGTCCGGCGCCCCCGCGTAGAGCGGCTTGGTCTGGGTCTCCAGCGCGCCCCAGTCGACCCGCTCGGGCGTGTGGTCGACGATCGCCCCGGCGGAGGTGAACGGATACGGGCCGAACCGTTTCACCGACCAGTCGAGAATCTCGTCCAGCCGCCCCAGCGGCCCCGCGCTCTCCTTCGCCTCCGCCGGGTCCACCGCCGTGTAGACGGGCAGCCCGCCCTTCGTCCGCGACTCGCGGACGGTGAACTTCCCGATGGTCGCGGTGGCGAGGTAGGAGGCCATCGGCTCGGCGTTGTGCCACTCGAAGGTGGTCCGGCCCTTGTCGCTCCTGCGACCGCGCAGCTCGCCGTTGGCGACGGCGGTGTACCCGTCCGGCACGGTGATCCTGAAGTCGTACGCGGCCTTGTCGCCCGGGTGGTTGTTGCCGGGGAACCACGTCATGGACCCGGCCGGCTGGCCCGCGACGAACGCCCCGTCCTCCGTACGCACCCAGCCCTCGGTCGCGCCGTCCGCGTCCGTCATCTCCTCGGGCGCGCCGTCGTACTCCACCGTCGTACGGAACGTGGCGCCCTTCTTCACGGTCTCCCGCGGGCGGACCGTCAGCTTGTGCCCCTTGCGCGAGAACTCGGCGTCCGCGCCGTCCACCCGCACGCCGTGCACCTTCATCCCCTGGAGGTCCAGCTTGAAGGAGGCGAGGTCGGCCTGTGCGGTGGCGCTGATCTCGGCGGTGGCGTCCAGCGTGCCGCCGCGTACGTCGTAGTCGAGGTCGAGCCCGTAGTGCCCGACCTGGTAGCCGCCGTTGCCGAGGGCGGGGAAGAGCGGGTCGTGCACACTGCCCGCGCCCTGCGTGCCGTCGAGCCGCGTCGCGCTCGTACAGGAGGACAGCAGCAGGGCGACGGAGAGCGCGGCGGTCGCGCCGCAGGAGCGCAGAGGCCGGCGGATCACGGGGCTCCTAGGGTCGTGGAACGGGTGGATCAAGCTCCCCGACCCTACGGCCCTTTGGCCCCGCAACGCCGACCCCTTCCGCTTAATGGCGTTTATCCACCCTTATGTCCGGACTGTGGGGCGATGGTCGTGGTGGCGGAACCGGCACCGGGCACCGGACCGGTCTCCGGCCCCGGCCCCGGCCCCGGCACCGCCCCGGGCCCGGCACCACCGGGGCCCGGATCACCGGCCGGCCGCCGCCGCTCCGCCCAGCCGCCCAGCGCCGCCGCGCAGGCCCGGTCGAGGTGCCGCAGCCCGGACAGGTCCAGGACCGCGGCACGGTCGCGCGGCAGCGCCTCCAACTGGTCCAGCAGCCTGGGCAGCCGCAGGAACGTGGCGTTCCCCAGGGCCCGTACGTGCAGGGGCCCGGCCTCGTCGTCCTCCGGCCACGTCACCTCCAGATGCGCGTGCGACGTCTCCCAGGCGGACTTCGCGACCGCCATCAGCAGACCGATGACGACGCCCTCGAACATGTTGGTCACCACGATCGCCACCGCGGTCGCCGCCAGCACCACGGCCTCGCCCCGGTGCTCCCGCCACAGCGGCACGAACTCCCGTACGGGCAGCAGCTTCCAGCCGGAGTACACGAGCACGCCCGCCAGCGCCGCCAGCGGCACGACACCCAGCGCCTCCGGGAACGCCGCCACGAACAGCAGCAGCCACACGCCGTGCAGCACCCGCGACGCCTTCGTACGGGCCCCGGCCCGCACGTTCGCGGCGCTGCGCACGATCACCGCCGTCATCGGCAGCGCGCCGAGCAGCCCGCACACCGCGTTGCCCGCGCCCTGCGCCATCAGCTCCTTGTCGTAGTCCGTACGCGGCCCGGTGTGCAGCCGGTCCACGGCCGCCGCGCTGAACAGCGACTCCGCCGACGCGATCAGCGTGAAGGCCAGCACGGTGCCGACCGCGCCGACCCCCAGCAGCCGGGCGAAGTCCGCACCGTCCGGCGGCTGCACGACGGACAGCAGCCCTTCGACCTCCACCCGGGCCACCGGCAGACGGAGGGCGGCGACGGTGACGGTGGCCAGCGCCACGGCCGCCAGCGGCGCCGGCAGGACGCGGGCCCCGCGCCGCCACCGGGGCCACAGCGCCAGTACGGCGATGGTGCCGACGCCGACCGCCGCCGCGGTCAGCGCCTGGTCCGACCAGATCGTGTCGACCGCCAGCTCCGGCAGGCCGCCGAGGTTGGCGAGCCCGGTGCCCGGCGGCCTGGCGTCGGTGAGCGCGTACAGCTGCCCGGCGATCAGAACGAGCCCGATGCCCGCCAGCATGCCCTGCACGACGGCCACGGAGATGGCGCGGAACCAGCGCCCCAGCCGCAGCGCGCCCATGACGAGCTGCAACAAGCCCGCCGCGAGCACCAGCGCCCCCAGCGCGCTCAGCCCGAACTCCCGCACCGCCTCGTACACGAGGACGGTCAGACCGGCGGCCGGACCGCTGACCTGAAGACTGCTGCCGGGCAGGAAGCCGGTGAGCAGGCCGCCGACGATGCCGGTGACGAGCCCGAGTTCGGCCGGTACGCCGGAGGCGACGGCCACGCCGACGCACAGCGGAACGGCGACCAGGAAGACGACGAGAGAAGCGGTGAAGTCCGCGCGTATGTGTGTGGATTTCCGCATGAGGATGCCTCCAGGGCGTTGCGACGGACCGCACGGCGCGGACGTGCGCCGCGCGGAGGGAACGGATGTCCGGATCGATCCGTGAACGGTGTGCCGCGCGGGCACGGGGGAATGCCCGGGGCACCTGACTGCCGACCCGCCACCGGCGCTGTCGGCAATGCGCCACCGGCTACCGACAGCCGGCTCCGGCTGTCGGCGTCACCGGCGAACGCCGGTCAGCAGCGGAACACGCGATGACTGATGGGCAGCTGACCCGAACGCGTCAGTGGGACGGCACGGCGTCCGGTGACCGGAGCCGCCGGGCGGGGGCCGGTGGCCGGCGGGACGGTCGGGTCGCTCGCGCACCTGGTCTGGTCGCCGGGGTGGCAGGCCGGTGCGCCGGTCGCGGAGCGCGCGGCGCGGCCGGTCGGGCAGTGCTCGGCCATGGAGTCCGCCGGGCCGCCGTCCTCGTACGCGTACGGCGCGACGGCGTCGACGGCCTGCGCCCCGCCCCTGCCTCCGGCCGCCCGCCCGTACGTGACCTCGGCCCCGACGGGAAACGCCAGCAGCGCTGCCATGAGGAACAGCAGCACGCGGCGCATGGCGTCGGCCCCCTCCGCTGGTTGGACACTCAACTTCAGTGTGTCCAAAACCGCATGGCTTTGCGCGACTTCCTCTGTAACCGTCATGTAAACGCCGAGTCACCGATCAGGAATGCCCAATTCCACACCCCCGGCGCACACCACCCCCGCCCCGCTCCCCACCCGGCCCGGCGTCCGGCCCCACCATTCCCACTCCCACCCCGCCCGGCTCGGCGTCCGGCCCTAGCCAATTCAAGAGCGCCCGGTTTCGCACCGACCCCAGCCAACCGCAGCCCGTCCGGCGTTTGAGGACGAGCCCGCCGGGCGATCACGGCCTTCAGGGATCTCCGCGGCCGCACCTGCCCCGGCCCTCTCAAGCGCGCCCGGCCCGGCGTCCGGCCCCAGCCCATTGCAGCCCGTCCGGCGTTTGAGGACGAGCCCGCCGGGCGATCACGGCGTCCGAGGACCGCCCCGCCCACCCCCGCCCACAACGTGAACGCCCCCACCCCCCGAACCCCCACGATGCGAGGATGACCAGGGCCGCAACGTCCCGCAACGCACATCCGCAGGCCGCCCCCGGCCACCCCGTATCCCCATCAGCCCCACCGGCGAGGTGAACCGCAACATGACCCATAAGGTCGCCGTACTCGGCACCGGAAAAATCGGCGAAGCCCTCCTCAGCGGCATGATCCGAGGCGGCTGGGCCCCCACCGACCTCATGGTCACCGCCCGCCGCCCCGAACGCGCGGACCAGCTCCGCACCCGCTACGGCGTCACCCCCGTCACCAACCCCGAGGCCGCCAAGTCCGCGGACACCCTCATCCTCACCGTGAAGCCGCAGGACATGGGCACCCTCCTCACGGAGCTGGCCCCGCACACTCCGGCCGACCGCCTGATCATCAGCGGTGCCGCCGGTATCCCCACCGCCTTCTTCGAGGAGCGGCTGCCCGCGGCCACCCCCGTCGTACGGGTCATGACCAACACACCCGCCCTCGTCGACGAGGCGATGTCCGTCATCTCGGCCGGCACCCACGCCACCCCCGCCCACCTCACCCGCGCCGAGGAAATCTTCGCCACCGTCGGCAAGACGCTCCGCGTCCCGGAGTCCCAGCAGGACGCCGCGACCGCCCTCTCCGGCTCCGGCCCGGCGTACTTCTATTTCCTCGTCGAGGCGATGACCGACGCCGGCATCCTGCTCGGCCTGCCCCGCGACAAGGCCCACGACCTGATCGTGCAGGCCGCGATCGGCGCGGCGACCATGCTCCGGGACAGCGGCGAGCACCCGGTCACCCTCCGCGAGAACGTGACCTCGCCGGCCGGCACCACCATCAACGCCATCCGCGAGCTGGAGAACCACGGCGTACGGGCGGCCCTGATCGCCGCCCTCGAAGCGGCCCGGGACCGCAGCCGCGAGCTCGCCTCCGGCAACGGCTGACCCTCACCCGCCGCCGTCCTGGCCCGCGGCCGTGGCCACCGCCGCACCCCTACCCCGCACCGGTGGCCACGCCGCCCGGGCAGCCCGCGCCCGGAACACGACCCCGGGCCCGGACCACCGCACCGCGCCTCACACCGCAGGCATCAGCCCCACCGCCCGGTACGCCGCGTCCACCCGCGGCCGCGCCATCGCCCGGGCCCGTTCGGCCCCGTCCCGCAGGACGGAGTCCACGTACCCGGGATCGGCGACGAGCTCCGCGTGCCGCTCCCGCACCGGCCGCAGCAGTTCCACGACCGCCTCGGCGGTGTCCTTCTTGAGCGCGCCGTACGAGTCGTACGCACCCGCCAGCTCCTCCGGACCGCCCGCGCCGCACGCCGCCAGGATGTCCAGCAGGTTCGCCACGCCGGGCCGCCCGGCCCGGTCGTACACGACGTCCGTCCCGGCGTCGGTCACGGCCCGCATGATCTTCTTGCGTACGGTCTCCGCCTCGTCCAGCAGGTAGACGATCCCCGCGGTACGGGCGTGCGACTTGCCCATCTTCGACGTCGGCTCCTGGAGGTCCATCACCCGCGCGGCCACGGGCGGCACCGTCGCCTTCGGCACCACGAACGTCTGTCCGTACCGCTGGTTGAAGCGGGTCGCCAGGTCCCGCGTGAGCTCCACGTGCTGCGCCTGGTCCTCGCCCACCGGCACCTCGTCGGTCCCGTAGGCGAGGATGTCGGCGGCCATCAGCGCCGGATACGTCAGCAGGGACAGCCGTACGCTCCCGCCCCGCGCCCGCTCACGCTCGGCCTTCTCCTTGTACTGGATCATGCGCCGCATCTCGCCGTCGGTGGCCGTGCACTCCATCAGATACGCCAGCCGCGCGTGCTCGTCGACATGACTCTGTACGAACAAGGTGCAGCGCGTCGGATCGAGCCCCACCGCCAGCAGCAGCGTGGCGGCCTGCCGACTGAGCCGGCGCACGCGCGCCGGATCGTGGTCCACGGTCAGCGCGTGCAGGTCCACGACACAGAACAGGGCCTCGGCGCGGTGCTGGCCCTCGTTCGCCCAGCCGCGCAGCGCGCCCAGGTAGTTCCCCAGGGTCAGGTGCCCCGTCGGCTTCACACCACTGAAGATCCGCGTCATCTCTCTCGTCTCCCGAACTACTGGTCCCGGGACCGCCGCGCCCACCGGCCGGCTGCGAGGAGATACGCGAAACGGCCGCCGAGGCGGCGGCCGTTGTCACATGCACTCTGGGGCGGCCGCCGTCAGGCGGGCCACCACTGCTGGACGAGCGCACGTGTTGTCATACGGGCCACGGTACGCCCGGAACCGTTGCCCCGCACGGGTTTGAAGCCCCCCAACCCCTCGTGTAGTGTTCTCCGAGTTGCCACGGAGCCGACAGGTCCCACGGCAGCCACCTCACGCCACACCGGCGGCACCATCACTACTGCACGACTCCCGGACGGGATGAATTTCGGCATGCCGAAATTCCGATCGTCGGCGCGATTATGCGTCACCGGGAAAAAGCACTAAAGTAGTGATCACGCCGGAAGGCGCGAACAACCCCCTCCGACGGGGAATCGGATTCGAATTCGAACCGACAGCTTCCTTCACCGGAAGCCCGGAACGAAAATCGGATCTGATAGAGTCGGAAAGGCCGGAAAGCGAAAGCCGGACGGCCGCCCCGCTCCAGCAGGGGCCGGATACGGAAAGCGGAAACGCCGAACGGATCTGGTAAGGTTGGAACCGCGCAGAAGCCGAAAGGCCGAAACGCACCGGCGGAAATCAGGATCGCGAGGATCTGATAGAGTCGGAAACGCAAGACCGAAGGGAAGCGCCCGGAGAGCCTGGTGAAACAGGCATAAAGGAAGCGTCCGTTCCTTGAGAACTCAACAGCGTGCCAAAAGTCAACGCCAGATATGTTGATACCCCGTCCACCGGCATCATGTCGGAGGATGAGGTTCCTTTGAAAAGTCCACCGGCGCCCACAGGGTGCGGGTGGCACACACAGCGAGGACGCTGTGAACGGGAAGCCTATTCCGCTTCCTGTTCCGCTCTCGTGTGTGTTACCGGGATAGCCCGGAAACATTCACGGAGAGTTTGATCCTGGCTCAGGACGAACGCTGGCGGCGTGCTTAACACATGCAAGTCGAACGATGAACCTCCTTCGGGA